>NZ_JBBCUM010000024.1:0-45582 GCF_037147855.1 Allobosea sp. MMO-172 | reverse complement strand
CGGCCGGCCAGCCGGACCAGGCATACCGCTTCCGCGGAACCACACAACAATACCAAAACTCAAACAGACAATTCCGGGGCTTCGCAAAGCGAAGAACCCGGAACCCACGACTGGGTGAGCCATCGCAGCCGAACACTTGATGTTTCACCCAGTCGTGGGTTCCGGGTTCGCGCCTGTGGCGCGCCCCGGAATGACAATGGTGGTTGTGACAGGAACGATGCGGTTGCCGTCATGCTCGCCCTTGTGGCGAGCATCCATGTCTTGAATACGATCTTCAACCGGCGAAGACGTGGATGGTCGGGACAAGCCCGACCATGACGGATGGGGATATCCCAACGCGGCTCCACTGATCGCCAGCCTCTGCATCGAATCGTCGGTAGGATTTCATTAACCGTTGCGCCCGGTTCGCACGGCCCGCTTCCCTATCGACATTGACGAGAACAAATAGTGAACTAATATGAACTTATCGCGAACACAGGAGGTTCTCATGACTGCAGCGCGTAAATTCGCCGCCGGCCTTGCCGAGATCGCCTCGCTCGGCGTCTTCCTCGGCATGATCTGGCTCTGGGCAGCGATCCTCTCCGGCCCGCATGTCTGAAGACGGCAGGAGCCATCCACAGATGGAGGCTCAAGGCCTCGACGACGGCCTCGCCCAGGACGCATAAGAAGGATCGGGTGCGGACGAGTCGCCTGTGCGGCGACAGGAGTGGGACATGAGCAGGGAAGCTGGCGAGGCGCGCGTTCTCCAGGAGATCGGCTTCGTCCACCTGCATGTCCATTCGAGCTATTCGCTGCTCGAAGGCGCGATGACGATCGCGACGCTCGCCAAGATGGCGGTGGCCGACGGCCAGCCGGCCCTGGCACTGACCGATACCGACAATCTTTTCGGCGGCCTCGAATTCTCGGAGAAGCTGGCGGGCTCCGGCCTGCAGCCGATCGTCGGCGTGCAGCTCTCCGTCGATTTCGCCGATGAGGGCGAGGGCAGCCGCAAACCGGCGCAGCCGCAGCGCCTGCCGCATATCGTCCTGCTCGCCATGGACGAGGCCGGCTACGGCAACCTGATGAAGCTCGTCAGCGAGGCGGCGCTGGCGACCGGCGGTTCCGGCCAGCCCGTGACCACGATCGAGCGCCTCGCCGCCTATCATTCCGGCCTGGTCGCGCTGACCGGCGGGCAGGGCGGGCCGATCGACGTCGCCATCCGCCTCGGCCAGCTTCCGCAGGCCGCTTCACGCCTCGCGACGCTCGCCGGCATCTATGGCGATCGGCTCTATGTCGAGATCCAGCGCCATGGCGGCGACGGCGAGGCGGCGCGGGAAGCCCACCTCCTGCGCCTCGCCTACGACGCCGATCTGCCGATCGTCGCGACCAACGAGCCCTTCTTCGCCAAGCCGGCCGATTTCGACGCGCATGACGCGCTGCTGGCAGTGGCGGAAGGCCGCCTCGTCTCGGACGGTACGCGCCGGCGCGTCTCGCCGGAGCATTACTTCGCCTCGCGCGCCGAGATGAAGAAGCGCTTCGCCGACCTGCCGGAGGCGCTGGCGAACACGGTCGAGATCGCGATGCGCTGCCACTGGCGCGTCTCGACCCGCAAGCCGATCCTGCCGCGCTTCGGCGAGGAAGGTCGCGACGAGGCCGAGGAGCTTCAGGATCAGGCCCGCGCCGGCCTCTCCGCACGCCTCGACAAGCACGGCCCGGCCGACGGCTTCACCGTCGAGGATTACGAGAAGAGGCTCGATTTCGAGCTCTCGATCATCACGCGGATGAAGTTCCCGGGCTACTTCCTGATCGTCTCGGACTTCATCAAATGGGCAAAGAACCATGACATTCCGGTCGGTCCGGGCCGCGGCTCGGGCGCGGGCTCGCTCGTCGCCTATGCGCTGACCATCACCGATGTCGATCCGCTGCGCTTCGGCCTGCTCTTCGAGCGCTTCCTCAATCCAGACCGCGTCTCGATGCCCGACTTCGACATCGACTTCTGCCAGAACCGGCGAGAAGAGGTGATCGACTACGTCAAGCACCATTACGGCCAGGAGCGCGTCGCCCAGATCATCACCTTCGGCACGCTGCTCGCCCGCGGCGTGCTGCGCGACGTCGGCCGCGTGCTGGAAATGCCCTATGGCCAGGTCGACAAGCTGACCAAGCTCGTGCCGCAGAACCCGGCCAAGCCGATCTCGCTGAAGGATGCGATCGAGGGCGAACCCAAGCTGCAGCAGGCGGCGGAGGAGGAGCCGATCGTCGCGCGCCTGCTCGAAATTGGCCAGAAGCTGGAAGGGCTTCATCGCCATGCTTCGACCCACGCCGCAGGCGTGGTGATCGGCGATCGGCCGCTCGAGCAGCTCGTCGCGCTCTCGGTCGATCCGCGCACCGGCATGCGCGTCACCCAGTTCAACATGAAATGGGTCGAGCAGGCCGGACTGGTGAAGTTCGACTTCCTCGGCCTGAAGACGCTGACCACGCTGACGACCGCGGTGAAGCTCATCGCCCAGCGCGATATCCAGATCGATCTGGCGCAACTGCCTTTCGACGACCCGACCACCTACGCCATGCTGGCGCGCGGCGAGACGGTCGGCGTGTTCCAGGTGGAATCGGTCGGCATGCGCAAGGCGCTGGTCGAGATGAAGGCCGACCGGATCGAGGACCTGATCGCGCTGGTGGCGCTCTACCGGCCGGGCCCGATGGACAACATCCCGACCTATTGCCGCCGCAAGCTCGGGCTGGAAGACCCGACCTATCTCCATCCCGGAATGGAGCCCTATCTGCGCGAGACCCACGGCATCATCGTCTACCAGGAGCAGGTGATGCAGGTGGCGCAGGCGCTCTCGGGCTATTCGCTCGGTGAGGCGGACCTGCTGCGCCGCGCCATGGGCAAGAAGATCAAGGCGGAGATGGACGCCCAGCGCGACCGCTTCGTGAAGGGCGCGATCGAGGGCGGCATCAAGAAGGACATCGCCTCCGAGATTTTCGATCTGCTGGCGAAGTTCGCCGATTACGGCTTCAACAAGAGCCACGCGGCGGCCTATGCCATCGTCGCCTTCCAGACCGCCTATCTCAAGGCGAATTACCCGGTCGAGTTCCTCGCGGCGTCGATGACGCTCGACATGGGCAATACCGACAAGCTCTCGGAATTCCGCCGCGATGCCGAGCGGCTCGGCATCAAGGTCGAGCGGCCGGCGATCAACCAGTCCGGCGTCGAGTTCGACGTGGCCGACGGCAAGATCTTCTACGCGCTCGGCGCCATCAAGGGCGTTGGCACGGCGGCGGTGGAATCGCTGGTGGCGGCGCGGCAGGCCAATGGCCCGTTCCGCGATCTCGCCGATCTCGCCCGCCGCATCGACACAAGGCTGGTCAATCGCCGCACGCTGGAAGCGCTGATTGCCGCCGGCGCGCTCGATGAGCTGGAGGCGGATCGCGCCCGCGCGGTCGCTGCGCTCGACGGCATGCTGGCGCTTTCCAACCGCACCCGCGACGAGGCGGCAGCCGGCCAGTTCGACCTGCTCGGCGGCGGCGTGGTGCAGGAGGCCTTCCGCATCCCGCAGGTCGAGCCCTGGGCTCCGGCCGAGAAGCTCAAGCGCGAGCACGAGGCGGTCGGCTTCTTCCTCTCCGGCCACCCGCTCGACGATTACGAGCATGTGCTGAAGCGCCTGCGGGTGCAGCGCTATGCCGATTTCGCCCAGACCGTGCGCGTCAATGGCACCGGCGTCGGCAAGGTCGCGGTCTCCGTCATCGACAAGTCGGAACGGCGCACCAAGTCGGGCTCCAAGATGGGCATCGTTAACCTCTCCGATCCGAGCGGTCAGTTCGAGGCTGTGCTGTTCTCGGAAGGGCTGATGAAGCTGCGCGACCTGCTGGAGCCAGGCAGGGCGCTGGTGCTCCGGCTGTCGGCCGTGCTCGACGGCGAAGAGGTGCGCCCGCGCATCGAGGATGCAGAGGAACTGGACGGGCTCGCGGCGCGCCAGAAGCAGGATCTCGTCGTCTATCTGCGCGACGACAAGGCGGTGGCCTCGGTTGCCGAGCGCATCCGCCCGCGCGAGGCGACGCGTGCCGAGGGCAAGGTCTCGATCATCATGATCATCGATGACGGTGCCCAGGAGGTCGAGATCGAATTGCCCGGCAAGTTCCCGGTCAACCAGCAGATCGCCAATGCCGTGCGGGCTGCGCCTGGCGTGGTCGATGTCCGGCTGCAATAGGAGCTGAGCCGATGGCCGACGACCGGACCGTGCTGCTCGTCGTCGACGTCCAGAACGATTTCTGTCCGGGCGGCAGCCTTGCCGTGCCGGATGGCGACGCGGTCGTGCCGATCGTCAACGCGCTCGGACGCCGCTTTCGCCATGTCGTGCTGACGCAGGACTGGCATCTGGCCGGCCACGCCTCCTTCGCCTCCAGTCACCCCGGTCGCAAGCCCTTCGAGATGGTCGAGCTGGCCTATGGCCCGCAGGTGCTCTGGCCGGATCATTGCGTGCAGGGTACGGCGGGCGCCGCCTTCCATGCCGGGCTCGATCTGCCTCATGCCGAGGCGGTGATCCGCAAGGGCTATCGTCAGGGCATCGACAGCTATTCGGGCTTTATCGAGGCTGATCGCCAGACGCGGACGGGACTGGAGGGCTATCTGTGCGAGCGCGGCATCGCGAAGGTCGTCATTGCCGGGCTCGCGACGGATTTCTGCGTTAGCTGGACGGCGCAGGATGCCGCGCGCGCCGGTTTCGAGACCATCGTCGTCGAGGATGCCTGCCGCGCGATCGATCTCGACGGCTCGCTCGATCGGGCCTGGGCCGAGATGGCCGCAGCCGGGATCGAGCGGGTCTCGGCCGCGACCCTGATGCCCTGAGGCCTGAGCCCGGTTTCAGGCCGCCGGCTTGAGCTGGGCCTGGACGCGATCGCGTCCGAGCCGCTTGGCGCGGTAGAGCGCTTCGTCGGCCTCGACCAGAAGGTCGTCGAGCTCGCGCCCGCCGAGCGCGACCTCGGCCACGCCGATGCTGAGCGTCGGCTGCAGCCCGATCTCGGCGAGATCGGAGACCTTGTCGCGGAAGGCGCCGCGCAGGCGCTCCGCCACCCGCACAGCTTCCCGGACGCCGATATCGGGCAGGATGATCGCGAATTCGTCGCCGCCTTGCCGGGCCAGGATGTCGGTGCTGCGCAACTGCTCCTGCACGGCGGTGGCGAAGAGGCGCAGGATACGGTCGCCCTCGGCGTGGCCGAGCGTGTCGTTGAGCTGCTTGAAATGGTCGATGTCGATGAGCAGGAGCGCGGCCCGCTGCTCGCCGCGCGCCTGCCGCGCCAGCCACTGTTCGAGACCGGAGCGGTTCATCGCCCCGGTCAGCGGGTCGCGCCGGGCGAGCGTCGCCAGAATCCGGTTGCTGCGTTCGGCCGCTAGTAGCAGCAGCGCCTGGCCTCTCAGGATGACGAAGGCGACGCCGGTCGCGGCGAGCCAGCCTGTCGCTCCCGAATCGGTGGGGAAAAGCGTCGTGCCGACCTGATCCAGCGCCGCCAGTGTGATGCGCCCGGCATAGATCACCACGGTGGGCATGAACAGCGCAGCCAGAAGCCAGGCCGAACGCAAGCGCTCCTGCCGGCCGAGCCGGACGGCTTCGCGCACGATCGCGGCGTCGCAGAGCGCCATCACCGTCGCCACGACCATGACGCGCGTCGAATAGCCCTCCGTTCCCGGCGAGAGTGCGAGCAGAGCCCAGATGCCCAGGAGCACCACACCGAAGCCGAACCAGTTGAGCTCGCGGCCGGCGAAATTGCGGATGCCGAAGAGCAGCAGCAAGCAGCCGGCCAGCATGATGGTGTTGGCGAATTCGATCGAGACGATATCGGGAATCGTGCCGCGGAAGGCCGCGCCGAGCAGGCCGGCGCCGATGCACAGACTGCTGACGCCCCACCAGACCGGGCTGCGGGTGAAGCGGCCGGTGGCGAAGGTCATCAATTGCAGCGCGCCGATGATGAAGCAGGTCAGCGCGCCGGTGACGAAGATGGTTCTCAGGTCGAGGGTCACGCCGAATCCGGCCTCCGATCGCCGTCCTGTCGGGGCGACCCGGGTTGTTCGACCCGGCCGCACGCGCTAGGCAGGTGACGGTGGGGGGGAGAGCATCTTGGCATGCTTGAGAACATGATAGCCTGAGGATATTCCCCATGACCTTTTATAAGTCGTTGATGGCCGCCACTGCGGTTGCATTTTTGGGCTCCGTGGCCCCGTCCTTCGCCCAGACCCAGGCCGATCAGCTCAAGGTCGCCTATCAGGCGGCCCGCAATCAGCTCGGCATTCTCGGCTATTGCGCCGACAAGGGCTTCACCGACACGGCCGCGGCCGATGTCCAGAAGAAGCTGATCGCGATGATCCCGGTGCCGGCCGATGTCAGCGGCGGCGATGCCGCCGAAGCCGCCGGCCGCAAGGGCACGATCTCGGCCATGGGCATGGAGCAGAACATCGAGGCGATCGCCAAGGCGATGAACGGCACGCCGGCGAGCTATTGCAAGCAGATCGGCGATCTCGTGAAGCAGATGGGCGCCAAGCTGCCGCAATAAGGCTTAGGCCCGGCATTCTGCCGGGGGGATAGTTGTGGATGGGCCCATGCGGTATCCGCATGGGCCTCATCATGCCGCGCATCCGGCTTTCCCGGCCCAGGCGGCTTGCAATACGGCGCCATCCCCTGTAAGGCGCAGCCCATCCCACATGGAGTGCATCGCCTCGATCTCCCGAGGCGTTCCGGTGACGCGGCAGCTCATGCCCTGTTCATTCGCGCTCCAGAGGTTCAACCGGAAGGACTAGAACACCATGGCTCTGCCTGATTTCTCCATGCGCCAGCTCCTCGAGGCCGGCGCCCATTTCGGCCACCAGGCCCATCGCTGGAACCCCAAGATGTCCCCGTACATCTTCGGCGTCCGCAATAACATCCACATCCTCGACCTGTCGCAGTCGGTGCCGATGCTGCACCGCGCCCTGCAGGCCGTGTCGGACACCGTCGCCCGTGGCGGCCGCGTCCTCTTCGTCGGCACCAAGCGCCAGGCGCAGGACGCCATCGCCGATGCCGCCAAGCGTTCGGCCCAGTATTACGTCAACTCCCGCTGGCTCGGCGGCATGCTGACCAACTGGAAGACCATCTCGGCTTCGATCCAGCGCCTGCGCAAGGTCGACGAGCTGCTCAACGGCGGCGGCACCGGCCTGACCAAGAAAGAGCGCCTGATGCTGTCGCGTGAGCGCGACAAGCTCGAGAAGGCTCTGGGCGGCATCAAGGACATGGGTGGCACGCCGGACATGATCTTCGTGATCGACACCAACAAGGAGCAGCTGGCGATCAAGGAGGCTCAGCGCCTCGGCATCCCG
Source organism: Allobosea sp. MMO-172 (assembly GCF_037147855.1). NCBI lineage: Bacteria > Pseudomonadati > Pseudomonadota > Alphaproteobacteria > Hyphomicrobiales > Alloboseaceae > Allobosea > Allobosea sp. MMO-172. The sequence goes on along the minus strand of NZ_JBBCUM010000024.1, from coordinate 38,258 downwards.
GTCGCCGCGATCGTCGACTCGAACTCGGATCCGGACGGCATCACCTTCCCGGTCCCGGCCAATGACGACGCCGGCCGCGCCATCCAGCTCTATTGCGATCTGATCGCCCGCTCGGCGATCGACGGCATCGGCCGCGCCTCGGGCGACCAGGGCATCGATGTCGGCGCCGCCGAGGCGCCGGTCGTCGAGGAAGCTCTCGAGACCGCTTCGGGCGCCTTCGAGACGCTGACCACCCCGCGTGGCGCTCCGGACGACCTGACCAAGCTCTCGGGCATGGGCCCGGACGCGGTCCAGAAGCTGAACGACGGCGGCATCTACCACTTCTGGCAGATCGCTGCGATGACCCCGGCCGACGTGACCAAGATCGACCACGACCTGAAGCTCGGCGGCAAGATCGACCGCGAGGGCTGGGTCGCCCAGGCTCGCGACCTCGCCGACGCGTAATTCGGTTGCGATTGCGGCGCGTCATCGGCGCGTCGCAATCGGGCCTCTCGATTGACGCCGGCTTCTAGACGTTAAGAGGACGCGCCGACGGCCGGAAACGGAGCGTCGGCGTTTCCCCATGCAGGCGTCCGCATCACTCCGATCCGCGGCCGGCCTCCGGGCCCGCGCCGCACCGACAGCAAGGACAAGACAGATGGCAGCGATCACCGCCGCGATGGTGAAGGAACTCCGCGACAAGACCGGCGCGGGCATGATGGATTGTAAGACCGCCCTCTCGGCGACCGACGGCAACATGGAAGCCGCCGTGGACTGGCTGCGCGCCAAGGGCCTGTCGAAGGCCGCCAAGAAGGCCGGCCGCGTCGCCGCCGAGGGCCTCGTCGCCGTTACCGTGCAGGGCAATGAAGGCGTCGTCGTCGAGGTCAACTCCGAGACCGACTTCGTCGCGCGCAATCCGGAATTCCAGGCGCTCGCCAAGACCATCGCCGATGTCGCGCTGGAGCGCGGCGGCGACGTCGAGGCGCTGCTCGGCCATCACTATCCGGGCGGCGGCTCGGTGCAGGACGCCATCGCCAACGCCATCGCCACGATCGGCGAGAACATGACGTTGCGCCGCGTCGCCTCGCTCAAGGTCTCCTCGGGCGTGATCGGCTCCTATGTCCACGGCGCGATCACTGAGGGCCTCGGCAAGATCGGCGTCATCGTCGCGCTCGAGTCGACGGCTAAGTCGGATGAACTCGCCGCGCTCGGCCGCCAGCTCGCCATGCATGTCGCCGCGACCAACCCGGTCGCTCTCGACCTCGCTTCGGTCGCCCCGGAAGTCCTGGAGCGCGAGAAGGCGATCCTGGCCGAGAAGAATGCCGGCAAGCCCGAGCACGTCCTCGCCAAGATCACCGAGAGCGGTCTGAAGAGCTATGCCAAGGAATATTGCCTGCTCGAGCAGGCCTATATCCATGACGGCTCCAAGTCGGTCTCGCAGGTCCTCAAGGAGATCGAGGGCAAGGTCGGCGCTCCCGTGAAGCTCACCGGCTTCGCCCGCTTCGCGCTCGGCGAGGGCATCGAGAAGGAAGAGCAGGACTTCGCGGCCGAGGTCGCTGCCGCCGGCGGCACCACGGGCTGACAAACTCCGCCAAAGCATTTTCGAGCGAAGTGGATACCGGTTCGCGTGAAGAAAATGCGGTAAGACAAGAATGACAGAAAGGCCGCGCATCGCGCGGCCTTTTTTGTAGGAAGATAGGGTTGCGTCGAATCGCGGCCGGCCCCCAGCTAGACGGAGAGACATCGATGAGACCCCAACGCGTTCTCGTGAAGCTCTCTGGTGAAGCTCTGGCCGGCCCTGTCGGAAACGGGCTCGACGGCGTCACGCTGACGGCGCTCGCGGCCGATATCGCCCATGCCTCGCGCGAGGGCGTCGAGATCGGCATCGTCGTCGGCGGCGGCAACTTCTTCCGCGGCGTCCAGGGCCTGAACAAGGGGCTCGACCGCACGACCGCCGATTCGATCGGCATGCTCGGCACGGTCATGAACGCGCTGGCGCTGGAGCATTCGATCGAGGCGGCCGGCGCCCCGGCCCGCGCCATGTCGGCGGTGCCGATGCCCTCGCTCTGCGAGAGCTATGCCCGCAAGCGCGCGCTCGACCATCTCAGCAACGGCAAGGTCGTCATCCTCGGCGGCGGCACAGGCAACCCGTATTTCACCACCGACACGGGTGCTGCGCTGCGCGCGGCCGAGCTCGGCTGCAGCCATCTCCTCAAGGCGACGCAGGTCGACGGCGTCTATAGCGCCGATCCGAAGAAGGACCCGACCGCGACCCGCTACGACACGCTGACCCATGAGGACGCGATCAAGCGCGACCTCAAGGTGATGGACACGGCCGCCTTCGCGCTCGCCCGCGACGCGAGCCTGACCATCGTGGTCTTCTCGATCGCCGAGCCCGGTATGCTGGCAGCCGTCCTGCGCGGCGAGGGCAGGGCGACCTACGTCACGCCTTGAGGCGCTTGCCTCAATAGGTCTTCCACAGGCCGGGCGTCGTCAGTTCGAGGAGATGCCCGTCCGGATCGCGGAAATACAGGCTCGTGCCGCCGCGCTCCCATTGCATCCGCCCTTCGATGGCGATGTCGAGTTCCTTCAGCCGGGCCTCCCAGGCCGGGAGGCCATCGGCATCGATCGCGAAGGCGATGTGGAGCGGCCCGCTGCCGTCATGCGGGGGGATGGTGCCTCCCGCCGAGGCTTGCGTCTGCAGCGAGGCGCCGCGCTGGAACAGCAGCAGCACGTTCGCGCCGCCGACATCATAGGCGAAGAGCGTCTTCGTCTTGAGCAGCGGCGCGAGGCCGAGCTTGTCCTCGTAGAAGGTGCGGGCGCGGTCGAGATCGTCGACATAGAGCGCGGTCTCGACGATGCGGTTGAGGCGAGGCACGTCTTTTCTCCACGGTTCCTTGCGGCCGGTGCTGGCCGGCGGGCGGGCTGGTCTCTAGGATGAGATGGGCATCCATGGGCCGCGAACCAGCGGCTTGCGCCGCCAGCCGGCCATGATCTGCCCGCATCGACGCTTTTCCCTTGCTCATCGCAGGGGAAAATGCTGTTCGAACATGTCAATCTTGACCCTGCGCGGCCGCCCCGCCATGGTCTCGCCGATTTTGAATTACCTGCAAGGTCCCGATTGAAATGGCCCAGACGACGTTCGACCTCGCCGACATCAAGCGCCGCATGGCCGGTGCGGTGCAGTCCTTCAAGGGCGATCTCGCCTCGCTGCGCTCCGGCCGCGCCTCCGCTAACATGCTCGACCCGATCATGGTCGAGGCCTATGGCGCTCGCACCCCGCTGAGCCAGCTCGCCACGGTCTCCGTGCCGGAGCCGCGCCTGCTCAGCGTTCAGGTCTGGGACCGCTCGATGGTCAATGCCGTCGACAAGGCGGTGCGCGAATCCGATCTCGGCCTCAACCCGCAGACGGAAGGCCAGGTCCTGCGCATCCGCATCCCCGAGCTGAACGAGCAGCGCCGCAAGGAGATGGTCAAGGTCGCGCATAAATATGCCGAGGAGGCCAAGATTTCCGTGCGCCATGTCCGCCGCGACGGCATCGACGTGGTCAAGAAGCTGGAGAAGGACGGCGACATGACCAAGGACGACGCCGCGCGCAATTCCGACCTCGTCCAGAAGGCGACCGACCAGCACATCGCCGAGATCGACCAGGCGCTTGCGGCGAAGGAAAAGGAAATCCTGCACGTCTGACGTCCCGCGCGGGAGATATCCCGCGCTCCTTCGGCCGAGGCCGAGCGAGGCTCATCCGCATGTCATCCGGTCAGCGCGACGCAGATGTGTCCAACCCGGCCCATGTCGCCATCATCATGGACGGCAACGGGCGCTGGGCGCAGATGCGCGGGCTGCCGCGGCAGGAGGGCCATCGCCGCGGGCTGGAGGCGCTGCGCCGTACGGTGCGCAATGCCGGCGATCTCGGCATTCGGTATCTGACGCTCTACAGCTTCTCGACCGAGAACTGGCGCCGCCCCTATGCGGAAGTCTCCTTCCTGATGGGGCTGCTCAAGCATTTCGTCGAGAAGGATCTTGCCGAGCTTTCCGCCGCCAATGTCCGGGTGCGGATCATCGGCAGCCGCGACGATCTGGCGGCCGATCTGCGCCGCCTCGTCGAGCATGCCGAAACCAGCACGCGCAACAATACCGGGCTCGTGCTGGTGATCGCCTTCAATTACGGCTCCCGCGACGAGATCATCCGCGCGACGCGCCGGCTGGCGGCCGAGGCTGCGGCCGGGCGGATCGATCCGGCCGCGATCGACGAGGCCGCGATCGCCGGCCAGCTCGACACCCACGACATTCCCGATCCCGAATTGGTGATCCGGACCTCGGGCGAGACCCGCATATCGAACTTCCTGCTCTGGCAGGCGGCTTATGCCGAGTTCATCTTCGCCCCGGTGATGTGGCCCGATTTCGACCGCGCCGCTTTCGAGGACGCGCTCGCGCAGTATCGCCAGCGCGACCGCCGCTTCGGCGGATTGTCCACGCCCTCCGATCGCAGCGTGGGCGTCGCGTGAATGCGCCGTCTCCCTCCGCGCCGCGCGCCAACTCGGAGCTGAAGCTCAGGGTCGCATCGGCGCTGGTGCTTGGCGCGCTGATCCTGCTCGTCACGCTCTGGGGCGGCTGGCCGTTCCGGCTGGTCTGGATTCTCGTTGCCGGGCTCGTCGCCTACGAATGGCTGGCGATCATCGGCCGCGGCAATGCGATCCCTGCCGGTATCGGCGTGGTCGTCGCCGGCCTTGCGCTGACCTACTCCCCGGCAAGCCCCGCCGCGCTCGCGGGCACCGCGGCAGCGGCAGCGCTCCTTGGTGCGCTTGCGACGCCTTTCGTCCGCTCGCGGCTGGCGCTTGAACTCTGCGGCGTCGCCTATGCGCTCGCCTTCGCGCTGGTCACGCCGGCCTTGCGCGATCTCCCGGGGATCGGGCTCGCCCTGATCCTGTGGAGCTTCGCGGTCGTCTGGCTGACCGACATCGCCGCCTATTTCACCGGCCGCAAGCTCGGCGGACCGAAGCTGATGCCGGCGGTGAGCCCGAAGAAGACCTGGTCGGGCGCGATCGGCGGCGCCGTCGCCGGCATGGTCGGCGGCTATCTCGTCTGGCGCCTGATGCCTTCGCTGCAGGGCGTGACGGCGGCCGGGCCGGTCGTCGCCGCCTCGCTCGCGGGCTCTATCGTCAGCCAGGCGGGCGATCTGTTCGAATCCTCCCTCAAGCGCCGCTTCGACGCCAAGGATTCGAGCAAGCTCATCCCCGGCCATGGCGGTTTCCTCGATCGGCTCGACGGCTATTGGGCGGTGCTGGTGCTCGCCGGCTTCGCGCTCTTCGCCCTGCATCTCAACGTCTGATCCCGATGCCCCTGCGCAGCGTCACGCTTCTGGGAGCGACCGGCTCCGTCGGACGTTCGGTCCGCGATATCGTCGCCGAGAATCCCGAGCGGCTCTCGATCGCGACAGTGGTCGGTGGCCGGGATGCGCAGGCGCTCGCCCGGACCGCGATCGAGGTTGGCGCATCCTTCGCCGCGCTCGCTGACGCGGCTGGCGGCGAGGCGCTGAAGCAGGCGCTGTCCGGCACCGGAATCGCGAATGGAGCAGGGCGCTCCGCGGTGCTGGAAGCGGTCGACCGGCCGGCCGATATCGTCGTCAGCGCGATCTCGGGTGCGGCTGGGCTGGAGGCGACCTTCGCCGCGCTTCAGCCGGGACGGACGATCGCGCTCGCCAACAAGGAGAGCCTGGTCTGTGCCGGGGCGGCGGTGATGGCGCGGGCGGCCGAGGTCGGCGCCCGCCTGCTGCCGCTCGATTCCGAGCATAACGCCCTGTTTCAGGTGCTCGGTAGCGAGCCGCTCTCGTCGGTCCGGAGCATGACGCTGACAGCCTCGGGCGGGCCGTTTCGGACCTGGAGCGCCGAGCAGATCGCGGCGGCGACGCCTGATCAGGCGCTGAAGCACCCGAACTATGCGATGGGCGCCAAGATCACGATCGATTCCGCCAGCATGATGAACAAGGGGCTGGAGCTGATCGAGGCCCGCTTCCTGTTCGACCTGCAGGCGGGCCAGCTCGACGTGCTCGTCCATCCCCAGCAGATCGTCCACGGCCTGGTGACCTTCCGCGACGGCTCGGTCAGCGCCGGCATGGCGGTGCCGGACATGCGGGTTGCCGCCGCGCATTGCCTCGGCATCGACGGGCGCCTCGGCGCGCCGCCGCCACGCTTCCTCGACCTCGCTCTGGCCGCGCCGCTCTCTTTCGAACGGCCCGATCTCGTTCGGTTCCCGGCATTGGGGCTCGCCATGGCCGCCTTGCGCGAAGGCGGAGCGATGCCTGCGGTGCTCAACGCCGCCAACGAGGTTGCGGTCGCTGCCTTCTTGGAGGGGCGGCTCCGCTTTCCCGATATCGCGGCTCTGGTGGAGGTGGTCTGCGCAGCCACTCCCGGCGGATCGGAAGCTCCGGGCGATGTCGCGGAGGCGCTCGCCATTGACCACGATTCGAGACGGAGGGCCGCCTCGCTCTTGTCGCAAGCACGGTTCACTGTCACCTAAAGACCGACATTGCATCGGACCGAAAAGTGGAATCCACTTTTCGGACAAATCCGATGCAGCACCAATCAGCTAGATCATCGTGATTGTGTCCGATAGGACACGCGATGATCTAGGACCCTTGGGGGAATAGTTTCATGGAATTCGCAGCGTCGCTCTGGAACGCCGGGCAATTCGTGCTCGGCTATCTGCTGCCGTTCCTGTTCGTTCTCACCATCGTCGTCTTCGTCCACGAACTCGGGCATTTCCTGGTCGGCCGCTGGTGCGGCGTCGACGTCAAGACCTTCTCGATCGGCTTCGGCCGCGAGATATTCGGCTTCAACGATCGGCATGGCACGCGCTGGCGCTTCGCGTTGATCCCGCTCGGCGGCTACGTCAAGTTCTCCGGCGATGCCGATGCGTCCAGCGCCCCTGACGATGCCGCGGTCAGCCGGATGTCGGCGCAGGAGCGCGCGCGCTCCTTCCCGGCGCAGTCCCTCGGCGAGCGGGCGGCGATCGTCGCCGCCGGCCCGATCGCGAATTTCCTGCTGGCGATCCTGATCTTCGCCGGCTCGGCCTTCTTCTTCGGCAAGCAGGTGCTGATCCCGCGCGTCGACGCGGTGGTCGCGGGCAGCGCGGCGGAAAAGGCCGGGCTGAAGACGGGCGACATCGTGATCGCCATCGACGGCCAGAAGGTCGCCAGCTTCTCCGACATGCAGCGCATCGTCTCGACCCGGCCCGAAGAGCGCCTCGAGATTTCGATCGAGCGCGACGGCGGCACGGTGACCTTGCCGGTCACGCCGACCCTGACGGAGATGAAGACCCAGCTCGGCACGCAGCGGATCGGTGTCATCGGCGTCAGGGCCTCGCCGCGCCCGGAGGACTGGAAGGTCCAGCGATTCGGATTGCTGGAGTCCACCCAAGCCGGTTTCGTCGAGACCTGGTTCGTCGTGACCCGGACTTACGACTACCTCGCCAAGCTGCTGACGGGGCGTGAATCGACCGATCAGCTTTCGGGCCCGATTCGGATCGCGCAGGTCTCGGGCATCGTCGCCTCGAATGGCGGGCTGCTCGGGCTGATCAACCTCGCCGCGATCCTTTCGGTATCGATCGGCCTGATGAATCTCGTGCCGGTGCCGATGCTCGATGGCGGACACCTGCTGTTCTATCTCTACGAGGCGCTCCGTGGCCGGCCGCTGAGCCCGCGTGCGCAGGAAATCGGTTTCCGGGTCGGCCTCGCCCTGGTGCTCATGCTGATGCTGTTCGTGACCTGGAACGATATCGTCCACGTTCGCGGGATGCTCTGAAACCGCTTGCGGCGCCACGCTTTGCGGCGGAAAAACGGCATGTTGCGTGGCCCTCCGGCAACGAGATTTCTAAAAACGCTTTATTAACGATGATCGCGGTTTGCACCCTGCTGGAAACTTTGTAGAAGCGATTGAACCGCAATGTCCCCGTGCTGCCGTCGTGAGATGGTGGTCCCCGCTTGGGGTGGTGACCAGAGAGATGGAATAGGCGACCCGATGACGTCGACCCAACAGAGCCGGACGATCAAGCTGCGGCTCTCTCGATCGATCGGACTTTCGGCTTTGATGCTGGCCGTGAGTGGTGGTGTAGCGTTCGCGCAGGCCGTGGTTGTCCACGGCAACCGGCGTGTCGATGCGGAGACGATCCGCTCCTACGCGGCTGGCCGCGAGAACACGCAGGAGATTCGCGAAAGCCTGATGGCGACCGGTCTGTTCAGCAATGTTCAGGTCAACCGCCGCGGCTCGCAGATCGTCGTCTCCGTCCAGGAGCAGGGCGGCACGGTCAACCGCGTCGCCTTCGAAGGCAATCGCAAGCTGAAGAGCGACCAGCTGGCGCAGGTCGTGCAGTCGCGCGCCGGCGCCCCGGTCAGCCAGGCGCTGATGAATTCCGACGTGGAGCGTCTGCGCGAGGCCTATCGGCGGGTCGGTTACGGCCTGTCTTCGGTCAGCGCGCGCCTCGCGCCGCTGCCGAACGGCCGCCAGGATCTCGTCTTCACCATCAACGAGAGCGGCAAGACCGGCATCAAGTCGATCAACTTCACCGGCAACCAGGCCTATTCGGCCGGGCGTCTGCGCGGGTTGATGACCTCGACGGAGTCGAACTTCCTGAGCTGGATCAAGACCTCCGACGTCTATGATCCGGACCGGATCAATTCCGACATGGACCTGATCCGCCGCTTCTACCTGAAGAACGGCTATGCCGATTTCCAGATCACCAATAGCGCGGCCCGCTTCGACGATGCGGCCGGCGGTTGGGTCGTCGACATCCAGGTCGAGGAAGGCCAGCGCTATCAGGTCGGCAATGTCACGGTCGATTCCGCGCTGCGCGATGTCGACGCGGGGGCCCTGCAGCGCTATGTCGCGACTTCGACGGGCGATACCTACAATGCCGAGGCGGTCGAGAAGTCGCTGGTCGCGCTGACCACCGAAGTGGCGCGCCGCGGCCATGCCTTCGCCCAGGTTCGCCCGCGCGGCGATCGCGATGCCGCCGGTCGCATGATCGGCATCACCTATGTCATCGATGAAGGCCCGCGGGTCTATGTCGAGCGCATCAACGTGCGCGGCAACACCCGTACGCGTGACTATGTCGTCCGCCGCGAGCTCGATCTCGGCGAAGGCGATGCCTATAACAAGGTCATGGTCGATCGCGCCGAGCGTCGCTTGAACAATCTCGGCTTCTTCAGCAAGGTCCGCATCACCAACGAGCCGGGCTCCGCTCCGGATCGCGTGGTCGTCAATATCGATGTCGAGGACAAGGCGACCGGCTCGTTCTCGATTGCCGGCGGCTACTCGACCGCGGACGGCGTCATCGGCGAAATCTCGCTGTCGGAATCGAATTTCCTGGGCCGTGGCCAGTTCGTCCGCATCGCCGGCACGATGGGTGAACGGACGCAGGGCATCGATTTCTCGTTCACCGAGCCCTATTTCCTGGGTTATCGCGTGGCGGCCGGCTTCGACCTGTTCTCGAAGTTCAACGACAACTACAATACGGGCCGTTTCGAGAGCCGCGTGACCGGTGGTCAGGTGCGCTTCACCTTCCCGATCACGGAAGAGTTCTCGATCACGCCGCGGTACTCGCTCTACCAGACCGAGATCGATATCCCGAACGAGATCAACCGCCCCTATAACGACTGTTCGTATTTCAACGCTCCCGCGACCACGCCGTATAACTGCGTGACCAACGGCGAGGCGACGGTCGCGGTCAAGGAAGCCCAGGGCACGACCCTGACTTCGCTGGTCGGCCTGAACTTCAACTACAACTCGCTCGACAGCAACCAGAACCCGCGCAACGGTTTCATGGCTGAACTGAAGCCGGAATTCGCCGGTCTCGGTGGCGATTCGAAGTTCTTCCGCATCTCGGCCGATGCCCGCTACTATCGCGAGATCTTCGACGACGTCGTCGGCTTCCTGCGCGTCCAGGGCGGTCACGTCCAGGCGACCAGCGGCAACCTGCGCATGGTCGATCACTACTTCCTCGGCCCGTCGCTGGTGCGTGGTTTCGCGCCCTCCGGCATCGGTCCGCGCGACGTGCTGAACGATCCGACGGCCAACGCGGTTGGCGGTACGAGCTATTTCGGCGGCACCATCGAGGTGCAGTTCCCGATCTGGGGCCTGCCGCGCGATGTCGGCCTGCGCGGCGCGCTCTTCGCCGATGCCGGTACGCTGTTCAACTACGACGGCGGCTCGAAGTCGGTGGCCTTCGACTGCCCGGCCGGTTCCGAGGCACGCCAGTACAACGTCGTCACTGGCGGCGCCCAGTCGAATATTGGCTGTATCCGCGACAAGAACATCCTGCGTTCGTCGGTGGGCGCCAGCTTGCTCTGGCAGTCGCCGCTCGGACCGATCCGGTTCGACTACGCTTATGCTCTGACCAAGGATGACGGTCAGTGGGGCACCAACCCGCAGACGGGTATCGTCGGCAAGTACGGCGGCGACCGTCTCCAGGCCTTCCGCTTCTCGGGCGGCACCCGCTTCTGACGTAGGTGGGGTGTAGCATCGGCCCGAAAAGCGGCTTCCGCTTTTCGGGGGCTCCGATGCGATAACAGGGGCGATCGCCGGTTTTGCGTCCGCAGGGCGTGTGGCGATCCCGCCCGTTTCGGACCGGATCATGGCAGAGCCCGTTTTCTTTCCCTTCGCGACCTCGCTGGACTTCGGCGAGGTCGCAAGCATTTCAGGCGGAACCTTGCCGGACGGTGTCGAACCGACCCGCAAGCTCGACGGCGTCGCCGCCCTCGAAACGGCCGGCCCGGCCGATCTCGCCTATATGGACAATCCCAAATACACGGAGGCGCTCGCCGCGACCAAGGCGGGCCTGTGCCTGGTTTCGCCGCGCTTCGCCGATCGCGTTCCGGCCGGTACGGTGGCCTTGATCTCGCCGGCGCCCTACCACGCCTTCGCGAAGGTGATGGCGCGCTGTTTCCCGAGCGCGCTGAGGCCTGAATCGATCTTCGCTTCGCAGGGCGTCGCGCCCGGCGCGATCGTCCATGCCACTGCCGTTCTCGAAGCGGGCGTGACGGTCGATCCAGGCGCCGTGATCGGCCCCGGTGCCGAGATCGGCGCCGGCACCGTGGTGGCCTCGCATGCCGTCATCGGCCCGCAGGTGCGGATCGGACGCAACTGCTCGATCGGGGCGGGCAGCACGATCCAGGCCTCGCTGATCGGCAACCGCGTCATCATCCATCCCGGCGCCCGGATCGGGCAGGACGGCTTCGGTTTCGCGATGAGCCCGAAGGGGCACATGAAGGTGCCGCAGATCGGCCGCGTCATCATCCAGGACGATGTCGAGATCGGCGCCAACAGCACGATCGACCGTGGCGCCAGCCGTGACACGGTGGTCGGTGAGGGCACCAAGATCGATAACCTCGTCCAGATCGGCCATAACTGCGTGATCGGGCGCCATTGCGTGATCTGCGCGCAGACCGGTCTCGCGGGTTCTTCCACGCTGGAGGATTTCGTGGTGCTCGGCGGCCAGGTCGGGCTTGCCGGTCATCTCGTCATCGGCGCCGGCGCTCAGATCGCGGCGCAGAGTGGTGTCGCCGGCGATGTCCCGCGCGGCGCGCGCTATGGCGGCTATCCGGCCCAGCCCGCGCTCGGCTGGGCGCGCGAGACGGCGCTGCTCAAGACGCTGGTCGCCAATCGCGGCAAGAAGCCCGGCGCAGCACAGGAGTGACCCGGCGTTTCCACTGCCGGATCGGCGCTTTCTATCGCGAATGCTGAGAATTTTGTTGCCGAACCCGCTCCGTTTCCGGCAAAGCGGCGGAAGGCTTTGAAAACGTGGCGGGTTGCAGGGGCGTTGCCTGCTTCCGGTTACTAAAATGAGTGCAAGGCGCTGCCCGGCGAAGGCACGCGGGAGAAGACAGACCATGAGCGAGGCGACGACGGCACTGGGTGTGATCGACATCCAGAAGATCATGGCCAGCATCCCACATCGTTATCCGTTTCTGCTGGTCGATCGCGTCGTCGAGATCGACGGCGATACGTCCGGCGTGGGCATCAAGAACGTGACGGTCAACGAGCCGCAGTTCACCGGCCATTTCCCGGAGCGGCCGGTGTTTCCGGGCGTTCTGATGATCGAGGCCATGGCCCAGACGGCCGGTGTCCTGGTCGTCAACGCGCGTGGCCCGGACGAGAAGGCGGTCCAGACCGTCCTCTTCACCACGATCGACAAGGCGAAGTTCCGCAAGCCGGTCACGCCGGGTGACCAGATCCGCTTCCACCTCACCAAGCTCGCTCGCAAGCGCAATATCTTCTTCTACCGCGGCGAGGCGCGCGTCGATGGCGTGCTCGTGGCCGAAGCCGAAATCTCGGCGATGGTCGTTTGAGCGTTGAGCCGGTTCAGGATCAGGACAGCGCCTCGATGAGCGTTACTATCCACCCCATGTCGCTGGTCGACCCGAAGGCCCGGCTGGGCGCGGGCGTGAAGATCGGGCCTTTCTGCGAAGTCGGCCCCGATGTCGTGCTCGGCGAAGGCGTCGAGCTCGTCAGCCATGCCGTCGTTGCCGGCCGCACCACGATCGGTGCCCGCACGCGCATCTTCCCCTTCGCCTCGATCGGCCATCCGCCGCAGGACCTGAAATACCGCGGCGAGCCCTCGACCCTTTCGGTCGGCGAGGATTGCCTCATCCGCGAGGGCGTGACGATGAATCCCGGCACCGAGGGCGGTGGCATGGAGACCGTCGTCGGCAATCGCTGCGCCTTCCTGGCGAACTCGCATGTCGGGCACGATTCCAAGATCGGCAATAATGTCGTGTTCTCCAACAACGCGATGTGCGCCGGCCATGTCACGGTCGGCAACTTCGTCATCGTCGGCGGCGGCGCCGGCCTGTTGCAGTTCATCCGGATCGGCGACCATGCCTTCATCGGTGGTGGCGCCGGTGTTACCAGCGACGTCATTCCCTTCGGCCTCGTGCGTGACAACCCCGGCCACCTGGCCGGGCTCAACTTGATCGGGTTGAAGCGGCGCGACTTCAGCCGCGAGCAGATCAACGAGTTGCGCCGCGCCTATCGTCTGCTCTTCGCCGACGAAGGCACGCTGGCGGAGCGCGTCGAGGACGTCGCGGCGGAGTTCTCGAAGCAGCCGCTGATCGAAGAAATCCTGAACTTCATCAGGGAAGGCGGCGGCAAGCCGCTCTGCACGCCGCGGGATGCTGCCGCAGCGGAGCGGTGAGCGCCAATCCGCAAGGAGCGGCGCGCGGCCCGCTCGCGATGATCGCGGGGAGCGGCGATTACCCGCTCCAGCTCGCGCGCATCGTGACCGAGGGCGGCGAGCGGCCCTATATCGCGGCGCTCGACGGCGCCGCCGATCCTGCGTCCTTCGGTGAGGGCGCGGATGTCCAGACATACCGGCTGGGTCAGCTCGGCAGCCTGCTCGAAGAGCTTCGCCGCCGGGGGATCGCCGATATCGTCATGCTGGGCGCCTTGCCGCGGCCGAGCTTCGGCTCGCTGCGGCCGGAAGTCTCGACGCTGAAATACCTGCCGCATTTCGCCAAAGCCTTTCAGGGCGGGGACGACCACCTGCTGCGCGGCGTCGTCCGCTTCTTCGAGATGCAGGGCTTTCGCGTCCATGGGCCGGCGGGTATCGCGCCCGAGATGACCGCGCCCACGGGGGCGCTCGGTCGCAAGCAGGTCAATCCCGAGCAACGGGCCGAGCTCGAGCGCGGCTTCTCGCTGCTGGCGACGCTTTCGCCCTTCGATGTCGGACAGGCGGCGATCCTGGCCGATCACCGCGTGGTCGCGATCGAGGCCGCCGAAGGCACGGATGCGATGATCCGGCGCGTGGCCGATCTGGTGGCGCGCGGACGGCTCAAGATCGGCAAGGGCGACGGCTTTCTGGTGAAGGTGCCGAAGACCGGGCAGGACCTGCGCGTCGACATGCCGGCGATCGGCCCGGATACGTTGCGCAACATCGCCGAAGCCGGGCTTTCCGGCATCGGCGTCCGGGCCGGCGCGGTTCTGGTCGGCGACCGCGTAGCGCTGGGCCGGCAGGCGGATCAGCTGGGCCTCTTCGTCGAGGGCTTTCCCTGATGCGGCCCTTCCGGCTGGCAATCATCGCGGGCGAGGCCTCAGGCGATGCCCTGGCGCTGCGCTTCCTCGCTGCCTTGCGCGAGCGCATGGGCGATCGTCCGATCGAGCTTTGCGGCGTGGGCGATCACGGCCTGCCGGAGGCCGGTCTCAAAACGCTGTTTCCCCAGACCGATATCGCGGTGATGGGCTTCGGCCCGGTGATCGCGCGCCTGCCCTTGCTGCTGCGGCGGATGGAAGATGCGGCGCGCGGCATCGCCGCGTTCCAGCCCGACCTGCTGCTGACGATCGACAGCCCGGATTTCTGCCTGCGCGTCGCAAAGAAGGTGAGGGCACGCGCGCCCTCCATCCCGATCGTGCACTGGGTCTGCCCCAGCGTCTGGGCCTGGCGTTCCGGCCGGGCGCGCCGCATGGCGCCGCATGTCGACCGCATCCTGGCTCTGCTGCCGTTCGAACCGGCAGCGCTTGCGCGGCTGCATGGCCCCGAGACTGTCTATGTCGGCCATCCGCTGATGGAGCGGTTGGCCGAGATGCGCCCCGACGCCGATGCGCAGCGCCGTCGCGACGATGCCGGGCAGCCAACGATTCTCGTGCTACCCGGCAGCCGGCGCTCCGAGATCCACCACCTGATTCCGGTTTTCGGCGAGACGGTCGCGAAGGTCGCAGCAATGGCGCCGGGCGCGCGCTTCGTGTTGCCGGCCGTGCAGCGGCTGCAGCCGATGATTGCCGAGGCGATGGCTCATTGGTCCGTCAAGCCGGAGATCGTCACCGGCGAAGCGGCCAAGCTCGCGGCGTTCCGCGAAGCCCGTGCCGCGCTGGCAGCCTCGGGGACCGTGACGCTGGAGCTCGCCCTGTCGCAGATACCGACCGTCGCGGCTTATCGCGGCGCCGGCTGGGAGGCTTTCCTGGCGCGGCGCCTCGTCAAGCTGCCGAGCGTCATCCTGCCCAACCTGATCCTCGGGCGGAGCGTCGTTCCCGAATTCATCCAGGAAGAGGCGACCGCCGACGCGCTGAGCGGCCAGCTGCTTGCCGCGATGGCCGAAGGCGGCAAGCGTCAGGAACAGCTCGACGGCTTCGCCGAGGTCGAGACGATCATGCGCTCGGCCGGGCCGAGCCCGGCGGCGAACGCGGTTGCCGCGGCTCTCGAACTGGTCGCCTCGCGGAGCGGCCGCGAGGCGACGCAGGCCTGAGCCGGCTTACGGGCGCTTACTCGACGACCGCGCCCGACGCCTTGGCGATCGGCGCCCATTTGGCGAGCTCGACCTTGACGTGCTCGCCGAGCTGCTCCGGCGTCGAGCCGACGATATCGGCGCTGACGTCGTTGAGCTTCTTCTTGACGTTCTCGTCCTTGAGGGCCTGGTTCGCGGCCTGATTGATCTTCTCGACGATCGGGCGCGGCATGTTGGCCGGGCCGAACAACGCGTTCCAGGTATAGGTCTCGTAGCCGGCAAGGCCGCCTTCGGCGATCGTCGGCAGATCCGGGAAGGAAGAGACGCGCTCCTTCGTGGTGACGCCGATCGCGCGCAACTGGCCGCTCCGGATGAAGCCGGCAGAGGAGGGCAGGTTGTCGAACATGATCGGTACCGCGCCCGCGACCACATCGTTCAGGGCAGGTCCGGCGCCGCGATAGGGTACATGGTTCATCTGGACGCCGCCGAGCGACTTGAACAATTCGCCCGAGAGATGCAGCGGCGTGCCGACGCCGGAGGAGGCGTAGGAGTACTTGCCCGGATTGGCCTTCAGCACCTCGATGACCTCCTTCACCGTCTTGGCCGGGAAGTCCGGATGAACGACCATGACGTTCGGCACGATCGCGAGCAGGTTGATCGGGGTGAAATCCTTCACGGCGTCGAATGTCACCGTCTTCAGGATCGCCGGATTGAGCGCATGGGTCGAGATGGTGCCGAGCAGGAGCGTGTAGCCGTCAGGCTGGGCCCGGGCGACGGCGGTGGAGCCGATATTGCCGCCGGCACCGGCCCGGTTCTCGATCACCACGCTCTGGCCGAGGATCTCGCCCATCTTCTGGCCGACGAGCCGGGCGACGATATCGGTCGAGCCGCCGGCGGCGAAGGGGACGATCAGGTTGATCGGGCGGCTGGGAAAATTGGCCTGTGCGCGTGCTTGCGTGCCGGCGAGGCCGGCGGCGCCGGCCGCGATGAGGAAGGAGCGGCGGTCGAGAAAGCGGCTTTCGGTCATGAACGGATCTCCGTGGAAAGAGGCAATTCTAGACGGACGCGCCAGCGGATCACTCGCCCCGCTCTGATCAATCATCGGAAACAATAAGGGCGCGGTGGAGACCACCGCGCCCTCACAGACATTCGAGCTTTCGCCGGGATCAGCGACGGCCGATCGGGGTGTAGTCGCGCTGCGGCGAGCCGGTATAGAGCTGGCGCGGGCGGCCGATCCGCTGGGACGGATCCTCGATCATTTCCTTCCACTGGGCGATCCAGCCGACCGTGCGGGCGACGGCGAAGAGCACGGTGAACATCGAGGTCGGGAAGCCCATCGCCTTGAGGGTGATGCCCGAATAGAAGTCGATATTCGGGTAGAGCTTCTTCTCGATGAAGTACTCGTCGGAGAGCGCGATGCGCTCCAGCTCGACGGCGACGTCCAGCAGCGGGTCGTCCTTGATGCCGAGCTCGTTGAGCACCTCATGCGTGGTCTTCTGCATGATCTTGGCGCGCGGATCGTAGTTCTTGTAGACCCGGTGGCCGAAGCCCATCAGGCGGAACGGATCGTTCTTGTCCTTCGCCTTGGCGATGTATTTCGGGATGTTGTCGACCGAGCCGATCTCCTCGAGCATCTTGAGCGCCGCCTCGTTGGCGCCGCCATGGGCGGGGCCCCAGAGGCAGGCCGTGCCGGCCGCGATGCAGGCGAAGGGATTGGCGCCCGAGGAACCGGCGAGACGGACCGTCGAGGTCGAGGCGTTCTGCTCGTGGTCGGCGTGCAGGATGAAGATGCGGTCGAGCGCGCGCGACAGCACCGGATTGACCTTGTACTCCTCGGCCGGCACCGCGAAGCACATGCGCAGGAAGTTCGAGGTGTAGTCCAGCGAGTTCAGCGGATACACGAAGGGCTGACCGACCGAGTACTTGTAGGCCATAGCGGCCAGCGTCGGCACCTTCGCGATCATGCGCATCGAGGCGATCATGCGCTGATGCGGGTCCGAGATGTCGGTCGAGTCGTGATAGAAGGCCGACATGGCGCCGATCGAGGCGACCATCACCGCCATCGGGTGCGCGTCGCGGCGGAAGCCCTGGAAGAAGCGGGCCATCTGCTCGTGCACCATGGTGTGGCGCGTGATGCGATAATCGAAATCGGCCTTCTGGGCGGCCGTCGGCAGTTCCCCGTAGAGCAGCAGGTAGCAGGTCTCGAGGAAGTCGCCATGCTCGGCGAGCTGATCGATCGGGAAGCCGCGATAGAGCAGGATGCCCTGGTCGCCGTCGATATAGGTGATCTGCGACTCGCAGCTCGCCGTCGAGGTGAAGCCGGGATCATAGGTGAACATGCCCGTTTGGGCGTAGAGCTTGGCGATGTCGATGACGGCGGGGCCGACCGACCCCTCCTTGATCGCCATGTCGACGGTCTTGTCGCCGACCTGGAGCTGGCTGTTACTTCCGCTCATCGATACCGATCCTTTCAAGGCTCGCTGCTGTTCAGCCCCGGTTTCGCCTCTCCGCGCTTTCGCGCCGGGCATCTCGCATCCGAAGGCCGCGATGTGACGGGCGCATGTCGAAAGGAGATGGGAAGAGGCGGTCCATGTGACTGATTTACAAGCAATATTCGTGCCCGCCGCGCTGGCGCGCTGCAATGCACTTGCGCGTCACTAGACCATTTGCGCAGTGCATTCAACCGAGCCAAAAGGCGGTTGGAGCCGCGCTGCGCTCATATCTGCGCGAGCAACTCCGCCGCCGTCTTTGGGACGGCGGCGGCGGGAGGTCTTCAGGCGGATCGGGCGGGCCTTTCCGGGCCTTCGAAAACCGTTCAGGCGGCCTGATCGGCGAGCCGCGCCAGCGTCTCTTCGCGGCCCAGAACCGCCATGACGTCGAACAGGCCCGGCGACATCGCACGGCCGGTCAGCGCGGCGCGCAGCGGCTGCGCCGCCTGGCCGAGCTTCAGCCCGCTTTCCTCGACATAGGCGCGAACCGCCGCTTCCAGCGGGGCCGGCGACCAGTCGGCGACGGCGGCGAGCTTTTCCGCGATCTGCGGCAGGCGCTGGCGGGCGGCCTCGTCGAGCAGGCCCCTGGCCTTGTCGTCGAGCTGCAGCGGGCGCTGGGCATAGAGATAGAAGGCGCTGTCGAGCAGTTCGATCAGCGTCTTGGCGCGCTCCTTGAGGCCAGGCATTGCGGCGAGGAACTTCGCCTCCAGCTCCGGCGAGAGCGTTGCCTCCACTCCGCGCGCCGGCCCGATCTCCGGCAGGATGACCTTGAGCGCGTCGAGCAGGTCCTGGTCGCTCGACTGGCGCATGTAGAGGCCGTTAAGGTTCTCCAGCTTGGCGTAGTCGAAGCGGGCTGGCGAGCGGCCGATCGAGGACAGCTTGAAGGCGTCGATCATCTCCTGCGTGGAGAAGACCTCCTGGTCGCCATGGCTCCAGCCCAGCCGCACCAGATAGTTGCGCAGCGCCGCCGGCAGATAGCCCATCGAGCGATAGGCATCGATGCCGAGCGCGCCGTGGCGCTTCGAGAGCTTGGCGCCGTCCGCGCCGTGGATCAGCGGGATATGCGACATGCTCGGCACGTCCCAGCCCAGCGCGTCGTAGATCTGCGTCTGGCGGGCGGCATTGGTGAGGTGGTCGTCGCCGCGGATGATATGGGTCACGCCCATGTCGTGGTCGTCGACGACGACGGCGAGCATATAGGTCGGCGTGCCGTCCGAGCGCAGGAGCACGAGATCGTCGAGATTCTCGTTCTGCCAGACGACGCGGCCCTGCACCTCGTCATTGACCACGGTCTCGCCGGTCTGCGGCGCCTTGAGGCGGATGACCGGCTTCACGCCTTCCGGCGCGGTCGACGGATCGCGGTCGCGCCAGCGCCCGTCATAGCGCAGCGGCTTGCCCTCGGCGCGGGCCTTCTCGCGCATCTCCTCGAGCTCGGCCGGGGTCGCATAGCAGTGATAGGCCTTGCCGGCGGCGAGCATCTGCTCGGCGACCTCGCGATGCCGGGCGGCGCGCTGGAACTGGTAGACGGTCTGCCCGTCCCAATCGAGGCCGAGCCATTCCAGCCCGTCGAGAATCGCGGCGATGGCGGCATCGGTCGAGCGTTCCCGGTCGGTATCCTCGATGCGCAGCAGCATCTTGCCGCCTTGCCGGCGGGCATAGAGCCAGTTGAACAGCGCAGTCCGGGCTCCGCCGATATGCAGGAAACCGGTGGGCGAGGGCGCAAAGCGCGTGACGACGGCGTTGCTCATGGGAGGGAACTCCGGCCGGGCGGCGTAAGGCCGTCCGGGGCAAGACAGGGGAATGGTGCCAGGTCGTGCCATGACACAAGTCGTGACATGACAACCGGCGCGCGCCCTGTAACATGCCTTGGCCGGAAAGGTTAAGCGGTCAAATCGCAACGCCGGCAGGGGGAGGCGGGCGATGCAGCCGGCGCCGCCGGGGCAGGGAGAGCAGAGCGGCCGGCGCGGCGCGCGCGCCGATGCCTTGCCGGCTTGGCCCGGCGCTTCCGCACCGCCGTTGGCGAGCCTGCGCCCCTTGCTTGGACAGCTCCGGCTCCGTTTGCAGCAGGGATTCACGCTGGAGGCCGAACGGCGCCGGCCCTTCCTCTGGCTGCCGATCGCCATGGGCGTCGGCATCCTGCTCTACTTCGCGGCTGATCGTGAGCCGGCATTATGGGCTCCGCTGCTCGGACTAGCGCTGAGCGGCGCGGCGGCCTTCATGCTGCGCTTTCGTCCTGCGGCATCGATGGTCTGCCTCGCGATAGCGGCTGGCTTCCTGGGCTTCGCCGCCGGCGTCTGGCGCACGGCCGATATCGCGGCGCCGATGCTGGAACGGCCGCGCATCGGCAAATTGACGGGCTTCGTCGAGAGCGTCGAAGCCCGCGATAGCGGCGCGCGACTCGTCGTGCTGGTGACCGATCTCGCTAATGTGCCGCTGGACCAGCGACCGAAACGGGTCCGCGTCAATATCCGGCAGGGCTCGGTCGCAGCCGGAGACCATATCGTCGCGACCGCGCGCCTGCTGCCGCCTCCGGGGCCGGCGCGGGCGGGCGGCTATGATTTCGGCCGCGACGCCTTCTTCCGCGGAATCGGTGCCGTCGGCAGCGTTTCCGGCAAGATCGCGCTGGCGCCGGCGCCTTACCCGATGCCGACGCGCCTCGCGGTCGACGTGATGATCGACCGCGCCCGCAATGCCCTGACCAAACGCATCGCCGAAGTCGGAGGCGGGCAGGGCGGGGCGGTTGCCGCCGCGCTGGTCACCGGCAAGCGCGGCCTGATCACGGAAGCGACCAATAACGACCTGCGCGCCGCCGGCATCTACCACATCGTCTCGATCTCCGGCCTGCATATGGTGCTGGCGGCCGGCACGATCTTCTGGCTGGTGCGCGCGCTGCTCGCCCTGTCGCAGACGGTGGCGCTGCACTGGCCGGTCAAGAAGCTCGCCGCGATCGCGGCCATGGTCGGCGCGACCGCCTATTGCATCTTCTCGGGCAGTGATGTCGCGACCGAACGCTCGCTGATCATGACGCTGGTTATGCTCGGCGCGATCCTCGTCGATCGCGCGGCGCTGAGCATGCGCAACCTCGCGCTCGCCGCCATGATCGTGCTGCTGCGCGAGCCGGAGGCGCTGCTCGGCCCAAGCTTCCAGATGTCCTTCGGTGCGGTCGCGGCGCTGATCGCCTTCGCCGAGCGCTGGGAGAGAAGAGACCGCAGCGAGCCGCCGCCGGCCTTGCCCTGGCCGCTCGGGCCGATCTGGACGGTGGCGCTCGGCATCCTCGTCACCACCATGCTGGCGACGGCCGCGACCGCACCCTTCGGCGCCTATCATTTCCAGACCTTCAACCCCTTCGGCCTGCTCGGCAACGCGATGGCGCTGCCCTTCGTCTCGCTCTTCGTGATGCCGGCGGCGGTGTTCGGCGTGCTGGCCTACCCGTTCGGACTGGACTGGCCGGCCTGGGCCTTGATGGGGCTCGCCTCCGATGTCGTGCTCAGGGTGGCGCATTGGGTTGCGACCATCGACCATTCCACCGTGACGATCGCAGCCTTCGGCCCGGCCGTGCTGGCCTGCTTCGCGATGGCGCTGCTCTGGCTGACGCTCTGGACCACGGGCTGGCGCTGGCTGGCCGCCGTGCCGCTCATCCTCGGCGTGGCGATAGCCGGCAAGCCGGAGCGGCCGGAAATCCTGATCGAGCGCGACGGCTCCGGGCTGGCGGTGCGCGGGCCGGACGGACGCCTCGCGATCGCGGGCAAGCCCAGCCGCTTCGTCCTGCAGCAATGGCTTGCGGCCGATGGCGACAACCGCTCGCCGGACGATCCTACGCTGCGCAACGGCATCGCCTGCGACCGCCTGGCCTGCGTGGCGCAGACAGCCGACAAGCGCACGGTCTCCTATACGCGCGAGCGCCTTGCCATCATCGAGGATTGCCTGCGCGCCGACCTCGTCGTCACCGCCATCCCCTGGAGCGGAGCCTGCAAGGCCAGGCTGGTCGAGCGCATGGCGCTCACGCGCGACGGTGCGACCTCGCTCTACCGGACGACGGCAGGGTGGAGCAGTCGAACCTCGGAACCAAGCGCCGCCGATCGCCCCTGGAGTCGCCGGCGTGAGCCTCGTCCGGTTGAGGTTGCAAACCGGTCGGCCGGTCAGCCTGCGACGGTACAACCCGCGTCAGCGATCGAGAGCGAAGCCGATGCGGATGTCGAGCGCCTTCAGTAACGCCGCATCAGATTGACGAGGCGGCCCTGGATCTTGACCCGGTCGGGGCCGAGCACGCGGGTCTCGTAAGCCGGGTTCGCCGCTTCGAGCGCAATCGAGGAGCCGCGCTTGCGCAGGCGCTTCAGCGTCGCTTCCTCGTCGTCGATCAGCGCCACGACGATGTCGCCGGTATTGGCGGTGTCCTGCCTGCGGATGACGACCGTGTCGCCGTCGAGAATGCCGGCCTCGACCATCGAATCGCCGCGTACTTCCAGCGCGTAATGCTCGCCCGAGCCGAGCATGTCCGGCGGCAGCGAGACCGTGTGGCTGCGGCTCTGGATCGCCGAGATCGGCGTGCCTGCCGCGATCCGCCCCATGACCGGAATGGCGATGGAATGCCGGCTGTCGTCCTCGATGGCAGCGGGGCGAGGCTTGGCGACGCTCGGCTGCGCGCCGAGACCACCCTGCACGACGGCGGGGCTGAAGCGGGGCCGCGGCTGCGGCGCGCCGAGCCCGTCCGGCATCTTGATGACTTCGAGCGCGCGGGCGCGGTTCGGCAGGCGGCGGATGAAGCCGCGCTCCTCCAGCGCCATGATCAGGCGGTGGATGCCGGATTTCGAGCGCAGGTCGAGCGCGTCCTTCATCTCGTCGAAGGAAGGGGGCACGCCACTTTCGCGCAAGCGTTCCTGGATGAAGCGCAGGAGTTCGTGTTGCTTGCGTGTCAGCATGGTCGCCGCCAGCCCCTCAAAGCGCAGATTCGAAACAAAGCACGAACACCATACGCGTTCTGCTTGTGTTCCGCAAGCTGCTACCGCAAGGGCAGGATATGGCAGGGGTCGCCCTTCCTGGCCGGCGCGGCATGGGCCGGGCGGATCGTGAGGGCTTGCGCGCGCGCCAGCGTGCCGAGCATCGAGGAATCCTGCCGGTCGAAGGGCGTTGCGACCCAGCCTTCCGGAGTCAGAATCAACTCCGAGCGCAGATAGTCCTCGCGCTCGTCATTGCCGGGCATGTCGCGGCCGAGGATGGCGGGGATGCTGCGGTCGCGATCGGCATCGGCGATGCCGAGCAGCGCCTCGATCAAGGGCAGCACGAAGAGATGGCCGCAGACGATCGAGGAGACCGGGTTGCCCGGCAGCCCGACCACGACCATCCGGCCGAGCCGGCCGGTCATCATCGGCTTGCCCGGCCGCATCGCGATCTTCCAGAAGCCGAGGGTCATGCCGGCGCGCGTCAGCGCCTCCTGAACGAGGTCATGCGCGCCGACGGAGGCGCCGCCGAGCGTGATCAGCACATCGGCATCGGCCTCGCTCGCCCTTGCGATCTTGCTGGCCAGATCGGCATGGTCGTCGCGCGCGATGCCGAGATCGAGCACGGTGCCGCCGGCCTTCTCGACAAGCGCCGCGAGCGAGAACGAGTTCGAGGCGACGATCTGGTCGCGCCCGACCGGTTCGCCCGGCGCCACCAATTCGTCGCCGGTGGCGAGGATCGCGACCCGCGGCTTGCGCCTGACCGGCAGGGCCGGATGTCCCATCGCGGCGGCAAGCCCGAGCGCCGCGCTGTCGAGCACGCGGCCGGCCGAAAGCAGGACGTCGCCCGCGTGGAAATCGAGCCCGGCGGCGCGAAGGAACTTGCCCTTGGCCGGCGGGATGCGGACGCGGATGACCGGGCTGCCGACGCCGTCAGCGTCTTCCTGCATCAGGATGGTGTCGGCTCCGTCAGGCATCGGCGCGCCCGTGAAGATGCGCACGGCCTGTCCCGGCCCGACGGCACCCTCATAGGCCCGGCCGGCGGCGGATTCGCCGATGACCGAGAGCGAGACGCCTTCCGCCATCTCGTCGCCGCGCACGGCGTAGCCGTCCATGGCAGAATTGGCGAAGGGCGGCTGGGTCCTGAGCGCCTTGACCTCGCCGGCGAGCACCCGCCAGGCGCATTGCGCCAGCGGCAGGGTTTCCGCTCCCGTCGGCCCCGGAATGCTGTCGAGCAGCGCCTTGCGCGCGACGGGGACCGGAGTGAGCGCCATCAGAGCACGATGCCGAAAAGTGGGAACCGGTTTTCGGACGCCATCGTGCTCACTCCTCTAACCAACTTTAGCCTCGTAGTCGCCGGACTGGCCGCCGGATTTGTGCAGCAGACGGATATTCTCGATCCGCATCGCCCGGTCGACGGCCTTGACCATGTCGTAGACCGTCAGGCAGGCGACGGAGACGGCGGTGAGCGCCTCCATCTCGACGCCGGTCTGGCCCTTCATTCTGACCTCGGCGCGCACGCGCACGCCCGGCAGGGCCTCGTCGATCTCAAGATCGACGGCGATCTTGCTGAGCAACAGCGGGTGGCAGAGCGGGATCAGCTCATGCGTGCGCTTCGCCGCCATGATGCCGGCGAGGCGCGCGGTGCCGAGCACGTCGCCCTTCTTGGCGTTGCCGTCGCGCACGATCGCGATCGTCTCCGGTGCCATGACGACCTGGCCTTCGGCGATCGCCATGCGGGTCGTCTCGGCCTTGCCGCCGACATCGACCATATGCGCCTGGCCTTGCGCGTCGAGATGGCTGAGCCGGCTCACGCCGCGACGGCCTTGCCGGTGAGCAGCGCCTGCGTCGCGGCGGTGACGTCGGCCTGCCGCATCAGGCTCTCGCCGACGAGGAAGGTGTTCACGCCGATCCGGTTGAGCCGGGCGATGTCTTCATGTGTGAAGATGCCGCTCTCGCTGATGACGATGCGGTCGGCAGGCACGCGCGGGGCCAGCCGCTCGGTCACGGCGAGATCGACATTGAAGCTGCGCAGGTCGCGGTTGTTGATGCCGAGCAGGCGGCTTTCGAGCTTCAGCGCCCGGTCGAGCTCGGCATCGTCATGGACCTCGACGAGCACGTCCATGCCGAGCTCGCGCGCGGTCTCGTTCAGGGCGCTTGCGGTGGCGTCGTCGACGCCGGCCATGATGATCAGGATGCAGTCGGCGCCCCAGGAGCGGGCCTCGTAGACCTGATAGGGCTCATAGAGAAAATCCTTGCGGAGCGCCGGCAGGCCGGCGGCCTCGCGCGCTGCGGTCAGGAATTCCGGCTGGCCCTGGAAGGAGGGCGCGTCGGTCAGCACCGAGAGGCAGGCCGCGCCGCCGGCCGCATAGGCGCGGGCGAGCGAAGGTGGGTCGAAATCGGCGCGGATCAGCCCCTTGGACGGGCTCGCCTTCTTGATCTCGGCGATCAGAGCGGGCTTGCCTTGAGCGAGCTTGCCCGCCAGCGCATCGGCAAAGCCGCGCGGCTTGGCGGCTGCGCGGGCGCGGCGTTCGACCTCGGCCTGCGGAACCGCGGCTTTCGCCGCCGCGATCTCCCGGCGCTTGTAGGCTTCGATCTTCGCGAGGATATCGGTCATGCCGGCCTCACGCGTTCGAGGCTTTGACGAGCGCGGCAAGCGTCGCCCGGGCCTTGCCGGAATCGAGGGCTGCCGTCGCCTGGGCGAAGCCGTCCTTCAGGTCCTTGGCCTTGCCGGCGACGAGCAGCGCTGCGGCCGCATTGAAGGCGGCGATGTCGCGGAAGCCGGTCTTGTCGCCAGCGAGCACGGCATTCAGCGCCGCCGCGTTCTCTTCAGGCGTGCCACCGCGCAGAACCTCGGGCTTGGCCGGTTCGAGGCCGACATCGGCCGGGCTGATCGAGAAGCTCTCGATCTTGCCGTTCTCCAGCGAGACGACGCGGGTCGGGCCCGTCGTGGTGATCTCGTCGAGCCCGTCGGAGCCATGCACGGCCCAGACGCGGGTCGAGCCGAAGGAGGCGAGCACCTTGACCATCGGCTCCAGCCAGGTCTCGGAGAAGGCGCCGATGAGCTGGCGCTTGGCGCCGGCCGGGTTGGAGAGCGGGCCGAGCAGGTTGAAGATCGTGCGCGTGCCGAGTTCGGTGCGTACCGGCGCGACATGGCGCATCGAGGCGTGATGCGTCGGCGCGAACATGAAGCCGACGCCGGCCTCGCGGATGCAATGCTCGGTCGCGGCCGGATCGAGCCCGACCTTGACGCCGAGCGCGGTCAGCACGTCCGCCGCGCCGGAGCGTGAGGAGGCGGCGCGGTTGCCATGCTTGGCGACCGGCACGCCGCAGGCCGCGGTGATGATCGAGGCCAGCGTCGAGACATTGTAGGAGCCGGAGGAATCGCCGCCGGTGCCGACGATGTCGATCGCCTCGGGCGGCGCCTTCACCGGCAGCATCTTGCCGCGCATGGCGCCGGCTGCGCCGGCGATCTCGTCGATCGTCTCGCCGCGCACGCGCAGCGCCATCAGGAAGGCGGCCGACTGCGCGTTGGTCACCCCGCCCGAAAGGATGGTGTCGAAGGCGTCGCGCGCTTCCTCGCGGGAGAGCGTCGCGCCGGTCGCGACCTTGGCGATGAAGGGTTTGAAATCGTCCATGGGAACTCTGCGGAATCAGGCTGAAGGGGTCAGGGCGGAGGCTTCGCGTTCGCTCTGCCATCGCTCCGCGAGGTCGAGGAAGTTCCGCAGGATCGTCGCGCCATGCTCGGAGGCGATGCTCTCCGGATGGAACTGGACGCCGTGGACCGGCAGTTCCCGGTGCGAGAGCGCCATGATCAGGCCGTCATCGCTCTCCGCCTCGATGTCGAAGACATCCGGGCAGGAGGCGCGCTCGACCACGAGCGAGTGATAGCGCGTCGCTTGCAGCTGGCCGTTGATGCCGCGGAACAGGCCGCGCGCCTTGTGGCGGATTGGCGAGACCTTGCCATGCATCGGCAGGGGCGCGCGCACGACCTGCCCGCCGAAGGCCTGGCCCATCGCCTGCAGGCCGAGGCAGACGCCGAAGATCGGCTTCCTGCCCGCGCCTTCGCGGATGAGGTCGAGGCAGATTCCGGCTTCGTTGGGCGTGCAGGGGCCGGGCGAGAGCACGATCGCGTCGTGATCGCCGGCCAGCGCCTCGTCGACGGTGAGCGCGTCGTTACGCCAGACATCGACCTCGGCGCCCAGCCCACCGATGAGATGGACCAGGTTCCAGGTGAAGCTGTCGTAGTTGTCGATCAACAGAACGCGCATGGCCGAACCCGTGAATGCGGCTTGAGGTCATGCACGTTCGGGGGCGGGGTGGTCAAGTTTGGAGCGGGCGATTGAAGGCGCCGCGCCGCGGCCTGCCGGTCATCCCCGCGCGCTGCGCGGCATGCCTGCCGTGCGCGGCTGGGCCAGTCCCGGCGCGGTCTCGACACCGAGCGTCGGCAGGGCGAGCGTGCGCTGGCCGCGGAAATCGACATGGCAGACGATCAGCCCGCGCTCCTCGATATAGCTGAGCACGCGCCGCGCCCGGCTCGGCGAGGCGCTGCCATAGACCTCGGCGAGCTCGGCATCGCTGGGGCAGGGCCGGCCCTCGATCGCGGTGCGGGCGATGTAGAGGAAGAGCCCCTGCAGGTCTTCCGGCAGCGTGCCGGAAGCCGCGACGGCCGCCTGCCAGCCCTCGCTCGTCGCGACGCTGTCGCTGACCCCGGCGCGCGCCACTGCGAGCCTGCGACGGAACTCCTCCAGGCTCAGATGCGTGCGGCCGAGCCGGCGCATCCGGCAGCGCACGGTGAAATCCTGGTAGAGCACCGCGACCTGGCGCGAACGGGCCTCGGGATCGCCCATCAATTCGCGGAGGATCTCGACCATGATCGCCTCGCGCTCGGCCGGCTCCAGCTCGATCTCGGGTTCCGGCTCCGGCTGCGGAGCAGGGCGGTAGTTCTCGATCCGGCGCAGCACCTCGGTCGGATCGGGGCGCGGGCGCGGTGCCGGGCGCACCGGGCGGGCGATGGGCAGCGGCTCGTCCTCGCCGGGGGTGAAGATCAGCTTGCCGGCCTCTTCCGGTGCCTGTTCCGGCAAGGGCATCAGCCCCGGCGCGCTGCCGCGATCGACCGAGGAGACCGTGCCGATCCGGATCGGCAGCGGGCGCTTCGACAGGGCGGGGCCGAGCGCGACGAACTGGCCGCGTTCGAGATCGCGGAACATCTCGGCCTGGCGCCGGTCCATGCCGAGCAGATCGGCGGCGCGCTGCATGTCGATATCGAGGAAGGTGCGGCCCATCAGGAAGTTCGAGGCTTCCGCCGCGACGTTCTTGGCGAGCTTGGCGAGGCGCTGGGTCGCGATGACGCCGGCAAGGCCGCGCTTGCGGCCACGGCACATCAGGTTGGTCATGGCGCCCAAGGAAAGCCGGCGCGCCTCGTCGGAGGCCTCGCCCGCCATCACCGGCGCGAAGAGCTGGGCTTCGTCGACCACGATCAGCATCGGGAACCAGAGCGAGCGGTCGACGTCGAAGAGCCCGCCGAGGAAGGCGGCGGTGGCGCGCAACTGCTCGTCGGCTTCGAGGTTCTCGAGGTTCAGCACGACCGAGACGCGGTGCTGGCGCACGCGCAGCGCCACGCGCTGCAACTCGGCCTCGCCGCATTCGGCATCGACCACGACATGGCCGAACTGGTCGGCCAGCGAGACGAAATCGCCTTCCGGGTCGATGATCGCCTGCTGTACCAGAGGCGCGCTCTGCTCCAGCAGACGGCGCAGCAGATGCGATTTGCCCGAGCCGGAATTGCCCTGCACGAGCAGGCGCGTCGCCAGCAATTCGGCGAGATCGATCAGACCGGGCTCGCCGGTCCTTGTCGTTCCCATCTCGATTGCGGTGGTCATGCGGGCGCTGAATCGTCGTGTTGGGTCGGGAGCGGACTTGCGGCCGGCGCTTCTAGCACGGCCTTCCCCTCGCTGGACGCAGGGCTGCCCTGCCTTCCACAGGCAATGCACCTCAGCGCGGGCAGCGCAGATTCCGCTCCTGCCGGACGATATCGGCAACCGCGCGGCGGTCATTGGCCGAGAGCGGCACATCCTCGATATTGTCGTACTGGCAGCCGGCATTGCCGAAGGCCGCGATCGCGCGCTGCGTACGGAAGCAATAGCCCTGCGCCTTGTAGATCTCGTTGCGCGCGGTCCAGAGATCGGCGCAGGCCTGGGGATTGGCGAAGGCCGGACTCGCGATACCGCCGGCAAGCAGGGTTGCCGCGAGAATTGGGAGGCAGAGGCTGCGCATGGGATATCTCCTGCTGGCGAGGCGCGAGCTTTGCGGAGCGGGCTTGCGAAGGCAACACGCTGGGCCTGACATGAGGCCGTCGCAACGGGCGGCTTCGCTGGCGTAATACGACGGGCGAGGCGATGCAGTTCGGCTATTGCGAGCGGATCGATGGCAGCTTCTGGGCCGAGCCCCTGAATGCGGTGACCAATGGCGCCTTCCTCGTCGCGGCCCTTGCAGCGTTCTGGCTGTGGCGCCGGCAAGGCGGGAGGGACGCGGTCACGCTCGTCCTGATCGGACTGGTCTTTGCCATCGGCATCGGCTCGTTCCTGTTCCACACCACCCCGAATCGCTGGACGCTGCTGGCCGATGTCGTGCCGATCCAGCTCTTTGCCTTCGGCTATTTCGCTTTCGCGCTGAGGCGCTTTCTTGGGTTGAGCGGCGTGGTCACGGCTGTCGGAACGCTCGCCTTCTTCGTTTTGGCGCTGGGGTTGTCGGCTGCCGGGCGCGCAGTCCTGCCCGCCGGAATGGCAGGTTCGGCCGGCTATGCGGCCTTCCTGCTCGGGCTGATCGGCATGGCGCTCGCGATGGCGCGAACCCCGGTGCTGTGCGATCAGCGCCGGCTATTGGCGCTTGCGGCTGGGGCTTTCGCCGTTTCCCTGAGGATGCGCAGCATCGACGGCGCGCTGTGCGGCAGCTTGCCGCTCGGGACGCACTGGCTTTGGCACCTGCTCAACGCGTCGGTGCTTTATCTGCTGCTGCGCGCGGCCGTGACCGGCGAAGGGCCGGCCGTCACGGCTTCTTCATCTCAAGGCAGGTGAGCACTTCGACATAGCTCGGCGGCCCGCCGAAGGTCGCCCCCTCGACACAGGTCGTGCGGGCGGCCGGCTGGAACTGGGCCCAGCGTGCAGTCAGCGTATCGCGGGCCCGTTCCTCGTCGTCCCGGCAGGCGCTGGCCGGCCGGCCGATATCGATGCCGGACTTGCCGACATCGCGGCACGAGGCGGCGATGTCGAAGCGCGGCGGCGAATCCGCGATTGCGACGACGCCGTTGGCGATCGGGTTGGCGGAGAGAGACAGAAGCACGAGGCTGGCGGCAAGCATGGCCGGCACTCCAAGGAAGACGCCCCGCGGATCAACGCGAGTCGGCCTGTGGAGTTCCCGGTCCGGCGTTGTCAGGCAATCGAAGGTCCCTGCCGCTTGCCGACGGTGATGTCGCCGGCCGAATGGGCCTCGATATCGACGATCGCGACGTCCGGCCGGTCGATCGCGGGCAGGCTGCGGGCGTCGCTCGCGCGATGCACGAAGACGAGGCTCGCCAGCGCCGGATGTCCGGCTAGCCGCGAATGCGCCAGCGCCGGCTCCATCGTGCCGGGCAGCACCAGATGGACGTTGCGCCCGCCCTCGATGCAGGCTTGGAGATCGCCGAGATTGAACAGGCCGAGCGGCAGGAGTTCGAGCCCGCTCAGCATCGCCACGCCCGGCCCGCTCGCCAGCGCGGCGAGGTCGCCGCCGACCAGCGTCGTTACGATGCGCGAGGAGACGGTCGGCTTCAGCGCCCGCGAGATGTCGAGCGCCTTGCCGAGCAGCTCCCGCTCCGGCAGCGCGATCGGCCCCTGCAGCGACACGCCGTCGGCGATCTGCAGCACGGGCCGCTCAGTGAGCTGCGGCAGGGGATGCAGCGTCGGGTTCGCCATCAGCATGTCGAGCGGGGCGACGCCGTCCGGAACGTCCGGCCCGAAGCCGCCGACGAAGCGCGTGCCGAAGGCGCGCATCGCGAGATTGCGCAACATGAGCAAGGGCCGCAGCGGCCCGACCCGGCTGACGCCGAGCGCCATCACCGCGCCGGAAGCCTCGATCAGCCGGAGCAGCTCAAGCTCGTTGCCGTGCAACGGCAACATCAGGGGCGACAGGCCCGCGCGCAGGCTGGCCAGGATCGAGACGATCGCCTCCGGCCCCAGCGGCGCCAGGATCGCGACGCTCGCGCCTGGCGTGCCCTTGTTGATCGCGAGCAGCCGGGCCAGCCGGTCGATGCGCTCGTCGAGATCGAGGAAATTGACCGAGCCCGGCGTGACGTCGCTCCAGCCGCGCCGGCCCGGCGGATCGCGCAAGGCCGCGTCATAGCCGCGATTGCGGGTCAGGGCTGCGAGCAGGGTGTCGAGATCGAGACCGTCGAGCAAGGCTGAGGCTTCGTCCTGTTCTGCCCGCATCGACAGATCCTAGTTCGCCGGCGCTGCCGCCGGGAGGCGGGCCAGCAGCTCGTTGGAGAGGAAATAGGCCGGCTGCCGCCCCGCCAGCACGACGCCGCGCGCGAAGGCGATCCAGGTGTCGGGCAGGTAATAGAGCGGCACGACGTAGAAGCCGGAAATCAGCAGGCGGTCGAGGGTGCGCACTGCCGCGACGAAATCCTCGCGCTCGCGGGCGCCGAGCAGGGCCTGCAGGACGGCGTCCACGGCGGGCGATTTCACGCCGGCATAGTTCAGCGAGCCGTTGCGGGCGGCATTGGCCGAGCCCCAGCGGCCGATCTGCTCGTTGCCGGGCGAGGCCGAGGCCGGCCAAGTCCACTGGATCATGTCGAAATCGAAGGTCGACAGGCGCCGCCAGTACTGCACGTCGTCGATCAGGCGCACCGAGACCGTGATGCCGAGCCGGGCGAGCGACTGGGCATAGTTGAGCGCGAGCCGCTCCTGCGGCCGGCTGGTGACGGTGATCTCGAAGGCGAAGGGTTCGCCCTTGGCGTTGCGCAGCACGCCGTTCTGAAGCGTGAAGCCGGCAGCCTTCAACAGGTCGAGCGCCTTGCGCGCCTGCTCGCGGTCGCGGCCCGAGCCGTCGGTCTCCGAGGCGCGCCAGCTGCCGGCGAGGATGTCCTCGCGCACGGCACCCGGAAAGCTGGCGAGCAGGGCCTTCTCGCGGCCGTCGGCGGGGATGCCGAGCGCCGAAAGCTCCGAATCGGAGAAGAAACTGCCGGCCCGGCGATAGACGCCATGGAACAGGTTGCGGTTGACCCATTCGAAATCGAACAGGAGTCCCAGCGCCTCGCGCGTCCGGATATCGGCGAAGATCGGCCGGCGCGTGTTGAAGACGAGGCCGGTCATGCCCTTGGGCGTGTCGAAATGCAGGGTTTCCTGCCGGATGCGCCCGTCATGCACGGCGGGCACGTCGTAGCCGGTCATCCAGCGCGTCGGGTCGCCCTCGATGCGGACATCGTAGAGGCCTGCCTTGAACGCCTCGAACAGCGCGTTCGAATCCCGATAGAAGTCGTAGCGGATCTCGTCGGCATTATAGAGCCCGCGCGTGAGGGCATGGTCCTCGGCCCAGAAATCCTTGCGCCGCCTCAGCACCAGCGATTCGCCTGGGCGGACCTCCTCGACGGCATAGGGGCCGGAGCCGAGCGCCGGCTTGAAGCTGGTTTCGCCGAAGGTTTCGGCATTGGTCGCGTGCTTCGCGAAGATCGGCATCGCGCCGATCACCAGCGGCAACTCCCGGTTTGAACCGTCGCCGAGCTCGAACTCGACACGCCGGGGCGAGGGCGCCGTGGCCTTGGTCACCCGGCCGAGGCTGGAGCGATGGAACGGCTTGCCCTTGGCCTTCAGCATCTCGAAGGTGAAGATCACGTCCTCGGCCGTGACCGGCTTGCCGTCCGAGAAGCGGGCGCGTTCGTCGATCTCGAAGGCGAGCTGCTTGCGGTCGGCATCGAGCGAAACGCCGGAGGCGAGCAGGCCGTAGGCCGTGAAGGGCTCGTCGGCCGAGCGATAGAGCAGGCTCTGCTGGACGTATTTCGGCACCGCATCGGGCGCGACACCGAGCACGACGAGCGGATTGAGGCTGTCGAAGGTGCCCTGGATGCCGAGCACGATGCGGCCGCCCCGGGGCGCCCTGGGGTCGGCATAGGGCAGATGCGCGAAGCCGGGCGGCAGCGCCGGCTGGCCGTGCATCGCAATGGCGTGCCGCAAGGGGGCCGAATCGGCCAGCGCCGAACGGCCGCGCGCCAGGACGGCGAACGGGGCCAAAGCCAGCAAGAGGTTGACCCCGCGACGGCTCACCGCCTGGGGCAATCGAAGAAATTCCATCGTACGACCTGATTCCCTCCATAAGAATAGCATGGGAGCAGCAGGGTCACGCAGCTATTCGGGCTGGAATCCTCGGTGCGAACTCGCTAAAGGCGAGGGCAGGGTGTCATTCAAACGCCTCAATCAGCCTTGATGTGCACGGCTTGCGATGGCCTGCGCCCCATGCGATTGGGCCATCAGCGGTGACGCGCGCGGCTTGCGAAGTCGTGATCCCGAATTCGCTTGATAAGGAAAGACAAGGAATGTCCGCTTCGTATCGCCTGTCATCTCGTGCGCTCGGCCTCGTGCTCAGCACGGCCATCGGCTTTGCGCCCGTCGCTGGCTTCGCCCAGGCTCCGGCGCAGCGCCCGGCGACGCCGGCCCGTCCGGCTGCTCCGGCGCCGGCCCAGCCTGCCGCTCCGGCCCAGCCCGGCGCCGCCGCGGCTTCCGGCCCGACCGTCGTTCAGGTCAAGCCCGAGCCTTCGCAGACGAGCTGGACCAAGGTCTGCGGCAAGGACCAGGGCGCCAACAAGGAAATCTGCTACACCACCCGCGACTTCGTCTCGGATCAGGGGCAGCCGGTTCTGGCCGTCGCGATCTATGACGTGAAGGGCGACGCCAACAAGATCGTGCGCTTCCTGATGCCGCTCGGCCTGCTGCTGCAGCCCGGCATCCGCTTCGGCGTCGACAACGCCCAGCCCACCGGCGGCCGCTACGCCATCTGCTTCCCGAACGGCTGCTTCGCCGAGGCGCAGGTCAAGGACGACTTCATCAATGCGATGAAGAAGGGCACCAACCTGAATGTCAGCGTCCAGAACCAGGGCGCCCGCGAGTTGACGTTCACGATCCCGCTCGCCGATTTCGCCAAGGGCTTCGACGGCGCCGCCATCGACCCGAAGGTGCTCGAGGACCAGCAGAAGCAGCTCCAGGACGAGCTCGCCAAGCGCCAGGAAGAACTGCGCCAGCGCCTCGGCGCCGGCGGTGCCGCCGCTCCGGGCGCCGCTGCCCCGGCCCCCGGCGCTGCGCCTGCCGCGCCCGCGACCGCGCCGAAGCCCTGATCGGCGGCGCTATCGCCTGAAACAGAAAAGGCCGGTCCCTCGCGGGGCCGGCCTTTTTCTTTGGTCACGCGTGTTGCTGACGAGGAACTCCTCGCCGAGCGGCGGCTCATCGGCCGGTGAGATTCAATTCAGTTCGCCACGGTCGAGCTTGTAGCGGCCCTTGCGGTCACGCCGGAAGAATTCCTTGGCGCGGGGATGGCGCACGGGCTCGCCGGAATCGTCGTCGACGAGGTTCTGCTCGGAGACATAGGCGACGTATTCCGCCTCCTCGTTCTCGGCGAAGAGATGATAGAAGGGCTGGTCCTTCGACGGGCGCATTGCTTCCGGAATCGCCATCCACCACTCCTCGGTGTTCGAGAAGACCGGGTCGACGTCGAAGATCACGCCGCGGAACGGGTAGATGCGGTGCTTGACCACCTGCCCGATCCTGAACTTGGCCGAACGCGCTTCCATGACAAATCCATCTTGCGCCGGCTGATACGCCGCCAGCTTACGTTCTTGCCGCCTTGCTCAAGCAATGCGTCGTAAATGCGTCGAAATCAATCGATTGAGGCCCTCTGTCCCATCACATTCCGTAGCGCTCGGCGAGATCGGGGTCGCGCGCGGCGACCTGCACGGCGAGGTCGACGATGACCTTTGCCTGTTTCCAGGTGGCATCGTCCTGCATCTTGCCATCGATCATCACGGCGCCGGAGCCGTCCGGCATCGCCTCCAGAATCCGCCTAGCGAAGGCGACCTCGGCCGGATCGGGGCTGAAGACGCGCTTGGCGACGGCGATCTGCGAGGGATGCAGCGTCCAGGCGCCGGCGCAGCCGAGCAGGAAGGCGTTGCGGAACTGCGTCTCGCAGGCCGCCTCGTCGGCGAAATCGCCGAAGGGGCCGTAGAACGGCTTGATCCCGGCCGAGGCGCAGGCATCGACCATCTTGGCGAGCGTGTAGTGCCAGAGGTCCTGCTGCGCGATCGCGCGCGGCCCGCCATCGGGGGAGGGGTCGGCGATCACCTTGTATTCCGGGTGGCCGCCGCCGACGCGGGTCGTCTTCATGGCGCGCGAGGCGGCGAGATCGGCGGGGCCGAGGCTCATGCCGTGCATGCGCGGCGAGGCGGTGGCGATCGCCTCGACATTCTTGACGCCCTCCGCCGTCTCCAGGATGGCGTGGATCAGGATCGGCTTGCGCAACTGGTGCCGTGCCTCGAACTGCGCCAGCAACTGGTCGA
Source organism: Allobosea sp. MMO-172 (assembly GCF_037147855.1). NCBI lineage: Bacteria > Pseudomonadati > Pseudomonadota > Alphaproteobacteria > Hyphomicrobiales > Alloboseaceae > Allobosea > Allobosea sp. MMO-172. Next base: position 3,065 of record NZ_JBBCUM010000024.1, on the reverse strand, counting down.
CATAATGGATGTCCCAGGGGCCCTCGACCTTCGGCACCATCACGACATCGAGCTTGCCGCCGATCTCGCCCATGATCGCGGTGATATCGTCGAGGAACCACGGCGAATTCAGCGCATTGACGCGCGTCCACAGGCCGGTCTTGCCGAAATCGACGGCCTTGCCCATGGTGATGAAGCCGTCGCGCGCCGCCTGCTTGGCTTCGACCGGGATCGCATCCTCGAGATTGCCGAGCACGATATCGACCTGTCCGGCGAGCTCGCCGACCTTGGCGCGGACCTTCTCCAGATGCGGCGGCACGAAATGGATCATCCGCTCCAGCCGCAGCGGCAATTCGCGGAAGGGCTCCGGCGCGCCGATCGCGAGCGGGCGGAAGAACTGGCGCGGCGTCCTGGTCGTCATCGGCGGCTCCATGCTGCAATGCAGCGACTGTGGCCGAGACGATGCGCGCCGTCCATGGTTCTTTCGATGACGAATAGGCTGGAATGCCTAGGTTATTAATCCCATTGTCCCGAGTAGGTAATATTTCCTAGGCATCATTTCTCTTTGTTGCGCTGGGCGTGGGTGTGCGCGCTGCAAAAGCCCTTGCTGCCCTCGGGCCATGCGCTAGATGCAGATGTCCGCCGGGTTCGGATCGAAAGCGGGCGCCTTCATCGCAGGACGAAACGCCACCGATGGCCGACCTTCTCAACATCTTCAATCTGGTCGCGCCGTTCTTCGGGCTGATCCTGCTCGGCTTCGCCATCGGCCGCTACAAGCAGCTGCCGGAGGAAGGGCTCGCCTGGCTGCAGTTCTTCCTGATCTATGTCGCGCTGCCGCCGCTGTTCTATCGGCTGATCGCCGACAAGCCGCTGAGCGAGCTCGCCAACTGGAAATTCATCGCCGGCACGACCTTCGCCACCTTCTGCGCCTTCAGCCTGTCGCTCGTGATCGGGCTGAGGGCTGCCAAGGGCGACCTGCCGCAGGCGGTGATGCAGGGCGTCGCGGGGGCCTATTCCAATATCGGCTATATGGGCCCGCCATTGATCCTGGCCGCGCTGGGGCCGGAGGCGAGCGCGCCGGTCGTGCTGATCTTCGTCTTCGACAGCGTGTTGCTGTTCTCGCTGGTTCCGCTGCTGATGGCGGTCGCCGGCGTCGAGAAGAAGAGCCTGCTGGCGACAGCCGGCGAGGTGGTGTGGCGGGTGCTGACCCACCCGTTCAATGTCGCGACGCTGGCCGGCGTGCTGGCGAGCTATCTCAAGTTCGAGCTGCCGGTGGCGCTCGACCGGATGGTTTTGTGGCTGTCGCAGGCGGCCGCGCCCTGCGCGCTCTTCCTGCTCGGCGTCACGGTGGCGCTCAGGCCGATGAAGCGGATGCCGGCCGGCGTCCCGGCGCTGGTCTTCATCAAGCTCCTGCTGCATCCGCTGCTGGTCTGGGTGCTGCTCTCGGCCATCGGCGGCATCCCGACGCACTGGATCTATGCCGCGATCATCATGGCGGCGCTGCCGCCGGCCCTGAACATCTTCGTGATCTCGACGCAGTACAAAGTCGGGATCGAGCGCGCCTCGGCCTGCATCCTCGTCGGCACCATCGTATCGATGGTCACCCTGTCGGGCTTCCTGTGGCTGGTGAAGACGGGCAGGATAGCGGCCGATCTGTTTCACTGAGAGCTTGTTTGGGAAGCAAGCCCTCATCCTGAGGAGCAAGCGAAGCTTGCGTCTCGAAGGATGCTCCAGATGGTTCCGGAGCCTCCTGGATCATCCTTCGAGACGCCATGTCTGACGACATCGCTCCTCAGGGTGAGGGCTGAGGAACTTCCCAGACATGCCCCGCGCAATAGGGTGCCGGATGCTGCCGCTGGACGACCTGCTGGTCCTCGACTTCTCGACGCTCCTGCCCGGGCCGCTGGCGAGCCTGTTCCTCTCGGAGGCCGGAGCGCGCGTCATCAAGGTCGAGCGGCGGGGCGGCGAGGACATGCGCGGCTTCCCGCCGCGCATTGGCGAGACGGCGGCGCCCTTCGCGGTGCTGAACCGTGGCAAGGATTCGGTCGAGATCGATCTCAAGGCGCCGGACGCGCTGGCGCGACTGACTCCGCTGCTCGCGAAGGCCGATATCCTGATCGAGCAGTTCCGTCCGGGCGTGATGGAGCGGCTCGGCTTTGGCCATGAGGCGTTGAAGGCCATCAACCCGCGCCTGATTTATTGCTCGATCAGCGGCTACGGCCAGCACGGCCCGCGTGCGGAGGAGGCCGGGCACGACATCAACTATCAGGCGCTGGGCGGTCTGCTCGGCCAGTCGCTGAAGCGCGGCGAGGTGCCGCCCCTGCCGCCGCCGCTCGTCGCCGACATCGCCGGGGGCACCATGCCGGCCGTGCTCAACATCCTGCTGGCCTTGCGCCAGCGCGACCGGACCGGGCAGGGCTGCCATCTCGACATCGCCATGGCCGATGCGATGCCGACCTTCGCCTGGTACGGGCTGGCGCAGGGGCAAGTGACCGGCTCCTTTCCCGATGGCGGCGAGGGGCTCCTGACCGGCGCGAGCCCGCGCTATGGGCTCTATGCGACGGCCGATGGCTGGTTCCTCGCGGTCGGCGCGATCGAGCCGAAGTTCTGGCAGGCTTTCTGCGAGGGGATCGGGCTCGACGAGAGGCTGCGGGACGACCGCCGCGATCCACTCGCGACACGAGCCGGCATCGCCGCGATCATCGCGAGCGAAAGCGCAGCCTACTGGCGCGCGCTGGTCGAGCCGCTCGATTGCTGCTGCACGGTGGTGCGCACGCTGGAGGAAGCGGTGTCCGATCCGCAGATGTCGGCGCGCGGCCTGCTCGATGCGCAGGTGGAGGAGCCCGGCGGCCGGCGCCTCGTCTCGACGCCCTTGCCGCTGGCTCCGGTGTTCCGGGAGCAGGCGGCGGGGTTGCGCAAAGTCGCGGCGAGCGGGGCTGATACGCGGAAGTTGCTCGGCGAGGGCTGAAGAACGGTTGTCATCAACTCAGTATTTAGCGTCTCTGAGCCTTGCGTTTGCGACGACGATGATGCGTCGCATGATGGCGACGATAGCGACGATTGGCTTTTTCTGGCGCTTGATGAGC
>NZ_JBBCUM010000023.1:0-59340 GCF_037147855.1 Allobosea sp. MMO-172 | reverse complement strand
CACCGGCTCGCCGCCGATGGTCTTGCCGAGGCAGAGCGCGAGCTTGTGCTTGGTCGCCTCGAAATCCTGGCTGGCGAGGAGTTCGCGCAGGAAGACGGTCTCGCGGCGGGCATTGGGCAGTTCGATGCCGATCGCGTTCTTGCCCTGCACCACCGCCACGCGCGCCGACACCGCGCTCATCGAACGCGCGATGTCGTCGGCCAACGAGATCACGCGGGAAGACTTCGTGCCCGGAGCCGGCTCAAGCTCGTAGAGCGTCACGACCGGCCCGGGGCGCACCTGCGAGATCTCGCCGCGCACGCCGAAATCCTCCAGCACGCCTTCGAGCAGCGTGGCGTTCTGCTCCAGCGCGTCGGTCGAGACGGCATTGGCCGCGACCTTCTTCGGCTCGGCCAGATAGGTCAGCGGCGGCAATTCGAACGTGTCGCGGTCGAGCAGCGAGGGCTGCGCCTCGCGCTGCATGCGCTTGCCCGGCTTCGGCGCAGGGCGCGGCATGGTCACGCGCGGGGCGTTGAGATCGCGCAGGTCCTGCGGCTCGTCGTCGAGATCGAAGGGCACATCGTAATCGTCGTGGGCTCGATTAGGGCCCGTAACGGACCGGGCGCCGGGCAGCGGCTCGGGATCGAAATCGGGGAGGCTGCGGCGGCCGGCCGGGGCCTCGCCGAATTGCGGCTCGCGGCGGACGCGGCTGCTGTCGCGCGTCGGAACGACACCGGTATCGACAGCAGGTTCGGGCGGTTGCGGCAGGCGGCGCAGGATCGCCGCGCGCAGGGCCATCGCGCCATGGGCGAGCCAGCCGATCAGGATGACGGCGATGCCGGGCTCGTCGTCGCGACGCTCCTCGCCATCGGACCAGCTGTCCTCGGCCTCGTCGCTGTCGAGAGCGGGGTCCTCGTCGGCGACGAAGCCGAAGCCGGCCGCGGCGGTGACGGCAAGGATGGCGATGCCGGCATAGAGGAAGCCGACGAGGCTGCCGACCGCGCTGCCGGCGATGCCCGCGATATTGCGCGTGCCGAAGAGAAGGCCATCGCCGATGACGCCGCCCATGCCGGTCGGCAAGGGCCAGCGCGGTGTCGCGGGCAGGGCGCTGGCGACGGCGGCGGTCGCGGCGACGCCGACGACCCAGAGGCCGAGCTTCAGCGCGCCACGGTCGAAGATGTGGAAGCGGACGAGCCGGAGCGCCCAGATCACCGGCGGGAAGAGCAGGGCGATGACGCCGAGCCCGATGAGTTGCATCAGGAGGTCAGCGACCATCGCACCGGGGCGGCCGAGCCAGTTGCGCACCGCGCCGCTGGTGGCGTTGTTGAGGCTGGGGTCGTCGACCGACCAGCTCGCCAGCGCGGTGGCGACGGCGACCATCAGGGCGAGGACGCCCATGCCCGTAAGCTCCGAGGCACGGCGCGACAGGAACTCGCGCACCGGGTCGGGCAGGCGGTCCATGAGCGATTGGGAGCGGCGGATCGTGCGCATGCGGGTTCGGGTCTTGTCCGGACTGTCGGGCCGCATCATTCCGGCCATCAGCGGAAGGTTAGGAAGCCGAGGTTAAGACCCGCTTAACCTTGAACCGCGCCGGCGCTTCTTCGTTCTCTGCCTGCGAAACCACGGCCCATAGAAAAGGCCCCGGCAGAGCGCCGGGGCCAAGTTGCCGCTGGGAGCGGCGGGAGGATCAGCTGTGGTAGGCGCGCTCGCCATGCTCGGCGATGTCGAGGCCTTCGCGCTCCTGGTCGGTGGTGACGCGCAGGCCGACGACCAGGTCGACGATCTTGTAGAGGATCGCCGAGCCGACGGCGCTGAACACGATGGTGAACAGCACTGCCTTGATCTGGGCCATGACGGCCGGGCCGAACTCATAGGCGCCCACGGCGAGCTCGCCGGGCTTGCTGGAATAGTCCGGGATGCCGGCGCCGCCGAGCGTCGTGTTGACGAGGATGCCGGTCGCGATCGCGCCGATGATGCCGCCGACGCAGTGGATGCCGAAGACATCGAGCGAATCGTCGTAGCCGAGCGCGTTCTTCACGGTCGTGCAGAAGACGAAGCAGACGGCGCCGGCGGCGAGGCCGAGCACGATCGAGCCCATCGGGCCGGCGAAGCCTGCCGCCGGGGTGACGGCGACGAGGCCGGCGACCGCGCCGGAGACCATGCCGAGCATCGAGGGCTTGCCCTTGACCGCCCATTCGACGAAGAGCCAGCCCAGTGCCGCCGCCGCGGTGGCGACGAAGGTGTTGAGCATGGCGAGCGCGGCCGTGCCGTTCGCTTCGAGGTTCGAGCCGGCGTTGAAGCCGAACCAGCCGACCCAGAGGAGGGCGGCGCCGATCAGCGTCATGGTCAGCGAGTGCGGCGCCATCAATTCCTTGCCGAAACCGACGCGCTTGCCGATCAGGATGCAGCCGACGAGGCCGGCGATGCCTGCATTGATATGGACGACCGTGCCACCGGCGAAGTCGAGCGCGCCCCACTTGAAGAGCATGCCGGCATCGGCGTTGACGGCGTCGAGCGCGGCCTGAGCGGCAACCTTGCCATCCGCGCCGGCCTCGGCGAGCGCCTTGGCGGCATTGCCGACGGCGTCAGGCCCGCCCCAGTACCAGACCATGTGGGCCATCGGGAAATAGATGAAGGTGACCCAGAGCACGGTGAAGAGCAGTAGGGCCGAGAACTTCATGCGCTCGGCGAAGGCGCCGACGATCAGCGCCGGCGTGATGCAGGCGAAGGTCATCTGGAAGCAGACATAGACGAATTCGGGGATGTAGACGCCGTTCGAGAAGGTGCCCGCCACCGTGGTGGCATCGACGCCCCTCAGGAAGGCCTTGGAGAAGCCGCCGACGAAGTCATTCAGGCCGCCGCCATTGGTGAAGGCGAGCGAGTAGCCATAGGTCACCCAGAGGATGCAGACGACGCTGACGATGGCGAAGACCTGCGTCAGCACCGAGAGCATGTTCTTCGAGCGGACGAGGCCGCCATAGAACAGGGCGAGGCCGGGGACGGTCATGAGCAGGACGAGGATCGTCGAGCTCATCATGAAGGCGACGTCGCCCTTGTTGGGAACGGGCGGGGTGGCGGGGGCCTGGGCGAGCGCCACGCCGGCCGTGAGTGCCGCCAGCGCGAGGCCTGCCGATCCGGCCCGCAGGGAAGTCCTGAAATTCATCGTCGAAACTCCTGGAGGGTCGGGGCTCAGAGGGCGTCGGTGTCGGTTTCGCCGGTGCGGATGCGCACGGCTTTCTCGATCGACGAGACGAAGATCTTGCCGTCGCCGATCTGGCCGGTGCGGGCAGCGGCGGTGATCGTCTCGATCACCCGGTCGACCAGCTCGTCGGAGACCGCGACCTCGATCTTGATCTTGGGCAGGAAGCTCACGGCATATTCGGCGCCGCGGTAGATTTCCGTATGACCCTTCTGACGGCCGTAGCCCTTCACCTCGGTCACGGTCAGGCCGTGGACGCCGACGGCGGTGAGCCCGTCGCGCACCTCCTCCAGCTTGAACGGCTTGATGATCGCCATCACGATTTTCATGTGCTGGGTTTCCCCGTCTGCGCCGCCCGGTCGTCAGCCCCGGCGATCTCGTTGCACCTATCGCGCCTGCGGGATCGCAGTTGCGTCGCAACATGCAATTCAAGGGACGTGCCAACCCGCTCCGGACGGCGCCAAGGCGCATCCGGAGGCGGAATCATCGCGGGAACAGGGAAATGGCAGGCGCTATTGCCTAAGATTTAGGCATGAGACTGGATTCTGCGCAGCTGCCTGAAATCCGGTCAGCCGAGATCGGTCCGGGGCCGAACGAGCCCTTCCTGCGCGACCGAGGCCACCAGCTGGCCCTGCCGATTGAAGATCAGGCCGCGCGAGAAGCCGCGCGCACCGGAGGTCGAGGGACTGTCCTGCGAATAGAGCAGCCAGTCATCGGCCCGGAACGGGCGGTGGAACCAGAGCGCATGATCGAGGCTGGCGGCCTGGATCTTCTGGTCGAAGACGGTAGCGCCATGCGCGATCAGGCTGGAATCGAGCAGCAGCAGGTCCGAGGCATAGGCGAGCACGCTCTGGTGGAAGGCGGGCTCGTCCGGCAGCGGCTCGATCGCCCGGATCCAGACGTTGAATTTCGGCTCCAGGCTGCCGCCGCCGCGATAACGGTCGAGCTCGACGGGGCGGATCTCGATCGGCCGCTTGCGCTGGTAGAAGGTCTGGAGCGGGTTGTGCTCCGGCGCGCTGAACAGCTTCACCATCTCCTCGCGGTCCGGCAGCTCTTCCGGCATCGGCACCTTCGGCATCGGCATCTGGTGCTCGTAGCCGGCCTCCTCGACATGGAACGAGGCCGACATGGCGAAGATCGCCTCGCCCTTCTGGATGGCCAGGACGCGGCGGGTGGTGAAGGAGCGGCCGTCGCGCAGGCGGTCGACCTCGTAGACGATCGGTACTTCGGGATCGCCTGCCAGCAGGAAATAGGCATGCAGCGAATGCGGCTGCCGGCCCTCGACCGTCTTGCAGGCGGCATAGAGCGATTGCGCGATGACCTGCCCGCCGAAGACGCGCGGCCAGCTCGACTTGGGGCTGCGACCGCGGAACAGGTTGCGCTCGAGCTGCTCGAGGTCGAGAATCGCTGGCAAGGAGGCGCTGATCTGGGACATGGTCGGCGGTATCGCGGTCAGGTTGACGGACGAGCCGGCGCCCCGCACAGGGACGGCCGGCCTCGGCTGGCATCAGCACCGAGGCATCCCGTGGCGTCAAGTCGGCGCGGAGAGAAGGACGACATGGCTATCGAGCAGGGCAGCAGCGCCATGCGCATCGTCATCGCGGGCGGCGGCATCGCCGGGCTGGCGCTTGCGCTCGCGCTGAAGCAGGGGCTGGGCACGGATTTCTCGGTGATCCTGGCTGATCCGGCGCTGGCGGCCGCGCCCCGCGCCGATAACCGGGCCTATGCGGTCGCGGCCGGCGGCCGCGCGATGTTGAAGACCCTCGGCATCTGGGAGGGAATCGCCCATACCGCCCAGCCGATGTTGGAGATGATCGTCTCGGACAGCCGCACCGAGGATGCCGTCCGTCCGGTCTTCCTGACTTTCGACGGCGAGGTCGAGCCCGGCGAGCCGTTCGCCCATATGGTCGAGAACGCGGCCCTGGTCGCGGCGTTGAAAGCGTCCTGCGAAGCGGCGGGCGTCGAGCTGCGCAGCACCGACGTACGGCGCTTCACCCCCGATGATACGGCGGTCGAGATCGTTTTCGCCGATGGCGGGCGCTGCGGGGCGGCGCTCCTGGTCGCGGCCGATGGCGCCCGCTCGAAACTGCGCGAGCAGGCCGGTATCGGCTGGGTCGGCTGGGGCTATGGCCAATCCGGCATCGTCGCGACGATCGGCCATGAGCGGCCGCATGATGGCCGTGCGGTCGAGCATTTCCTGCCATCGGGCCCCTTCGCCATCCTGCCGCTGGCCGATGGCGGGACACTCGGGCATCGCTCCTCGATCGTCTGGACGGAGCGCACGGAGAATGTCGAGCCGCTGCTCTCGCTCGATGCCGAGGACATGCTGGCGGAGATCGAGCGGCGCTTCGGGCTCGAACTCGGGGAGATCGCGCTCGAAAGCGCTGTCAGCGCGCATCCGCTCGGCTTCGGCGTCGCCCGCCGCTTCGTCGGCGAGCGGCTGGCCTTGCTCGGCGACGCCGCGCATCTGATCCACCCGATCGCCGGGCAGGGGCTCAATCTCGGCCTGAAGGATGTCGCGGCTTTGGCCGAGGCGATCGTCGATGCGGCAAGGCTCGGGCTCGATCCCGGTTCGATCGATGTTCTCGAAGATTACGAGAAGGCGCGGCGCTTCGACACGGTGGCGATGGGCGCGGTGACCGACGGGTTGAACCGCCTGTTCTCGAATGATGCGACGCCGCTGAGGCTGGCGCGCGATCTCGGCCTTGGTCTCGTCGACCGGATGCCGGGGCTAAAGCGCTTCTTCATCCGCGAGGCCGCGGGCGTGGCCGGCGCGCCACCGCGGTTGTTGAGGGGCGAGGCGCTCTGAAGACCCCGCTTATGCGGGCCAATCTTCCTCACGCCAGTCGCGTGCCATGTGGATGACACGCAGGATCGCAATGACCTCGCGCCCGCCTTGGGCTGCGATGGCATAGGCGAGGATATAGGGCAGGCGCGGGACCAGCTTCTCGTAGGTACCGTTCACGCGGCCGGGGCGCCCTGTCGCGAACTCGCCCAGCGCATTGCCGGCCTGCTCAACGGCATCGACGATCCGGTCGGCGGCGTCCGGGTTGTCTTGGGCGATATGTCTGAGGATGGCGAAATAGTCGCGCCGGGCATTATCCGACCAGATGACCGGCTTCATCGCCGGTCGAGTCGCTCGCGGCGCACCTCCGCGATGATCCGGCGGGCTTCGGCTATGGCCTCGTCATGCGACACGACCCGCCCGGCCTCAACATCGGCCAGGCCGCGCTTGATGCCTTCGATGATCTCAAGCTCACGGTCGACATAGGCCGACACCGCTTCGCCGGCGAGGAAGGACTTGCTGCGCCGGGTGCCGGCGGCGATTCGTTCGAGCTTGCGCTTGGTTTCGGCCGAGACCCGGATCGTCATCGTTTCCGTTGCGGCCATCGCCTCAGCTCCTGTGTTGAGATGTGTACATCTTAACACAACACCAGAACTGGGCCAAACAGCCTCAATCCTCCAGCGGGCGCGCCTCTTCCGGCAGCATGATCGGGATGCCGTCGCGGATCGGATAGGCGAGCTTGGCGGCGCGGCTGATCAGCTCCTGCTTCGCCGCGTCATATTCCAGCGTCGCCTTGGTCAGCGGGCAGACCAGGATTTCGAGCAGCTTGGGGTCGATGCGGGTGGTCGTGTCGGCTTCGCCGGTCATCGGTCTTTCCGTTCAAGGGAGCACAAGCGGGTGCTGGTTTGCGTATGGAAATACCACCGTCATTCCGGACAAGCCGCGATAGCGGCGCTAATCCGGAATCCATCATAGGGCGTGGCGCTCTACGATGGATCCCGGGTCAAGCCCGGGATGACGGCGTGTTCGTCGTCAAACCACCACGCCTTCTAGCGCTTGCGCGGCAGGTCGGCCAGCATGCCGGCCGCCACCATCAGCTTCGGCAAGGTCAGGCCGGAGCTTGCGATCGCGTTGACGGTGCTGCGGGTGCGCTCCGCATCCTCGCCGCGCTCCGCCAGCCAGCTTTCCAGCGTGCCCTGTCCCTTGGCGGAGGCCGAAACCTCCTGCGTCAGGTTGGACTGGGCATCGTCAAGGGTCTCGATGGCTCGCTCGCGGGCGAGGCGCTCGTAGTCGTCCGTCGCTGGCACGGCCGCGGCCGCCGCCTTCAGGCTCGACAGGCCGAACAGCGCGTCGATGCCGAAATGGATGCGGGCGACCTCGCCGATCTTGCGCTTGCCGCGCTCGGCGATGTCGACGATGTCGGTCGCCTCGGCGAGGGCCGGCAGGCTGGCGACGCGCGTGGCGAGCGCCTCCGGCACGCCCTCGGAGGTGAGCACGGCGATGCGCGCGAGACGTGCCTGCGAGGCGGCCTCGGGGAGGAGCGTGCCGAGCTCGCCGGCCAGTTCCTTCACGCCCCTGGCATAGCGCGCGATGGTCTGCTCGATCGTGCCGGGCTTGGCGACGCCGCGCCGCAGGAACCAGCCCATGCGGTTGGTGACGAGCTCCTGCGCGGCGCCATAGAGGCCGAGCTGGGTCTTGCCGGGGATCTTCGCATCGAGCGCATCGATCTCGCCGTTGAGGGCAATGAGATCGAAGGAATCGCGCGCGATGGCATAGGCCGCGGCGATGGCCGGGGCATCGGAGCGGGTCAGCGCCGCGAGCACCGGCACCAGAGCCGGGCCGCCGCGGTTGACGATCGCGTTGGCGAGCTGCGTCGCCACGATCTCGCGGCGCAGCTTGTGGCTGGCGATCGCGTCCGGATAGGCCTCGCGCAGCGCCTTCGGGAAATAGCGGACGAGCTCGCTGGCGAGATAGGGATCGTCCGGCACCGAGGATTCGAGCAGCGCGTCGTGCAGCGAGAGCTTGGCATAGGCCAGCAGCACGGCGAGTTCCGGCCGGGTCAGGCCTTCGCTGCGCTTCTCGCGCTCGGCGAGCTGCGCGTCGCTCGGCAGGTACTCGACCGAGCGGTCGAGCTTTCCGTCCTGCTCCAGCGTCTGCATCAGGAAGCGCAGGCCCGGCGTCGCGGCCGATCCCTGCGCCTCGGTCAGCGAGAGCGCCAGCGTCTGCAGGTAGTTGTTGCGCAGCACGAGATCGCCGACCTCGTCGGTCATCGCGGCGAGCAGTTCGTTGCGCTTGTCTTCCTTCAGGCGGCCGTCCTTCACCGGGCCGGCGAGCGCGATCTTGATATTGACCTCGACGTCGGAGGTGTTGACGCCGGCCGAGTTGTCGATCGCGTCGGTGTTCAGCTTGACGCCCTTGCGGGCGGCCTCGATGCGGCCGCGCTGGGTGACGCCGAGATTGGCGCCCTCGCCGACGACACGGGTCCTGAGATCGTTGCCGGTGATGCGGATCGCGTCATTGGCGCGGTCGCCGACCTGCGCGTCGGTCTCGTCGGTGGCGCGGATATAGGTGCCGATGCCGCCGAACCAGAGCAGGTCGACGCGCGCCTTCAAGATCGCCGTCATCAGTTCGGGCGGCGAGACCTCCTTCTTGTCGAGGTCGAGCAGCGCGCGGACTTCCGGAGAGAGCGGGATGCTCTTGGCCTGGCGCGAGAAGATGCCGCCGCCCTTCGAGATCAGGCTCTTGTCATAGTCGGCCCAGGACGAGCGCGGCAGGGCGAAGAGGCGCTGGCGCTCGGCCAGCGACTTCGCCGTGTCCGGATCGGGATCGAGGAAGATGTCGCGGTGGTCGAAGGCCGCGACCAACCTGATCGCCGGCGAGAGCAGCATGCCGTTGCCGAAGACGTCGCCCGACATGTCGCCGACGCCGGCAACCGTGAAGGGCGTGGTCTGGATGTCGATATCGACCTCGCGGAAATGGCGCTTCACCGCTTCCCAGGCGCCGCGCGCCGTGATGCCCATGCCCTTGTGGTCGTAGCCCTGCGAGCCGCCGGAGGCGAAGGCGTCGCCGAGCCAGTGATGCTTCTCCAGCGAGATCGCGTTGGCGGTGTCGGAGAAGGTCGCGGTGCCCTTGTCGGCGGCGACGACGAGATAGGGATCGTCGCCGTCATGGCGGACCGTGTCCGGCGGCGGCACGATGGTCTCGCCGTCGAGATTATCGGTGAGCTCGAGCAGGTTGCGGATGAAGATGCGGTAGCTCTCGGTGCCTTCGGCGAGCCAGGCGGCGCGGTCGGAGGCCGGCGGGAGCTGCTTCGGGAAGAAGCCGCCCTTGGCGCCGACCGGCACGATCACCGCGTTCTTGACCTGCTGCGCCTTGACGAGGCCGAGCACCTCGGTGCGGAAATCCTGCGGCCGGTCCGACCAGCGCAGGCCGCCGCGGGCGACCTTGCCGAAGCGCATATGCACGCCCTCGACGCGCGGCGAATAGACGAAGATCTCGTAGAGCGGGCGCGGCAGCGGCAGCCCGTCGACCCTGGCGCAGTCGAATTTGAAGGTGATGGTCTGGCGCGGCTGACCGTCCGGGCCGATCTGGAAGAAGTTGGTGCGTAGCGCTGCATCGACCAGATTGACGAGGCGGCGCAGGATGCGGTCGTCGTCGAGGCTGGTGACGGCGTCGAGCGCCTGCTCGATCTCGGCATGCTTCTGGGCCATGCGCTGCTCGCGCTCGCCGGCCGGCACGCGCGGGTCGAACTTCGCGGCGAAATAGGCGACGAGGCTCGACGCGATATCGGAGTGGCGGGTCAGCGCGTCGGCGATATAGCCCTGGGCATAGGGCGCGCCGGCCTGGCGCAGATAGCGACCGAAGGCGCGCAGCAAGGCAGCCTCACGCCAGCCGAGGCCGGCGACCAGCACGAGCTGGTCGAAGCGATCGGATTCGGCAAGGCCGCGGAACTGCGCCATCAGCGCCGCCTCGATGGTCGGATCGAGATGCTCGATATCGATCTCGCCGTCGTCGGCGCGCTCCAGCGTCATGTCGTGCAGCCAGATGCGGACCGCGTCGCCATTGCCCTGCGGCATGACGTTGTAGGTCCGCTCGTTGACGACGCGGAAGCCCATGTTCTCCAGCACGGGCACGCGGGCCGAGAGCGAGATCGGCGCACCGCGCGAGAAGACCTTGAGATTGGCGCGCTTGGCGTCGTCGCCCTCGCGCCGGTAGAGATTAACGGCGCGGCCGCGCTCCGGCGTGAGCTGCTGGAGCATCTCGATATCGACCAGCGCGTCGGCGGCCGAGAAGCGCTCGCGATAGGCGGCGCCGAAGGCCTCGGCATAGCGTTCGGCCAGCGCGCGGGCGGCCGGGCCAGCCTTCTCCTGGTCGAGCACGTCCTTGAGCCCGTCGCCCCAGGTGCGGACGATGGCGCTGATGCCGGCTTCCAGCGTCGAGCGCTCGACGCGCGGGGTTTTGCCCTCGTCGCGGCCGATGATGTAGTGGGTCCGCGAGAGCGGCCCTTCGGGATAGGCGGGGTAGGCGGCCGAGAGGCGCCCGCCATAGATCCGCGCCAGGAAATCGCCGACGCGCAGGCGCACCGTGGTGTCGTAGCGGTCCTTCGGGATGAAGACGAGGATCGAGACGAAGCGGTCGAACTCGTCGACGCGGGCGAGCGCGCGGATGCGCGGCCGCTCGGTGAGCTGGAGAATGTCGAGCGCGAACTGCTCCAGCGTCGCGACATCGATCTGGAAGAGCTCGTCGCGCGGATAGGCATCGAGCACGTTCATCAGCGCCCGGCCGGAATAGCTTGCCGGATCGAAGCCGATATTCTTGGCGACGCGCGCGACCTTCAGCCGGAGATACGGAATGGCGCGGGCCGAACCGGTATAGGCGTTCGAGGTCAGCAGGCCGACGATGCGCAATTCGCCGTCGAGCCGGCCGTCCGGCGTGAACAGTTTGACGCCGACATAGTCGAGATGGACGCGCCGGTGGACGCGGCTCTTGACGTTGGCCTTGGTGATGATGAGCGCCTGCGGCTTGGCCAGGAAGGAGCGCAGCTCGGGCGTGACCGTGACCAGCTCGCGGCCCCTGCGCAGCACCTTGACCGTGGGATCGCGCAGGATGCCGAGGCCCGAGCCCTCGATCGGATCGGCCGCGACGTCGCCGCCCGGGAAGCGATAGGCGCGGATGCCGAGCAGGGTGAAGTTGTCGCCGGCGATCCATTCGAGGAACTGCAGCGCCTCGTTGATCTCGTCTTCCGGCAGCGGCGGCGGATTGGCGCGATAGGCCTGGATCACCTCGGTGATGCGGCCGCGCATCGCGGCCCAGTCGTCGACGGCGAGCGCGACATCGGCATAGACGTGGTCGAGCCCGGCGCGCAGCTTCTCGCGGGCTTCCGGCGTGTCGATGCGCGGGACATGGATGTGAAGCAGGCTCTCGCGGCGCGTACCCTCGGGGGCGCGGCCGGCGGCCTCGCCGGCGAGCGAGGTGAACTTGCCCTTGGCATCGCGGGCGACGGCCAGGATCGGGTGGGCGACGAGGCGCGGCTCGTGGCCCTGCTCCTGCAATTCGGCGAGCGTCGAATCGAGCAGGAACGGCTTGTTGTCGTTGACGACCTCAAGGACGGTGAGCTGGTTCTTGCGTTCGCCCTCGCCGTATTCCTCGTCGCGGAAGCGCAGATTGATGCTGTCGGGCTTGCGCGGCTGGGCGAGGTGCTCGAAGGCGTCGGCGGCGGTGCGGGCCAGCATCTCGGCCGGAAGGGCTTCGAGATCCTCGGCGACGGAGCGGCCGAAGAGCAGGCGGGGAAACTCGGCGGGCATCGAACTCTTCAGTCCGGTGGCTGCGGCCTCGATCGCTGCGATCGCGCCTGCGGTCGCGTTCGTCACCCGTTTGCCCATGTCCCAACCCCAGTTGTTTTGCCGCAGCGATGACATAGGCTGCGGAGCCTTTCAACTTGCCGTGCCTGAAAAAGCGGCAAACTGACGCTCCCCCGACTCGACAGGACACACCATGGCAACAAAGCATGACAAACCCAAGGTGGGAGAAGAGCCGGCAAGGCAGGATTCGCCGCCGGCCGTCATGGCGCTGGACCTGAAGCCGGGCGCGCTTTCCGCCGAAAACCAGGCCTATTTCGCGAAATGCCAGGAGAAGCTCGGATTTGTGCCGAATGTGCTGAGCTCCTATGCCCATGACGACGCCAAGCTCACGGCCTTCGCCGCCTTCTACAACGACCTGATGCTGGCGCCGTCCGGCCTGTCGAAGCTGGAGCGCGAGATGATCGCGGTGGCCGTTTCCAGCGTGAACCGCTGCTATTATTGCCTCACCGCCCATGGCGCGGCCGTGCGCCAGCTCTCCGGCGATCCCGTGCTGGGCGAGCTGATGGTGATGAACTATCGGGCGGCGGACCTGTCGGTGCGGCACCGCGCCATGCTCGATTTCTCGGTCAAGCTGACGGAGACGCCGCATCTGATTGGCGAGGAGGATCGCGAGGCGTTGCGCAAGGCCGGCTTCGGCGAGCGCGACATCTGGGATATCGGCGCCGTCGCCTCCTTCTACAACATGTCGAACCGGATGGCCTCGGCCGTCGATATGCGGCCCAACGCCGAATATCACGGGCAGGCGCGGTAGGGCGTACCCACGTTTGTCATTCCGGGGCGCGCCGTAGGTGCGAACCCGGAACCCACGACTGGGCGAGAGATTTTATGCCGCGTTGTAAGCCGCTCACCCGGTCGTGGGTTCCGGGTTCTTCGCTCCGCGAAGCCCCGGAATGACAGCGGTGGTGCAAGGCCGCCGCGATCTCAATGCCTACGCCCCAAAAGAAAAACGGCCGGCGCAATGCCAGCCGCTAGTTGGCCTCGACTCGGTGGCCCGGCTCCGCCCGAACTCCGGGGGGCTGGGGGGCTGACAAACCGGCGATCAGCGAAACCGGGCCGTCGAGGCAACGAGGGGAGTTGAACGTCGCAACTTGGCGCTCGCTTGGCGCGTTCGCGGCGAAAATGGGGCATTCGTTGAGAATGCCGACCCAGTGGGTGATCCCTCGCCGGCTTACTCCCTTGCCAGCACAGGAGCGCGGGCGCATCATCCGGGACTGATTTGGTGAGGCCCCGACCAGGGAGGCGCCATGAGCGAGAGCGAAACGCCACAACCGCAGGCCGCGAGCGCGGTTGTGAACTTCCCGGCGCCGGCGCGACCGACCACCGTGACCTTCGACCGGCGCGAACTCAGCGAGTTGCTCAATCTCTATGGCCGGATGGTCGCGGCTGGCGAATGGCGCGACTATGCCATCGATTTCCTCAAGGACAAGGCGCAGTTCTCGGTGTTCCGGCGCTCGTCGGAGATGCCGCTCTACCGAATCGTCAAGGACCCCGCGCTGGCGCGGCGGCAGGGCGCCTATTCGGTCGTCGCCGCGACCGGGCTGATCCTGAAGCGCGGCTCGGAGCTCTCGCGCGTACTCAAGGTGCTCGACAACAAGCTCAGCGTCGTGAGCTGATCGTCGTTTGAGCCCTCATCCTGAGGAGCGCTCGGAGAGCGCGTCTCGAAGGATGCTCCAGGAGGCTCCGGAACCATCTGGATCATCCTTCGAAACGCCGCTGCGCGGCTCCTCAGGATGAGGGCTGCCAAGGACTAGAACCCCGGCGGCGTGTGGTCGCCTTCGCCCAGTTCCTTCTGCATCAGCATCTGGTCGAGCCAGCGGCCATGCTTGAAGCCGACCTTCTCGGCGACGCCGATTAGGCGGAAGCCGGCGCGCTCGTGCAGGCGGCGCGAGCCGATCGAGCCGCCGGTGCCGTCCCCGATCACCGCGATCATCTGGCGGAAGCCGCGTTCGGTGCAGGCCTGCATCAGGGCGCCGAGCAACAGGCTGCCGATGCCGAGCCCCTGCGCCGCCGGCGCGACATAGATCGAGTTCTCGACGGTGGCGCGATAGGCCGGGCGCGGTCGGTAGGCGCCGGCATAGGCATAGCCGAGGATGGCGCCGTCCCGTTCGGCGACGAGATAGGGATAGCCGCCGGCCAGGAGCGCCTCGAAGCGTCGCTGCATCTCACCGTCATCCGGCGGTTCCAGCTCCCAGGAGGCGGTGCCGTGTAGCACCGCATGGGCATAGATCGCGGCGATGGCGGGGATGTCGGCGGGAAGGCCCGGGCGGATCGAAGGCGTCGTCATGCCCAAAGCATGAGCAATCTGCGTGCCAAAAGGGAAGGTTCGGCTCAAAGAAAAAGCCCCGGCCGTGGGGCCGGGGCTCGTTCCGGGCATGACGCCCGCTATCGGTCGGCTCAGCGGCGGTCGCCGAGCAGGCTGATCAGCATCTGGAACATGTTGATGAAGTTCAGGTAGAGCGACAGAGCGCCGTTCACCGAGAGCTTCGCAGCCGATTCCGGGTCCAGGTTCGAATAGAGATACATCTCCTTCAGACGCTGGGTATCCCAGGCGGTCAAGCCGGCGAAGATCAGCACGCCCAGCACCGAGATGCCGAAGGAGAGCGCGCTCGACGCCAGGAACAGGTTGACCACCGAGGCGATGATCAGGCCGATCAGGCCCATGATCAGGAAGGAACCCATGCCCGAGAGCGACTTCTTCGTGGTGTAGCCGACGAGGCTCAGCGCGCCGAAGGCGGCGGCCGTGATGAAGAAGACGCGCACGACCGAGGCGCCGGTGAAGACGACCAGGATCGACGACATCGAGACGCCCATCACCGCCGCGAAGACGAAGAACATGGTGCGCGCCGCGGCGGCGCTCATGTTCTCGGCCTTGAACGAGAAGAGCATGATGAAGGCCAGCGGGGCCAGCATCACGACCCATTTCAGCGGGCTGAGATAGAGCGCCTGGCCGAACGCGGTCAGGCCGGCGATCTTGCCGTCGGCCGTGAAGCCGGCGATCGCCAGCATCGAGATGGCGAGCGCGGCGAGGCCGGTAATGGCCAGACCGATCGTCATGTTGTTGTAGACGCCGAGCATGAACGAGCGCAGGCCCTGATCCATCTCGACGGCGCTGGTCTGCTGTGCGCGGCCGGCACCCCAGACTGGAGCATTGCGGTCGAAGTTGCTCATTAAGAGAGTTTCCCCTGACGTAGTTTCGGACGACGGAGAGCGCGCAGGCGCCAGCCGTCCTCGCGCACGAAAGTCGCGATGACGGGAATATGGGCGGCTTTGCCGGTTCTTACAAGAGCCCGCCATGGTTAAGGCCGGACCCGATATAGAAGTTCGGCGCCGCACACAGGCAGAATTACAGGATCTTAATGTCTATCGAGAGTCGTTCTCAGATAGTCATCATAAATTCCTGAGATGAGAAGCCGGCGCTTTCGTCAGTATTTTTATCGTACCGACGAGCCCGAACAGGACGGTAACCCCGACGGCGGCAGTCGCAGCCAGTATAGCTCCTCTGGGATCACTGACGAACTCGATGCGCATCACTTGCGTGACGATGCCCCAGCCCGCCGCTGTACCCGCGAGAACGCCGAAGACGGCGGCGACGAAGCCGATGGCGGCGTATTCAAGGGCGTACGACGAAAGTATGAAGCGGCGGGTTGCGCCGAGCGTCTTCAGGATCATCGCGTCATAGAGCCGCGCCCGCTGGCCGGCGGCGAGCGCGCCGCCGAGCACGAGGAGGCTCGCCGCGATGGCGAGGCCCGACGCGCCGCGGATCGCCATGGCGAGCTGGGCGACGATGGTGTTGACCGCTTCGAGCGCATCCTTGACCCGGACCGCCGTCACGGCCGGGAAGTCGAGCGCGAGGCGTCGCATCAGGACGGCGTCGGTCGCGCCCTTGCCGTCCGGGCTCGCAGCGATGGTGGCGAGATTGGTGTGCGGCGCGCCGGCAAAGGTGTTCGGCGAGAACACCATGACGAAATTGATGCCGAAGGAGCGCCAGTCGACGGTACGGAAATTGGCGACGCGGGCCGTGATGTTGCGGCCGAGCACGTTGACGGTGAGCCTGTCGCCGATCTTCAGGCCGATGCCGGCGGCGTTCTGCGCGTCGAAGGAGACGAGCGGCTCGCCGCGATAATCGGCCGGCCACCATTCGCCGGCCGCGACGCGCGAGCCTTCCGGCAGCGTGGCGGCGTAGGTGATGCCGCGGTCGCCGTCGAGCACCCAGGCGGATTGCTCGCTCGCCTTGATGTCCTCGGCGCGGGTCTGGTTCACCGAGACGATGCGGCCGCGCATCATCGGCACGCGTTCGGTCTTGGCGCCCGGCCGCTCGGCTGCGAGGAAGGCGTCGAAACGCTCGGAATCGCGGCTGGGCACGTCGAGGAAGAAGAAGCTCGGCGCCTTGTCGGGCAGGGCGCCGGTGAGCTGCCGGGTCAGGCTGACATCGATGAAGGAGAGCGCCGAAAGCAGGGCGACGCCAAGGCCGAGCGAGAGCACGAGAGCCGGCGTCAGCGCGCCCGGCCGGTGGCTGTTGGCCAGCGCCATGCGCAGGGCCGGGCGGCGCGGGCGCGGAATGCGGCGGGCCAGCGCCATCAGGCCGAGCGAGACGGCGCGCAGCAGCAGGAAGACGCCGAACATCACGCCGATATAGATCAGCGCGATCCGGCGATCATAGGCGAAGCCGATGGCGACGCCGGCAAGACCCGCCAAAGCGAGCGCGCAGAGGATGAGATAGATCGCGCGCGGGCGGCGCGGATCGGGCTCGACCTTGTCGCGGAACAGGGCGGAGACCGGAATGTCATGGGCGCGCCCGAGCGGGATGATCGCGAAGACGAGCGCGGTGAGCAGGCCATAGAGCGCGGCGATGGCGAGTTCGCCCGGCGCCAGGGTCGGCTCGAACGGCACCGGCAGGATGCTCTGGACGACGGCGCCGAGGCCGAAGGGGGCGGCGGCGCCGAGCACGAGGCCGATCGCCGTGCCGATCGCGGCGACGAGCATGACCTCGGTCAGGTGGATCGCGACGACGCGCCCGCCGGTGGCGCCGACCGCCTTCATGGTGGCGAAATCGAGCTTCTTGGCCTCGACGAAGCGGCGCACCGCATTGGCGACGCCGACTCCGCCGACCAGCAGGGCTGTGAGGCCGACCAGCGTCAGGAACTGGGTGAAGCGTTCGAGATTGCGCTGGAAGCTCGGCGCGGCATTGGCGCGGGAGCGGATTTCCCAGCCGGCATCGCGCTGCTGCGTGCCGGCATCGGCGATCAGCTTGTCGAGATCGGCATCGCTGGTCGCGGTCTGCGGCAGCTGGATGCGGTAGGTCCAGCGAATCAGGCTGCCGGGCTGGATCAGGCCGGTCGCCTTCAACGCCTCCTGCGACATCAGGAGGCGCGGGCCGAAGCCGACGCCAGCCGCGATCTTGTCAGGCTCGGAGATGAGATTCGCGCGCAGCTGAACCTTGGCGCCGCCGACCGTGACGATGTCGCCGGGCTTGAGGTCGAGCCGGCCGAACAGGACGGGGTCGGCGACGGCGCCATAGGCTCCGTCGCGCTGGTCGAGCAGGCCGGGCAACGGCGCCTGCGGGTCGGTTTCGACCTTGCCGATGCTCGGATAGGCCGCATCGACCGCCTTGATCTCGACCAGGGCCGCGCCCTTCTCGCCGGCATTGGCCATGCCGCGCATGGTGGCGATGCTGGAGACGGTGCCGCGTGCGGTCAGGAAGGCGAGCTCCGCCGGCGCGGCTTCGCGATGGATCAGGCTGAAGGCGGCGTCGCCGCCGAGGATGCGCCGGCCTTCACGGGCAAGGCCTTCGGTCAGGCCGCGCGAGGCGGAGGCGACGGCGGCGATGGTCATCACGCCGAGCGCGAGACAGGCGATGAAGATGCCGAAGCCGCGCAGGCCCGCCCGCAAATCGCGGATCGCGAGGCGCAGGACGAGACCGATGCCGGGGGGGCGGTAGGCCGGGCTTTGGGACGGCTTGACGGGTGCGTGCATCGTCAGGCGACCGCCGTCTCGGGCTCGGCCTCGATCACACCGGAACGCAGGCGGACGGTGCGCTCGCAGAGCGCCGCAAGCGAGAGATCGTGGGTGACGAGGACCAGCGTGGCGCCGCGCTCACGCTTGAGGGCGAAGATCAGGTCGACGATCGATCTGCCGGTCGATTCGTCGAGATTGCCGGTGGGCTCGTCGGCGACGAGGATGGCCGGGTCCGGCGCGACGGCGCGCGCGATCGCGACGCGCTGCTGCTCGCCGCCGGACAGCTGCGCCGGGTAATGGTCCATGCGATGGCCCAGGCCGACATTGCGCAGTTCCGCTTCGGCACGGGTAAAGGCGTCGGGATGGCCGGCGAGCTCCAGCGGCAGCGCCACGTTCTCGCGCGCCGTCATGGTCGGGACGAGATGGAAGGACTGGAAGACGATGCCGATATGCCGGCCGCGAAAGATCGCGAGCCCGTCCTCGTCGAGCGCGCCGAGATCCTGCCCGGCGACCTTGACCAGGCCTGAGTCGGGGCGCTCAAGACCGGCCATGGTCATCAGCAGGGTCGACTTGCCGGAGCCGGAGGGACCGACGAGGCCGGTCGCCTCGCCATCGGCCAGCGACACCGAGACGCCCTTGAGGATATGGACGCGGGCGGCGCCACGCCCCAAACTCAGGTGGACATCCTGCAACTCGATTGCCGAAGCGGCCTTCTCGCTCATCACGCCATGATCCCGACTTATGCTTCCATCGCCATCCCCGCTCGCACCGTATCGCGCCCCGAGCGAGGCGGAACCACGGCGCGGCGCGGTCTGCGGCCATATGGGCGCAGAATCGCGCTTGTCCAATCGGCTGCGATGTTTTTCGTCGCCTTCCTGCTGCTTTTCATCGGTTCCCCTGACATGGCCGGCGCCCAGACTTCTCCATCCGATTCCAGTGCCGGGCGCTCGCTGAAGCTCGTCGCCTTCGGCGATTCGCTGACGGCGGGCTACAATCTGCCGGGCAGCGCCGCCTTCCCGCCGGTTCTGGAGCAGGCTTTGCGCCAGAAAGGCCTCGCTGTCGAAATCGTGAACGCCGGCGTCTCCGGCGACACGACGCAGGGCGGGCTCGAGCGGCTCGACTGGTCGGTGCCGGAGGGGGCGGACGGCGTCATCCTCGAACTCGGCGCCAACGATGCCCTGCGCGGGGTCGACCCGGCTGTGACCCGGCAAAATCTCGAAGCGATCATCGCGCGCCTGACCGAGCGGAAGATTCCGGTGCTGCTGGCCGGCATGTATGCGCCGCGCAATCTCGGCGAGGATTTCGTGAAACGCTTCGACGCGATCTATCCCGAGCTTGCGAAGAAGCACGGGCTGGTGCTTTACCCGTTCTTCCTGGACGGCATCGCGGGCGACCGCGCCCTGAACCAGGCGGATGGGCTTCATCCCACGGCCGATGGCGTTACCGTCATCGTCCGGACCATCCTGCCGACGGTCGAGCGCTTCATCGCCACCTTGCAGCCCAGGTCCTGATCCGCCTGCGGGTTCTCCGCGCGCGTATCCCCGATTCTTGCATTGCCGCCTGCCGGCCCCCGCTTCCGGAGTTGCTTCGCCATGGAATACCGCCGCCTCGGACGCACCGATCTCAAGGTCTCGGTGATCTGCCTGGGAACCATGACCTGGGGAGAGCAGAACACCGAAGCCGAGGGCCATGCCCAGATGGACTACGCCATCGAGCAGGGCGTCAATTTCTTCGACACCGCCGAGCTCTACGCGATCCCGCCGAAGCCGGAGACGCAAGGCTCGACCGAGCGGATCATCGGCAGCTGGTTCAAGGCGCGGAAGAACCGCGACAAGGTCATCCTGGCGTCGAAGGTCTGCGGGCGCGGCGGCAATACCTGGTTCCGCGACGACAAGAGCCCGACGCGGGTGACGCGCGGCCAGGTCTTCGAGGCGGTCGACAAGAGCCTGCAGCGGCTGCAGACGGACTATATCGATCTCTACCAGCTGCATTTCCCGGAGCGGCCGATCCAGTGGGGCTCGAACCCGACGCGCTTCTCCAGGGACGCCTATGCGCCGGTGGCCGACGAAACTGATATCGCGGAGCAGCTCGACGCGTTCGGGGAGCTGGTGAAGGCCGGCAAGATCCGCCATCTCGGCCTCTCCAACGAGAGCGCCTGGGGCACGATGCGCTTCGTCACCGACTCGGAAGCGCGCGGCACGCCGCGCGTGCAGTCGATCCAGAACGCCTACAACCTGCTGAACCGCACTTTCGAAACCGCCCTGGCCGAGGTCGCGCTGCGCGAGGATGTCGGTCTGCTGGCCTATTCGCCGCTGGCGCAGGGCTATCTCACCGGCAAATATCTCGACGGCGCCCGCCCCGCGGGGGCGCGCACGACCCTGTTCGACCGCGGCCAGCGCTACCAGGCGGCCGGCGCCGAGGAGGCGATCAAGCGCTATATCGCGCTCGCCCGCGAAGCCGGGCTCGATCCCGCGCAGATGGCGCTCGCCTTCGTGAACAGCCGCTCCTTCGTCACCGCCAACATCATCGGCGCGACCACGATGGAACAGCTCAGGACCGATATCGCCTCGATCGACGTCAAGCTCTCGCCCGAGGTCGAGGCGAAGATCGACGCGATCCATCAGCTCGTCGGCAATCCCTGCCCCTGATTCCACATTCCCGATCCCATCGCGGGTCATCCCGGGCGACCATAGGTCGACCCGGGATCCATGCCTGAACCTCGATCGGGAGCGCACCGGCATGGATCCCGGATCGGCGCCGCTTTGCGGCTTGTCCGGGATGACGGCGAGGGTGTGGGCAGCAGCGGCAGTGCAAAAACAATTCCCTCGAGCCGGCTTCCTGCTCTACCGTCTCGCCAGAGTCACAATCGCTTGGCAGGGATTCGCTCATGCCGAGGCTGTTCATCGCTCTGGAAATTCCCGCCGAGGTCGCGACCGGGCTGACATTGCATCGCGGCGGGTTGTCGGGTGCGCGCTGGATCGAGCCGGCCGACTATCACATCACCCTGCGCTTCCTGGGCGATGTCGACCGCCGGATGGCGAACGATGTCGACTACATGCTGTCCGACCTTACGGCCTATCCGTTCGAGATCACGCTCGATGCGCTCGGCAGCTTCGGTGGCGACAAGCCGCGTGCCGTCTTCGCGCGCGCCCAGCCGGGCAAGGCCCTGACCGATCTCCAGGCCGATCTCGAACGGCAGATGCGCCGGCTCGGCCTGCCGGCGGAAGCGCGCAAATTCGTGCCGCATGTCACGCTGGCACGCCTGCGCGACACGACGCCTGTTGAGCTCGCGCATTTTCTCAGCCTGCATCCGATCGTCCGCCCGTTCACCTTCACCGCGCGGCGCGTGGCGTTGATGTCCTCGCGCGATTCGATCGGGGGCGGACCCTATGTGCTGGAGGCGGCCTATCCGCTCGGCCCCTCCTATCCGAATCGCTTGTCGCGGGAGATGCGGCGATGACGCGGCCGAAGCGGCTCTCTCCGGAGGCACAAGCCGAAGCCCTGGCGGTGCTGACCGGCTGGAAGCTGGTGCAGGGGCGCGAGGCCATCGCCAAGCGTTTCGTCTTCCGCGATTTCAGCGAGGCCTTCGGTTGGATGACGCGCGTCGCCCTGCTGGCCGAGGCGATGAATCACCATCCGGAATGGTCGAACGTCTATCGCACCGTCGATGTCGTGCTCGCGACCCATGACGCCGGCGGGCTGACGGAGCTCGACGTCAAGCTGGCCAAGGCTATCGACGCGCTGGGGAATTGATCCCCTCACCTCTCCGCGAATCATCCCGGACAAGCAGCGAAGCTGCGCCGATCCGGGATCCATTCCGGAGCGTTTCCGATCAAGGTTCAGGCATGGATCCCGGGTCTCCCTGCGGTCGCCCGGGATGACCCGCGCGGGGGTCATCAATCCTGATTCCACCCGCAAGCCCTGAGTGCCGCCAGCATATGCGGCGGCGGCGGGGCCTCGACCGTGATCGGATCGCGCTTCTTGTAGAGCGGGACCGTGATCGCGCGGGCATGGAGCTGGAGGCCCGGCCCGCCCTCGCGGGGGGCCTCGCCATAGATCTCGTCGCCGAGCATCGGCCAGCCCGAAGCCTGGCAATGGACGCGCAGCTGATGCGTGCGCCCGGTCAGCGGCTCCATGGCGAGCCAGGCGAGTGGGCCATCCTCGCTCTCGCCCCGGCCCAGCACGCGGTAGCGGGTCTGGGAGGGCAGGCCGGCCGGATCGACCTTCATCCACCAGCCGCGCTCGGGCGAGCGCTTGGCCAGAGCCAAGTCGATCAATCCTTCGTCTTCCGCAGGGCCGCCCTGCACGATCGCCCAATAGGTCTTGTCGATGCGCCCGTCGCGAAACATCTGGTTGAGCTCGGCCATGGCGCGGGGATGCCGGCCGAGCACGAGGCAGCCGGAGGTGTCCTTGTCGAGCCGGTGAGCCGCTTCCGGCTTGCGCGGCAGGCCGAAGCGCAGCGCATCGAGATAATCGGTCAGGACCGGGATGATGCGGCGCTTGGCCTGCGGGCCGCGATGCGAGGGCAGGCCGGCGGGCTTGTCGATGACGAGCATCATGGCGTCGCGATAGAGCAGCGGTACCGGCAGCTCGGCGTCGCCCTGCCCCGAAGGTTGCGAATTTTCTGGTCGGTCCGGCGTTGCCATGGCATTGCGATAGCGCGCTTTCCGTTCGACCGAAACGGTCGAACGATCAGAATTCGCGCAGAGTCAAAAAAGATGCTGGAGCACGTTCTTATCGCAAAAGTGGTACCCACTTTTGCGGAACGGGCTCCGACGAAGCCGGCCCGGCGGTGCAACCCGATACGCCCGCCGAACCGAAGACAGGACGACGATGAGCGAGACCGAACCGAAGAAACGCGGCTTCTTTTCGAGGCTGTTCGGACGCGACGAGGAGCCGGCCAAGCCGGCGCCCGCGCCGGAGGCGGTGACCGAGCAGGCCGTCGAGCTTGTCGAGGAGCCGAAGCCGGAGGTCGAAGAGGTTGCTCTTCAGCCCGTCGCGGAGGCGGAAGCGCCCGTCATCGAGGTGTCGGTCCCGGAGCCTGTCGCGCCGCCTGTTCCGGTCGAAGAGATCGCGCCTCCGGTCGAGCCGGAGCCGGAACCCGAGGCCGTAATCGCTCCGCAGCCTGAGCCTGTTGTGGCTCCTGAACCGGCTCCCGCACCCGCGCCGCAGCCGAAGCGGAGCTGGTGGCGGCGGCTGACCGAGGGGCTGTCGCGGACCTCCTCGGCGCTGACGACGGGCATCACCGACCTCTTCACCAAGCGCAAGCTCGATGCCGGTACGCTCGAGGACCTCGAAGACATCCTGATCCAGGCCGATCTCGGCCTCGCCACATCCGCCAAGATCGCGAAAGCGGTCGGCGACGGCCGCTACGACAAGCAGATCGATCCGGCCGAGGTGAAAGCGATCCTGGCGCGCGAGGTCGAGACGATCCTTGTGCCGGTCGCCCAGCCGCTCGCGATCGACGCCACGAAAAAGCCGTTCGTGCTGCTGATGGTCGGGGTCAATGGCTCCGGCAAGACCACGACGATCGGCAAGCTCGCAGCGAAATTCCGCGCCGAGGGCAAATCCGTGATGCTTGCGGCCGGCGATACCTTCCGCGCCGCGGCGATCGAACAGTTGCGGGTCTGGGGCGAGCGCACCGGGGCCGAGGTCGTCCATGGCCAGCAGGGCGCGGATGCGGCTGGTCTCGCTTTCGAGGCGCTGCAGAAGGCCAAGGCTGACGGCACGGACGTGCTGCTGATCGATACGGCCGGCCGCCTGCAGAACAAGCAGGGTCTGATGGACGAACTCGCCAAGGTCGTGCGCGTCATCCGCAAGCAGGACCCGAGTGCACCGCATGCGGCGTTGCTCGTGCTCGACGCGACCGTCGGCCAGAACGCGATTTCACAGGTCGAGGCCTTTCGCGAGACGGCGGGCGTGACCGGGCTCGTCATGACCAAGCTCGACGGCACGGCGCGGGGCGGCATTCTGGTAGCGCTGGCGGCGCAGTTCGGGCTGCCCGTGCATTTCATCGGGGTCGGCGAGAGCGTCGAGGATCTGGAGCCGTTCTCGGCGCGCGATTTCGCGCGGGCCGTGGCGGGCATGGAATCAGCTTCGGGAGAGGCGGCGTGAGCGAGACGATGCAGCAACCGGCAGGCGCGGCGGAGAAGGGCAAGGCGGTCAATCCGCTGCTCAAGCTCGCGCTGGAATTCGGGCCGCTGGCGATCTTCTTCTTCGCCAATTCCTATGGTGACCGGCTGCTCGGCGTGGCCGAGGACCGGCGCATCTTCGTTGCGACCGGCATCTTCATCGCGGCATCGCTGATCGCGCTGGCCTTGTCGCGAGCACTGATGGGCTATCTGCCGCGCATGGCGATCGTGAACGCGATCGTCGTCACCGTCTTCGGCGGGCTGACGCTGGCGCTGGACGATGCCTTCTTCATCAAGGTCAAGCCGACCATCGTGAACGCGCTGTTCGGCTCGGTCCTGCTCGGCGGATTGTTCTTCGGGCGCTCGCTGCTCTCGCTGGTGCTGGAGACCGTGCTGCAGCTCGACGAGGAAGGCTGGCGCAAGCTGACCTTCCGCTGGGGCCTGTTCTTCTTCGTGCTGGCGGCCATCAATGAGGTGGTCTGGCGCACGCAGACCCAGGATTTCTGGGTCGCCTTCAAGGTCTGGGGCGTGATGCCGCTGACCATGGCCTTCGCGCTGGCCCAGACGCCCCTGATCCTGAAGCACGAGATCAAGCCGGCGAAGACCGAGGAATAGGCCAAGAATTGCCGTCTCTTGCCATTTGGCAAGATTATCTCCATTCTATGCCAAATGGAGAGCAATGCCATGACCGGCCTGCTGCGCATCGAGACGGCCCAGCGCGATTTCGTCCCCGATCCGATCACGGATGACGAGGCTGCCGCGATGTTCCGCGCCGCGGTCAACCTGTTCCGGCTCTGGCGGATCACCGACGAGGACGCGGCCGTTCTGATCGACCTGCCGGTCCGGAGCTACCGGCGCTGGAAAGCCGGCGAGATCGGGCGCATCTCGCGCGACGGCAAGGCCCGGCTATCCAACCTGATGGGCATTCACAAGGCGCTCAGGCTGATCTTCACCGAGCCGCAGCGCGGCTACGACTGGATCAAGCGCCCAAACAGCGATTTTGGCGGCAAGCCGGCGCTGGATGTCATGCTGGGCGGCGAACTGACCGATCTGATGCGGGTGCGGCGCCTGCTCGATGCCGAGCGGGGCGCCTGGTGATCGATCTGGCGAGCCTGCCGGTCGCGGAGATCGAATGGCGCGGGGCGGTCCGGATCATCCGCAGCATCTTCCCGCCGATCGACCTGTTCGAGGATATCGCCGATCCCGCCGACTGGCCGCTCCTGATCGCGGCCGAGCAGAAGACCAATCCGCGTCTGATGGAGACGATCGGCAATCTCGATCTGGTGCCGGCGGCGCGGCGCGTCTCGGGGCCGGGCGCGAGCTGGCTGATGGCGCCCTTCACCCATGTCAGCCCGGACCGGCCGAGCCGCTTCAGCGATGGCAGCTTCGGCGTGCTCTATGTCGGCGATCGCTTCGAGGTGGCGCTGCTGGAGACGATCCATCACCACGCCCGCTTCATGCTGGCGACAGCGCAGCCGCCGGGCTGGACCTCGCAATTCCGCGAGATCGTGCTGGAGATCGACGCGGCGCTTCACGATATTCGGCCGCTTGGAGCCGAAGCAGCCGCGGCGCTCGATCCGACGGACTACACCGCGAGCCAGGCGCTCGGCATCGGCCTGCGGGCGCTGGGTTCGGCCGGGATCGCCTATCCCAGCGTGCGCTGCCCCGGCGGCGAATGCGCCGGGCTGTTCTATCCCGATGGCGCGAGCCGCCCGGTTCAGGGCCGGCATCTCGACTATCACTGGAATGGCGAGCGCGTGGACCTCTACCGGGATCGCAGCGCCGGCGAGGTCTATCGCATCGTCTGAGGCCTATTTCGGCGCGAGGCGGATGGCGCCGTCCAGGCGGATCGCGGTGCCGTTCAGCATGTCGTTCTCGATGATGCTGCGGGCGAGCGCGGCATATTCCGCCGGGCGGCCGAGGCGCGAAGGATGCGGCACGGAGACGGCGAGCGAGGCCTTGGCGTCGTCGGGCAGGCCGGCGAACATCGGAGTCTCGAACAGGCCGGGCATGATCGTGACGATGCGGATGCCGACGCCGGCGAGATCGCGCGCGATCGGCAGGGTCATGCCGACGACGCCGGCCTTGGAGGCGGCATAGGCGGCCTGGCCGATCTGGCCGTCCTCGGCCGCGACCGAAGCCGTGCAGATGATGATGCCGCGGCCGCCATCCTCGGTGACGGGGTCGAGCCCGGCGAGGGCGACCGCCGATTTGGCGATGACGCGGAAGGTGCCGTTCAGGTTGATCGCGACCGCCTTCTCGAAGGTGGCGAGGTCATGCGCGACGAGCTCGCCGGTGTCGCGCTTCTTCGAGACGACGCGGCGGCCGGGCGCGATGCCGGCGCAGTTGACGATGATGCGGGCGACGCCATGAGCCGCGCGGGCCTTGGCCAGGGCTTCGTCGACCGACGCCTCGCTGGTGACGTCGCAGAGAGCGAAGATGCCGTCGATCTCCTTGGCGACGGCCTCGCCGCGCTCGGCATTGAGGTCGAGCAGCGCGACCTTGACGCCCTGGCCCGCCAGCATGCGCGCGGTCGCCTCGCCGAGGCCGGAGGCGCCACCGGTGACGATGGCGGCGAGGGAGGAATCGAGTTTCATGGCGCGTTTCCCGTCAATCTTGTTCTGACAGCCGGTTTAGAGGGCGTTTCGCGCGGTTCCAAGCGGGTTTTCGGAACCGCCTCTTGTGCAGGATTGCGCCGGGGCCATCTTTCGATAGGGCGCGCCAATGACAGGCGCGCGATCATCGGCGTCATCGAACGCCAAGGAGTGAGACAGGGATGAGCGAGGGGTTCAGCGCAAGCTTCAGCCGCGAGGAGATGGAGGCGATCCGCAAGAGCCTGCGCGACGAGGCGAAGTTCGGTGCCGATTTCATGGCCCGGCTCAAGCGCGTCGCGAAGCGTATTCCGTTTGCGGAGGACCTGCTGGCCGCGTGGTTCTGTGCGCGCGATCCGGCGACGCCGCGGCGCGTGCGGATGACGTTGCTCGCCGCGCTCGGCTATTTCGTGCTGCCGATCGACGCCATTCCCGACATCATGCCGCTGCTCGGCTTCACCGACGATGCGGCGGTGATCGCCGCCGCGATCGCAGCCGTCGCCGGCTCGATCACGATCGAGCATCGCGAGCGGGCGAAGAAGGCGATGGCGGAGCTGTAAGGCTCCGTCACAGCGTCAGGACGATCTTGCCCTTCGCCTTGCGGTCGGCGATCAGCGCATAAGCGTCGGTCCAGCGTTCGAGCGGGATCGTGGCATGGACATGGGCGCGGATATGGCCGCCTGCCGCCCAGTCCAGCAGGCGTTCCATGTTGCGGCGATGGCCGGCTGGGTCACGCCGCACGAAATCGCCCCAGAACACGCCGCGCAGGTCGCAGCCCTTGAGCAACAGGATATTGAGCGGGATCTTCGGGATCTCGCCGCCGGCGAATCCGACGACGAGATAGCGCCCTTCCCAGGCCATCGCGCGCAGGGCCGGCTCGGCCAATTCGCCGCCGACCGTGTCGTAGAGCACGTCGACGCCGCGGCCTTCGGTGACGGTCTTCAAGCGGGCCCGGATGTCGTCACGGGCATAGTCGATCTCCTCTTGCGCGCCGTGCTCGCGGGCGAGCGCCAGCTTGTCGGGCGAGGAGGCGCAGGCGATGACATGGGCGCCGAGCAGGGCGCCGATCTCGACTGCAGCGAGCCCCGCCCCACCGGAGGCGCCGAGGACGGCGAGCGTCTCGCCGGCTTTCAGTCCGGCACGCTGGATCAGCCCATGCATCGCGGTGCCATAGGTCACGAAGAGGCCGGCCGCCTGCGCATCGTCGAGCCGCTCGGGAATACGGATGAGCTGCTCGGTGGGGACCGCGACCTTTTCACGCGCCGCGCCATAGCCCAGCCAGGCCGCGACGCGCTCGCCGACCTGCCAGCCGGTCACGCCCTCGCCGAGGGCGCTGATCGTGCCGGCGCATTCGGCCGAGGGCGAGAACGGGAAGGCCGGCTTGGTCTGGTAGCGGCCCTGGATGATCAGCGTGTCGAAGAAGTTGAGGGCGGCCGCCTTCACCGCGACGACGACCTCGCCGGGGCCGGGCTCCGGATCGGGCAGGTCGCGGATCGCCAGTTCCTCGGCCGGGCCATAATGGTCGCAGAGCAGGGCCTTCATCGTCGATCCGCCTTTGTCCTCGTCGATTCCGATTCTGCCATGGCCGAAGGTGGTACGGAACCGGCGGGCGATCATTCGCATTTTCGCCAGGATCGTGACACTCTATGCCGCCGTCCCCGCGTGAGCGCGCCTGATCAACAGGTGGTAAACGCGGTATTAAGTTTTTTAGTGACTGATGGCGGTCCATGATCAGCTCGTTCCTCCGCACCTCCCGCGCCGCTGCCCTCCGTTCTGCGCTTGCTGCCGCCCTCGCGGCGGGCGGCATCGCTGTTCTGCTGCTGCCGACAGGCGCTGCCGCCCAGCCGCGCGGTAAGCCCGCTCCGGCCGCCGCTGCCGCAGCCAGCCCCGGCCAGGGCCAGGCGATGCTGCTGGAAACCGCCGGCAAATGGCAGGCCTTCTCCTCGCAGCAGGGCCGCTCCAAGGTCTGCTACGCCTTGTCCAAGGCCGAGACCCGCATTCCCACGAATCTCAAGGATGTCGAAGGTCTGCTCTTCGTCTCCAGCCGGCCGGGCGAGGGCGTGCGCAACGAGATCAGCTTCGTGATGAACTTCGACCTCAAGGAAGGGGTCGAGCATCAGGCGATCATCGGCAACGAGCGCTTCGCGCTGGTCGCCAAGGGCCAGAACATGTGGCTGAAGAACCCGGCCGAGGAGCCGCGCATGCTCGACGCGCTGCGCCGTGGCTCGGGACTGGAGATCAAGGGCACCTCCAAGCGCGGCAACCCGACCAGCGACAAGTACTCGCTCGCCGGCATCAGCCAGATCGTGAAGCGGGCCGAGGACGCCTGCAAGTAAGGCTGAAAGACTCCACGCCGTCATCCCGGTTCTCCGCTTCGCCGTGGCTGGGATGATCCGCGCGGAGGCGGATTTCCGCTTTTGCCCGAATTGTGCTAGGGAGCCGCGAAATCCCGCGCCTTCCCCGATGGGCGACGACAGAGCTCCGATGACCGCATCCGTTCCCGCTACCGCCGCTCCGGCGGCCGAACCCGTTTTGCGACGCCCTTCGCTGGTCGGGCGCACCCGCGCCGGCCTGACCGAGGCGCTGGCCGAGATCGGCGTGCCCGAGAAGGAACGGCGCATGCGCGTCGGCCAGCTCTGGAACTGGATCTACCATTACGGCGTGCGCGAGTTCGACGCGATGACGACGATCGGCAAAGGGCTGCGCGGGCAGCTCGCCGAGCGTTTCTCGCTGGATCTGCCGACCGTCACGGCCGAGCAGGTCTCGAACGACGGCACCCGCAAATGGCTGATGCGCATGCCCTCGACCGGCCCGCATGATCGCGGCGCCGAGATCGAATGCGTCTATATCCCCGAGGTCGATCGCGGCACGCTCTGCGTTTCCAGCCAGGTCGGCTGCACGCTGACCTGCACCTTCTGTCATACCGGCACGCAACGCCTGGTGCGTAACCTCAAGACCGAGGAAATCGTCGCCCAGTTGATGGTGGCGCGCGACCGGCTCGGCGATTTCCCGAACCGCAAGGCACCGGACGGCGCCTTCGTGCCCAACGATGGCGGGCGCTTCGTCTCGAACATCGTCTTCATGGGCATGGGCGAGCCGCTCTATAATTTCGACGGCGTGCGCGACGCGATCGCGGTGATCACCGACGATCAGGGCTTGTCGCTCGGGCGCCGCCGCATCACCGTCTCGACCTCGGGCGTGGTGCCGCAGATCGGCCCGCTCGGCGATGAGATGGGCACGATGCTGGCGATCTCGCTGCATGCGGTGCGCGACGACCTGCGCAACGAGCTGGTGCCGCTCAACAAGAAATACCCGATCAAGGACCTGCTCGAGGCCTGCCGGAATTATCCGGGCCTCTCGAATGCAAAACGGATCACGTTTGAATACGTCATGCTGAAGGGCGTGAACGATTCCGATGCCGAGGCACGCGAGCTGGTGCGCCTGCTCAAGGGTATCCCGGCCAAGATCAACCTGATCCCGTTCAATCCCTGGCCCGGCACCAAATACGAGTGCTCGGACTGGGACCGGATCGAGCGCTTTTCCGAGATCGTCTTCCGTGCCGGCTATGCCTCGCCGGTGCGCACACCGCGCGGACGCGACATCCTCGCCGCCTGCGGCCAGCTCAAGAGCGAGACGGAGAAGCTCTCCGCCCGTGCCCGCCTGATGCTGGACGAGGCGCAGGCCGACGCCCCGGCCGTGGCGGCGGAGTAAGCCTTGCTGCGCTGGATTCTGCTGATCCCGTTCGCCTGCCTCGCCGCAATGGGGGCGGGCGTGTTCTTCCTGGGCATGGCGAGCTTCGCTTCGCCGGCCGTGGCCATGCTGATCGGCGGCGGCATCGAGCGCTTGATCGACATCCTGTTCGGGCTCGCCGAGAGCGGTGTCGATCCGGCGCCGGCTGCGCAGGCGGCCTTTGCCCTGATCGGCAAGCTCGGCATGGCGATCATCGTGGCGCCGGTTGTGCTGGTCGCGGTTGGCTCCGAACTGTTCCGTCTGCGCAGCGGCCTGCTCCAGAGCGGCTTCACCGGGCTGCTCGCGGCCCTGCTGCCGCTCGCCATGCTCCGGCTGTCGCGGGCACCGAGCACGGCCGAAATCCAGATTATCTCCGGCCTCTTCCTGGTCGGCGCGGCGACGGGCTTCGTCTACTGGCTGATCGCCGGACGCGGCGCTGGCGGCGAGCGCCCGGCACAGCCGTAATATCCTCAGTCCCCGATCGCGACGCCTTCGCGGCGGCCGTCGGCGCCGCCCAGAAAGCCTTCCGGCGTCTTGACGATGGCCTGCGTTCCCGAGGTCATCTCCAGCAGGCGGACCTCGTGGCCCTTCGCTTCGAGCGCGGCCTTCCAGGCTTCTGCCTCCGTGCCCTTCTCCAGTTCGGTCGGGCCGTTGCGGCTGCCGAAATTGCCGAAATCGACGGCCTGTTGCGGGTCCATCTTCCAGTCGAGCAGGGCGACCAGCGTCTTCCCGACATAGCCGATGATCTGGCTGCCGCCGGGCGAGCCGACTACCGCGTAGAGCCGGCCGAACGCATCGAAGACAAGGGTCGGTGCCATCGAGGAGCGCGGGCGCTTGCCGGGCTCGACGCGGTTGGCGACGGGCTTGCCGTCCTCCTCGGGCGCGAAGTTGAAATCGGTCAGCTCGTTGTTGAGCAGGAAGCCGCCCTTGGTCATCAGGCGCGAGCCGAAACCATCCTCGATCGTCGTGGTCATGGCGACGGCGTTGCCGTCCGCATCGACGACGGAGATATGGCTGGTGCCGTTCTCGATGCCGTCGGAGGGGGCGAGGAGCTGCGCGCGCCGATGCGGCGGGTCACCGGGCTTGGCCCGGCCCATCGAGCGCTCGGGGCTGATCAGCCCGGCGCGCGAACGGATATAATCGCGGTCGATCAGGCCGCGCACGGGCACGCTGATGAAGGCGGGGTCGGCGAGATAGAGCGCGCGATCGGCGAAGGCGAGGCGGCCGGCCTCGCTGAACCAGTGCGCAGCCTCGGCGCCGGGCCCCATCCGGCGCAAATCCTGTCCTTCGAGAACGCCGAGCATCTGCTGGAGCGCAACCGCGCCCGAGCTTGGCGGGCCCATGCCGCAAAGACGCCAGATGCGATAGGCGCCGCAGACCGCCTCGCGCTCCTCGACCTTGTAGGTGGCGAGGTCGGCAAGCGTGATGTCGCCGGGATTGGTTGGATGGCCGGCGACCGTCGCGACGATATCCTCGGCGATCGCGCCCTTGTAAAAGGCTTCCGAACCCTGGGAGGAGACAGCGCGCAATGTCGCGGCGAAGGCCGGGTTCTTCAGGACGGTGCCGACTGCCTTGGGCTTGCCGTCCGGCTCATAGAAATAGGCGGCGGCCAGCGCATCCTTCGACAGGTCCTTTTCGCCGGCCAGCAGGCCGTTCAGGCGGGGCGAAATCGCGAAGCCCTCCTCCGCTAGTTTCAGCGCCGGTGCGACGACATCCGCCCAGGGCAGCTTACCCCAGCGGCGGTGTGCTTCTTCCAGCAGCTTCAGCGTGCCGGGCACGCCGACCGAGCGGCCGCCGACCACGACCTCGCGGAACGGCATCGGCTTGCCGTCCTTCATGAAGCGGTCGGGCCTGGCGGCAGCTGGCGCCGTCTCGCGGCCGTCGAGCGTCGTCACCTTGCGGCCGGCCTCGTCCCAATGGACGAAGAAGGCGCCGCCGCCGATGCCGGAGCTCTGCGGCTCGACGAGATTGAGGACGAGCTGGATGGCGATGGCGGCGTCGGCCGCGCTGCCGCCGGCGCGCAGGATGTCGCGCCCGGCCGTCGCGGCCAGCGGATTGGCGGCGGCGGCCATGAAGCGTTGGGCGGTTCCGAGCGTCTTGGTCGCTCGCCCGGTCGCCGCTTCCGGGGCGGGCGCTTGCGGCTGGGCGACGGCGATTTGGGTCGCCAGCAGGGCGGATGACAAGGTGAGGAAGAGAGGCAGGCGCATGGGCGAAGCTCCGGTGAGGAGCGCAGGATAGGCCATTCGTCGCGGCCTGACAGCTTGGATGGGCGGGCGCTGGCGGGTAAGGTCCGAATCGCTTGTTCTGACGTTGCCAAAAGGGGTTTTCGGCATGTCGATTGTGACTCATCTTCGCCGGCCGCTTACCTGGCTTGTCCTCGGCATGCTTGGTGTCGTGCTCGCGGGCTGCGGCTACAACAATGTGCCGACGCTGGAGGAAAAGGCGAAGGCCGCCTGGTCCGAGGTGCAGAACCAGTATCAGCGTCGCGCCGATCTCATCCCGAATCTGGTCGAGACCGTGAAGGGCTATGCCGCGCAGGAGCGCGAGGTTCTGACCGCCGTGGTCGAGGCCCGCGCCAAGGCGAGCCAGGTCAAGGTCGATGCCTCCACGATCAACGACCCCGCGAAATTCAAGGAATTCCAGGACGCGCAGAACCAGCTCACGGGCGCGCTCGGCCGGCTGCTCGTCACCGTCGAGCGTTATCCCGAGCTGAAATCCAACCAGAACTTCCTCGCCCTGCAATCGCAGCTCGAAGGCACCGAGAACCGCGTCGCGGTGGCCCGGCGTGACTACATCCAGGCGGTACAGGCCTTCAACACCGAGATCCGCACCTTTCCGGGCGTGATCTGGGCAAAGCTGTTCTGGGGTGCCAAGCCGATGGAGACGTTCACGGCGACCGCTGGCGCGGAGCGGCCACCGGCGGTGAAGTTCTGACGCTGTGATGACCTCGCCGGAAGAGGCGCGGGGAACCCCTCTCCCGGGTGGGAGAGGGGTTCTGCGTTGCGTTTCCGCATTCTTCCTCCTTTTGTTTTGCGCTTTCTCCGCCCTCGCAGCCGAGCCTACCTATCCCCTCCTCACCGGGCCTGTCGTCGATGGCGCCAACCTGCTCGCGCCGGATGTCCGGCAGCGGCTCGAGGACAAGCTCAAGGCGCATGAGGACAAGACCTCGGATCAGGTCGTGGTCGCGACCGTGCCCTCGCTGCAGGACGTCACGATCGAGGATTTCGCCAACGGGCTCTTCCGGCACTGGAAGCTGGGCGAGAAGGCGAAGAACAACGGCGCGCTGCTGATCGTCGCGCCGAAGGAGCGCAAGGTCCGTATCGAAGTCGGCTATGGGCTCGAAGGCGCGCTGACGGACGCGCTCTCCAAGGTCATCATCACCACGGCGATCGCGCCTAAGTTCAAGACAGGCGATTTCGCCGGGGGGATCGATGCCGGCGTCGACGCCATCCTGACCATCCTCGCAGGCGATGCCGAGGAATGGCAGCGGCGAGCCGAGGTGCGCTCCGACGAGAGCACGCTGGGCGAGGATATCGCCGTCATCATCGCGATGATCTTCATCTTCCTGTTCATCGTCGCCTTCCTGCGCGGCCTGAGCCAGCAGGGCGGCGCGCGCCGGCATCGCCTGCGCAACGGGCAATGGGTGACGCTGCCGCAGAGCACGGGCTGGAGCACCGGTTCGGGCTCGAGTTCCGGCTGGAGCGGCGGCGGAGGCGGCTGGAGCTCCGGCGGTGGCGGATTTTCAGGTGGCGGCGGCTCCTCCGGCGGCGGCGGGGCTTCGGGAGACTGGTGATGGATGCAGCCGACAGGGATGCGATCGCGGAAGCCGTGCGTCGGGCCGAGAGCCTGACTGCGGGCGAGATCGTCGTGGTGATCGACCGGGCGGCGTCGAGCTATCGCAACGTCCCGGTGATGATGGCGCTGACGCTGGCGCTGTTCGTGCCGTGGCCGCTGCTATGGCTCACCGTCATGAGCGCGCCGCGGATCTTCCTGATCCAGTTGATCTGCGCGGCCGGCCTGCTGGCGACCCTGCTCTGGTATGGCCGGGGCGGGCGTTTCGTGCCCGGCTTCGTCAAGCGCGGGCGTGCGCATGACGTGGCGCTGCGGGAATTCACGGCGCGCGGGCTCACCCGGACCAAGGGGCGCACCGGCGTGCTGCTCTATATCGCCCTGCAGGAGCGCTATGCCGAGATCCTCGCCGATACCGGCATCGACGGGCTGGTCGAGAAGGATACCTGGCGCGGCATCATCGAGCCGCTGCTCGTTGCTGCGAGGGAGGACCGTCTGACGGAAGGGCTGATCGCCGCCGTAAGCTCGGTCGGGGCCGTGCTGGCCCAGCATGCGCCGCCGGTGCCCGGCGATGTCGATGAGCTCTCGAACAAGGTGATCCTGCTTTAAACCGGGGCCGGTGCCCCGACTCAGCGCTTCGCCAGCCCCTTGGCGGCGCCGAGGATCGCGCCCGGCATCATGTGGCCGTATTTGTTGGGCCGCTCGGCCTGGACGATCACGACATAGCCGTCGGCTTCCGGCGCCTGTGTGGCGGAGAGCGGCGCGGTAACGGTCACGTCCTTGCCGGTCCAGTCGCCGACGCGGACCATGCCGCGCACGACATTGGCGTAGGCGAGCGTGCGGCCCTGGTTCTCGCCGCGCGTGATCGGCACTGCCGCTTGATGCGTGGTCGGCAGGACCCAGATGCCGGCCGTGGTCTCGCTCTCGCTGCCGGTCGGCGCGACCTTGATCTGGAGGGCGCCGTTCTCTTCCTTCAGGGCGATGCGGGCGGAGAAGCCGGTGGCGCCGAACTGGCTGACAGCCTTCTCGATCTCGGCTCGCTCCGAGCCGATCGCATGGGCGGCCCCATTGATGACGACCTGCGGCGTATAGACCTGCCCGTCGCCACGGGCCTTGGCGTAGAATTTCTGGCGCTTGGCGAAGGAATCCTTGCCGAGCGTGTCCTTCCAGCCGAGATAGTCCCAATAGGTTACCGGCAGGGTCAGCGCGATCAGCTCGGAATCCTTGGCCAGTTCGACGACCAGCGCATCGGCCGGCGGGCAGGAGGAGCAGCCCTGGCTGGTGAAGAGCTCGATCACGGCCTTGGGTGCCTTCGTCGGCGTCTGCGCGTGCGCGGTCGCGATGCCGAGGGCAAAGGCGGCAACGGTCGCTGCGAGATGGCGCGGGCGAGGGAACATGATCGGGACTCTGCGGACGACTTCTTTTCCTGAGGTTACCAAAGCCCGCAATCGGCTTGCGAGGGAAATCACGTTGCCTTGAAAACGGGCACGGTCGCGCTGGCGTGATCGAAGGCCTCGCGTGCGGCGGCCGAGATCATGTTGGGCCGCCAGCGGCGATGCATCCAGAGCCATTGCTCGGGATATTCGCGAACCCAGCCTTCCACGACGGCCGTCATCATCGCCATCGCGCCCTGCACGTCGATCTCGCCATTGGCGTCGCGCGGCAGGTCGAGCGGCGGCGTCAGTTCCAGCCGAAAGCGGTGATTGGGCAGGCGGATGACGCGTACGCCATGGACCGGGCATTCGAAGCGCTTGGCGAACTTGCCCATGATCGGATTGGTCAGTGCCGGGCGGCCGAAGAAGGGCACGACGACGCCACGGGTGAAATGCTGGTCGATCAGCATGCCGAGATGGCCGCCATTCTCCAGCACGCCCTGCATGGCGAAGGCCGCGCCCTGCCTGGCGGCGGCGAGCCCGCCCATCGCGCCGGAGCGGATCTCGTGGACGACGGCGGCGATCG
This sequence comes from Allobosea sp. MMO-172, assembly GCF_037147855.1. NCBI lineage: Bacteria > Pseudomonadati > Pseudomonadota > Alphaproteobacteria > Hyphomicrobiales > Alloboseaceae > Allobosea > Allobosea sp. MMO-172. The sequence continues at coordinate 23,362 of NZ_JBBCUM010000023.1, read as the reverse complement.
CGGGATCGTTGGGCGCCCGGAAGACCGCAGTGGTCTCCAGATCATAGGTCTGCGCGCAGATCGCGGGCAGCTCCCAGTTGGCGAGATGGGTCGAGAAGATCAGGCCGGGCTTGCCGTCATCCTTGAGCGCGATGAAATGCTCGATGCCCTTGACCTCGACGCGCGAAGGTTTGTCGGGGTTGAGATAGTCGTAGTCGAAGAGCGCCTTGAGATTGGCATATTCGCCGGCGACGCGGCCGAGATTCTCCCAGGCGCCGCGCGCGATGCGCTTGACCTCGGCTTCGTCCTTCTCGGGGAAGGCGGCGCGGATATTGGCCAGCGCGACGCGGTTGACCGGGATCAGCGGGCTCGCGCTGCGCAGGAGCCAACCGCCGAGATCGCTGGCGCGCTCCGGGCCGAGCATGCGCAGGAACGCGAACAGGGTGCGGATCACGCCGATCATCGCCGCCGCGCCGATGCGCGCGGCGATTGCCTTCAATCGTCTCAAGGTCGGTCCTGCCTCAGAGCAGGTCCGCATTGCTGCGCAACGCACACCTGCTCTGCCCATTTAGTTGGTCGCATTTTCTTCACGCGAACCGGTGCCCACTTCGCTTGAAAATGCTCTGGAACGCCCGTGCCGAGAGCAAGACCGGGCCTTGAGCGGGCGATCTGGGGCAGGAAGCCGCCCGCGTCAAGTCCTTGGCGGGGAACAGGTCCCGATCAGAACGCGATCACGACCTTGCCGAAGACCTGCCGGCCCTCGATCCGGGCGAGGCCCTTCTCGAATTCGGCGAGCGGGAAGACCGAATCGATCACCGGCTTCATGCCGCCGGCCATCTTCTCCAGCGACTGCGCGATATTCTCGATACGGCAGCCGAAGGAACCGGTGATCCGGTATTGCTGCTGGAAGAGCTGCATCAGGTTGATCGTCGCCGACGGACCGGAGGTGGCGCCGCAGGTGACGAGCCGGCCGCCGCGCTTCAGGCAGAGCAGCGAGCCGTTCCAGGTGTCGGCGCCAACGTGCTCGAACACGACATCGACGCCCTTGCGGCCGGTGAGCTTGCGGACGACGCCCTCGAAGCGGTCCTCGCGGTAGTTGATGACGTGATCGGCGCCGAGCGCCTTGGCCTTGGCGCCCTTCTCGTCGTCGCCGACGGTCGTGTAGACCGTGCAGCCGATCGCCTTGGCCATCAGGATAGCGGCCGTGCCGATGCCCGAGCCGCCGGCATGGACGAGCACAGATTCGCCGGGCTCCAGCTTCGCATTGTCGAACAGCATATGCTGGACCGTGCCGAAGCCGATCGGCGCGCAGGCGGCATCCTCGAAGGAGACGCCCTTCGGCGCCTTGATGGTGAGGCGCGCCGGGCGGTTCAGCACTTCGCGGGCGAAGCCGTCGATATGGAAGCCCATGATACCGGCGACGTTCTCGCAGAGATTGTCGCGGCCTTCGCGGCAGGCCTTGCACTGGCCGCAAGTGTCGGCGCCATAGGCGGTGACGGTGTCGCCGGGCGCAAAGCCGGTCACGCCCTCGCCGACGCAGACGATCTCGCCGGCCGCCTCGACGCCGGCCGCCTGCGGCATCTTGCGCTTGGCGAAGGCCATGCCGCGAAAGCCCCAGAGATCGAGATAGTTCAGACCGACCGCCTTGATGCGGATCTGCACCTCGCCCGGAGCGGGCGGCGGCGGCGGCTCGATCTCCTCGAGACGGAGGTCACGGTCGCCATGGAGCTGGAGGGAACGCATGAGATTCAAACGCTTTCAGAGCTTGTCCGGCCATTGCCGGGAGGTATGGATCACGGCGATGATCTGAACGGAGTCATCGTGCACGCGATAGGGCAGGATATACGATGTCCCGGGAACCACGAGTTCGCGAGTGCCTTCGATGCGCCCGGGCCGGCCGCTTGCCGGATGATGTAGCAGTTGCGTCGGTGCGGCGCGGATCATGCGGACCATCGACAAGGAGGCATAAGGATTGAACTGCGTCAGATAGTGCGCTGCATCGCGCAGATTGCGCTGCGCCCTTGGCGTCCAGACAATCCTCATTTCTGGTCGATCTTGGCCTGAATCTCGGCCTCGATCGCATCAAGATCGGCTTCGGTGACGAACTCGCCGCGGTCGGCTTCCGCCAGGCCAGCCTTGATCTGCTCGACTTGCCAGGCGTTCAGCTCGACATAGGTCTCGATCGCCTTAGTGGCGAGCCAACTCCGAGAGCGCTCAGTGTCGGCGGCCAGTGCGTCGAGCTTGGCCAGCATCTCGTCGTCGAGGCGGATGGTGAAGGCTGCCGTCATGTCGGTTCACTCCGGTTCGAGGTGAACCATACCATGAGCGGCGGTTTTGGTCGAACTCAGCGATGCACGCCGAGCTGCGCCGTCAGGCCGCCATCGATCGGCAGCACGGTGCCGCTGATATAGGCGGCGGGCTCGCTCATCAGGAACGCGGCGAGGCCGGCGACCTCCTCCGGCTTGGCGAAGCGGCCGGCCGGGATCTGCCCCTGCATCATGTCGCGATAGGCGGCGTAAGGCGCCATCATGTCGGTATCGACGAAACCCGGCGCGATCACGTTGACGGTGACGCCGCGCTTGCCGGTCTCGACGGCCAGCGTCTTGGCATAGGAGATCAGGGCGCCCTTGGACGCCGCATAGGCGGCGTTGCCGGGGTTGCCGCGCAGCGCCGCGACGGAGCCGATCGCGACGATGCGGCCGGCGCGGGCGCGGATCATGGTGCGCATCAGGCTCTTGGCGAGGCGGGTGAAGGCCCAGAAATTGACCTGCATCGCCGCTTCGGCCTTGTCCTGCGCCATCATTGCGGCAAGCGAATCGTAGGGCTGGCCGGCATTGTGGACGAGGCCGAAATAGCTCTCGCTCTCGCGCGCCTCGCAGAACGCGTCGAGCGCCTCCTTGTCGGAGAGATCGAGCGGCAGGGCCGTGATCGCCCGGCCGGGATGGCTGGCGGCGATCTCCTCAGCCAGCGCCTTCGCCTGTTCGGCGGAGGAGCGGAAGGTGAAGTCGACATCGTGGCCGGCCGCGGCGAGCGCGCGCACGATCGCGGCGCCGACGCCCTTGGCGCCGCCGGTGACGAGAATCTTGGTCATGCAGCCTCCGGGGGCGCCGTCAGCACGAGGCAGGTGTTCTGGCCGCCGAAGCCGAAGGAATTGGAGATCACCGTCCTGACCTTCGCCTTGCGGGCCGTGTTCGGGACGACATCGAGCGCGATGGCCGGGTCCGGGTTCACGTAGTTGATCGTCGGCGGAATCGTGCCGTTGGCGATGGTCATGAAGGAGATCACCGCCTCGACCGCGCCGGCCGCCGTCAGCGTGTGGCCGATCATCGACTTGTTCGAGGAGATCGGCAGACTCGCCATGCGCTCGCCGAAGACGGCGGCACAGCTCATCGCCTCCATCTTGTCGTTCTCGGGCGTCGAGGTGCCGTGGGCATTGATGTAGTCGACATCGTCGGGCGTCAGGCCGGCATCGGCCAGTGCATCCTGCATGGCGAGGATGGCGGGCTTGCCGTCCGGGCTGGAGCGGGTGCGATGGAAGCCGTCGCCGCGCTCGCCGCAGCCGGCGACGACGCCGAGGATCGTCGCGCCGCGCGCCAGCGCGTGGTCGTAATCCTCCAGCACCAGGGCGCCGGCGCCCTCGCCCATGACGAAGCCGTCGCGGTTCTTCGAGAACGGCTTGGCTGCGCCCTCCGGCGGGTCGTTCTGGGTCGAGAGGGCCGAGAGCAGCGAGAAGCGGATCAGCGCCTCGGCATGGATCGAGCCGTCGGTGCCGATGCAGAGAGCGGCCTGCGTGTCGCCGCGGCGGATGGCTTCGACGCCCATCTGGATCGCGGTCGCGCCGGAGGAGCAGGCGGTCGAGAGCGAGATCGGCGAGCCCTTGGTGCCGAACCGGTCGGCGATATGGTCGGCGACGCCGCCGAAGACGAAAAGCTCGTGCATCGGCTTGTATTTATGGGTCGCAGCGGCGCGCAGCAGGCTGTCATAGTCGACCTCGCCGTCGATCGACTGGGCGAGCTCCTGCTTCTGCGGCCATTCCATCTCGACGGGCGGGACCGCCATAAAGAGTTCGCCCGGGAAATCGCCTGCCGTGCCGATGCCGCTCTGCCCGACGGCCTCCTCGGCCGCGAGCGTCGCCAGTTTTTCGGAGAGCTGGGGAGCGGTGAACGGGCCATCGAACAGGAAATCGACGGTGCCGCCGATGCTGGTCTTCAGCCCCTCCGTCGGGAAGCGATCGATGCGGTGGATGCCGGATTTCCCGGCGGTCAGGGCCTGCCAGTTGGTCGCCTTGCCCTGGCCGAGCGAGGTGACGACGCCGAGCCCGGTGACGGCGACGAGCGGACGACCCTTGGCGTCGCGATGCGTGGTCATGGTTTCAACCCTCACGCTTGAACGAGATGCGCGGCGCCCTCGCCACGCCAGTGGCCGGCGCCGGTGACGATCGCTTCCTTGGCCTGTCCGGCTGACAGGGCGATTGCCGCGAGCGCCACCGAAACCGGGAAAGCGGCTTCGACGCCGTGGCCGACGAGATCGCCGGTTGCGATGCGTTTGGCGGAGGGCGCTGCCGCGGCGATGGCAGCCGCTTCCTCGCCGGTGATGCCGGCGCAGCCGGTCGCGGCGGACATGGCGAGCGCGTCGCCGGAGATCGCGCCGAAGCTGCCGAGCAGCGTCGTCAGCGCCGACTGGACCGTGCCGGCCTCGCGGCGGCTGCGTGCGGCGCCGCTGTGGCTCAATTTCGCATAGGCCTTGGCGCCACGCGCGGCGGCGCGTTCGGCCGATTCCAGTACGAGGAAGGCGCCGGCACTGCCGGTGATCAGGCCGGGCGCGTCCTCGCGCGCGAAGACCGGCTTGAAATCGCCGCGGTGCAGATAGCCGCCGAGCTCGAAGAGCAGCAGCATGTCGCGCCGCTCGGCGTTATAGGCGCCGCCGACCAGCATCAGGTCGGATTGGCCGGACGCGATGCGGGCATGGGCCGTGCGGATGGCGTCGACGCCGGCCTGCTCCTCGCCCATGAAGGTGCGGGACGGGCCGGTGACGCCATGGACGATGGCGATATTGCCGGCAAGCAGGTTGGAGAGCTGGGCCAGGAAGAGCGTCGGCCGGAGATCGCCCATCAGGCGCTCGTTCAGGAAGGCACCGGGCTCGTTGGCGCCGCGCAGGCCTTCGAGGATGGCGGCATCGACGGCATGGTCGCGCTCGCCGCCACCGGCAGCGACGATGACCTGCAGGGCGCTCTTGGCCTCGGCATCGTCCTTCAGCCCGGCGGAATCGAGAGCGAGGCCGGCGGCATAGACGCCAAGCCGCTGCCAGGGCTCCATCTGGCGCTGGTCGGATTTCTTCGGGATCTGCCGATCCAGCTCCAGCGTCGCCAGCGGGTGGAGCGGATAGGGCTTGAAGCTCTCGGTATCGACGACCGGCGGGCTGCCGGCCGCGAGCGCGGCGGCATGGGCCTCGACGCCTTCGCCGAGGCTGGAGGCGATGCCGATGCCGGTGATGACCACGTCGCGGCGGTTCATGGGGCAGGCTCCGGCGTCAGGCCGATGGCTTCGATGCGGCTCTGCATCAGCGCGCGCATATCGGCGGGGAAAGGCATCAGGCGGAAGCGCAGTTCGGCATCGCAGATCGGCTTGCCTTCGCTGGTCAGCTTCACCTTGGTCGCGGCGTAGCCAGAGCCCTCGATGACGAGTTCGGCGCTGGCTTCGAGTTCGGTGCGGGGCTCGACGAAGGTGCGGAAGCGCGCCTTGTCGACCGTCATCAGGAACGGCATCTGCGAGAGCCCGTTGAGACCGAGCAGGAGATAGCCCGAAGCCTGCGCCATGGTCTCGGTCAGAAGCACGCCCGGCACCAGCGGATGGCCGGGGAAGTGGCCCTCGAAGACCGGGCTTTCGGCGGGAACGGTGGAGCGCGTCACGATGCGCTTCTGCGACGGATCGAAGGTCACGACCCTGTCGATCATGTCGAAATATTCGAGGCGCATGCGATCCTTAGGTCTGCTGGGCACCAGAACGGCGCAAGGCCGCGACACGGATCGGTTGATCCGCGCGACGGCCCCTATGCTCTATCGGGAGCCGCGCGCCGGCTCAAGTCCGGCGGCGGCGGAAGGCTGTTACGCCTTCTTGGCGGCGACGAGATCGTCGATGCGCTTGCAGAGGTTCTCGAGCACGAAATACTGCTCGGCCGGGGCCTTGCCCTCGTTGACTTCCTGCGTCCACTGCTCGAGCGGCAGCTTGATGCCGAAGGCCTTGTCGATCGCGAAGGCGATGTCGAGGAAGGCTAGAGAGTCGATGCCGAGATCTTCGATTGCGTGGCTCTGCGGGGTGATCTTCTCCCGCGGAATATCGCAGGTTTCGGAAATGATGCCGGCGACCGTCTCGAACGTGGCGGACATGCTGCGGGTGCTCCCGTCTGTTGTCGGTGATGGCGGACGACATCCGAGCGCGGGACCTCGTCCCTGCGCCTGCCCCTAGTCGCCACCGAGGATGACTGAACCGCCCCCTTACACTGCGGCGGGCGCGAGGACAACCGGGAGGCGTCCCCGATGCGTCATGGCCGGCTAGCGCCGGCCATGAGTGTGTTGTCGCTGCTTCGGGCTCAGGCGGCGAGGCCGCGCAGCACGTAATGCAGGATGCCGGCGTTCTTGAAGTAGTCGATCTCGTCCAGCGTATCGATGCGGCAGAGGATCGGCACCTTCTTCACCGAGCCGTCGGCATAGGTGATCTCGGCTTCCATCATCTGGCGCGGCTTGACGTTGGCGAGGCCGTGGATGGTGACCATCTCGTCGCCCTTCAGGTCGAGCGAGGCCCAGCTCGTGCCTTCCTGCAGGGTGAAGGGAACGACGCCCATGCCGACCAGGTTCGAGCGGTGGATGCGCTCGAAGCTCTGGGCGATCACCGCCTTGACGCCGAGAAGGTTGGTGCCCTTCGCCGCCCAGTCGCGCGAGGAGCCGTTGCCGTATTCGACACCGGCGAAGATCACCAGCGGCACCTTCTCCGCCTGGTACTTCATCGCCGCGTCGTAGATCGGCAGCTCTTCCTTCGTCGGGTAGTGGATGGTGTAGCCACCCTCGCGGCCGTTCGGGCCGAGCATGTGGTTGCGGATGCGGATATTGGCGAAGGTGCCCCGCATCATCACCTCATGGTTGCCGCGGCGCGTGCCGTACTGGTTGAAGTCGGCCACCGCGACGCCATGCTCGGTCAGGTACGAGCCAGCCGGAGAGGCCGCCTTGATCGAACCGGCCGGGGAGATGTGGTCGGTGGTGATCTTGTCGCCGAACAGGCCGAGGATGCGCGCACCCTTGATGTCGCCGATCGCGGCCGGCTTCTTGCCCATGCCCTGGAAATAGGGCGGGTTCTGCACATAGGTCGAGGCGTCGTCCCAGGCATAGGTCTCGCTCTTGGGGGCGTCGACCGCCTGCCAGTGCGCGTCGCCCTTGAAGACGTCGGCATACTTCTCCTCGAACATCGCGCGGGTGACGTTCTCACGGATGAAGCTCTGGATTTCCTTGTTGGAGGGCCAGATATCCTTGAGATAGACGTCCTTGCCGTCCGAGCCCGTGCCGATCGGCTGCGTGGTCAGGTCCATCTGGACCGAGCCGGCGAGCGCATAGGCGACGACCAGCGGGGGCGACGCCAGGTAGTTCGCCTGCACGTCCGGCGAGACGCGGCCTTCGAAGTTGCGGTTGCCGGAGATGACGGCGCCGGCGATCAGGCCCTTCTCGTTGATCGTCTTCGAAATCGGCGCCGGCAGCGGGCCGGAATTGCCGATGCAGGTGGTGCAGCCGAAGCCGACCAGGTTGAAGCCGAGCTTGTCGAGATCGGTCTGGAGGCCGGACTTGGCGAGATACTCGGCGACGACCTGCGAGCCGGGCGCCAGCGAGGTCTTCACCCAGGGCTTCACCTTCAGGCCCTTGGCGACCGCGTTGCGGGCGAGCAGGCCCGCGGCCATCAGCACCGATGGATTCGAGGTGTTGGTGCAGGAGGTGATGGCGGCGATGACGACGTCACCGTGCCCGAGGTCGAAATCCTCGCCCTCGACCTGCACGCGGCGCGAAATCTCGGCGCCCTTCTTGTAGTCGGTGTCCATGGCGGCGGCGAAGCCGGCCTTGACGCCGGAGAGATCGACGCGGCCTTCCGGACGCTTCGGGCCGGCCATCGAGGGCTTGACCGAGGAGAGATCGAGCTCGAGCGTGTCGGTGAAGACCGGATCGGGCGTCTCGCGGGTGGCGAAGAGGCCCTGTGCCTTGCTGTAGGCCTCGACCAGCGCGATACGGTCCGCCTTGCGGCCGGTGGTGGTGAGATAGTCCAGCGTCTCGGCATCGACCGGGAAGAAGCCGCAGGTCGCGCCGTATTCCGGACCCATGTTGGCGATGGTGGCGCGGTCGGCCAGCGTCAGGTTGTAGAGGCCGGGGCCGAAGAACTCGACGAACTTGCCGACGACGCCCTTCTTGCGCAGCATCTGCGTGACCGTCAGCACGAGGTCGGTCGCGGTGATGCCTTCCTTGAGCGAGCCGGTCAGCTTGAAGCCGATCACCTCGGGCAGCAGCATCGACTGCGGCTGGCCGAGCATCGCGGCCTCGGCCTCGATGCCGCCGACGCCCCAGCCGAGAACGGCGAGGCCGTTGACCATGGTGGTGTGCGAGTCGGTGCCGACGACCGTGTCGGGATAGGCGACCTCGACCTCGACGCCGTCGATGGTCTCCTTGCGGGTCCAGACGGTCTGGGCGAGGTATTCAAGGTTGACCTGATGGCAGATGCCGGTGCCGGGCGGGACGACGCGGAAATTGTCGAAGGCGCCCTGGCCCCACTTGAGGAACTTGTAGCGCTCGGCATTGCGCTCGTATTCGAGCTCGACGTTCTGCGAGAGCGCCTTCGGCGTGCCGAACTCGTCGACGATGACCGAGTGATCGATGACGAGATCGACGGGCACGAGCGGGTTGATCTTCTGCGGGTCGCCGCCGAGCGCCTTCACGCCATCGCGCATCGCGGCGAGGTCGACCACGGCCGGAACGCCGGTGAAGTCCTGCATCAGCACGCGCGCCGGGCGGAAGCCGATTTCCTTGCCGGCGGTGCCCTTGTCGTCGAGCCAGGCGACGAAGCCTTCGATATCGGCCTTGGTGACCGAGCGGCCATCCTCGAACTGCAGCAGGTTCTCGAGCAGCACCTTCATCGAGAAGGGCAGCTTCGAGATGCCGGGCAGGCCGTTCTTCTCGGCATCGGGGAGGGAGTAATAGGTGTAGGTCTTGCCGCCGGCGGTGAGCGTCCTGCGGGCTTTGAATGAGTCGAGCGAGGCCATTCGGGCTTGATCCTGATCAAGGGGTTGCGGTCACGACCGGAGCGCCCTTGCGGACACCGCCGTTCGAAGGCCTAATGCGCGTGACGCGCGCGCCGCCTCGGGAGTGCCCGAGCCCCGCGCCGGATCGGCGTGCGGCGTAGCCGCGTGTTCTATAGAGCAATTCCAAGAAGCGCGCTAGATGAACGAAATGAGCTCGAACGCATCTGCGGCAGCGCTGCCTTGAAGCAAGTTCCATTCCCGCCGACGCGCCTTCTCGCCGAGAATCTCGCCTGCCGACGTAGCGGCAGGCTGATTTTCGAAGGCTTGAGCTTCACGTTGCAACCGGGCGAAGCGATCGCGCTGACCGGCCGCAACGGCGCCGGGAAGTCGAGCCTGATCGCCATGCTCTGCGGAAAACTCCGGCCCGATGGCGGCAACATCCGGCTGGAGGGTGCGGAGGATGAGGCCGATCTCGCGGAGGTTTCACACCTCGTCGGGCATCGCGACGGGCTGAAGACGGCGCTGACGGCCCGCGAAAACCTCGCCTTCGCCAGGGATGTGCTGGGCGATGCTGCCGCGACGCCGGACGAGGCGCTGGCCGTCGTCGGGCTTGGCCATGCCGCGGAGCTGCCGGCGGGCTATCTTTCGGCCGGGCAGCGTCGACGCGTCGCACTGGCGCGGCTGCTCGTGTCGCGCCGTCCCTACTGGCTGCTCGACGAGCCGCTTTCGGCCCTCGACACGGCGTCGCAGGCGATGGTCGCCGGATTGATGCGGGATCATCTGGCCGAAGGCGGTGCGATTCTCGCCGCGACCCATGGTCCGCTCGGGATCGAGGGCGCGCGCGAAGTCAGGATCGGACCGTGAGACGCGCTTTCGTTGCGATCCTGAAGCGCGACCTTGCCGTCGCAAGCCGGGCCGGCGGCGGGGGCGAGCTGGCGCTCGTCTTCTTCCTGACGCTCGTCGTACTCGTGCCCTTTGCGCTCGGGCCCGATCTCAATCTGCTCTCGCGGATCGGGCCGGCGATCCTCTGGCTCGGCGCGCTGCTCTCCGTCCTGATCGGACTCGACCGCCTGTTCCAGAGCGACGAGGAGGACGGTTCACTCGACCTGATCCGGGCGTCGGCGCTGCCGCTGGAACTCGCCGTTCTGGCCAAGGGGCTGGCCCATTGGCTGACGACGGGGCTGCCGCTGGCGCTGGTCTCGCCATTGCTCGGTTTGCTGGTAGCCTTGCCGGGCGAGGGCGTCCTGCCGCTGGTCGCGACGCTTCTGGTCGGCACGCCGGCACTCAGCTTCATCGGGGCGGGCGGCGCTGCGCTGGCCGCAAGCCTCAGGCGCGGCGGCTTGATCGTGCCCGTGCTGGTGGCGCCCTTGACGGTGCCGGTGCTGATCTTCGGGGTGTCCGCCGCCAATGCGGCCGTCGGTGGCACCGTGCCCTTCCTGACGCCGTTCCTGATCCTCTGCGCGATCTCGCTCGGTGCCATTGTGGTCGGCACGGTGGCGGCGGCGGCAGCGCTGCGATCGGCCGAATAGGCGGCTCAGTCGCGCTGGGGAGCCTGCGGTGCGAACTCGACGGGATGGCCGCATTGCGTCGCGAACCTGGCGACGGAGGCCGCGATATCCTCGAGAGCGATGTTGCGTTCGACGAAGACGAGGCGAATTTCCTCGGCGGCGGCGTTGACGTCGAGAATGGGCGCCTCGTCGATCTTGCTGCGTACCTTCATCTCGACGGCACGCTGCATGTCTTCCGACAGCTTGATCAACATGGTCGATCCTCCTGATGTCAGGCTAGCGCAAGGATGCCGGCAACGCAAGATGGGGGAATGAAAAAGAATAATATTTTCAATAGTTTAGTAAGATAACAAACTGCAGGAACAGACTCCGGTGGCGGCTTCTGGGGCGCTGCTTGCATCGCAGCCGGAGGCCCTGTTATCGTCACTTACTCATTTTGATGCGGTTGCACCAAAGATGTCGTCCGACGAACGCGGCGAACGCCTGCAGATCATGCTCAGCCAGGAAGAGCTGCGCGCGCTTGAGGACTGGCGTTTCGCCAAGCGCATGCCGAGCCGCGCCGCAGCCGTACGTGAGTTGCTACGGCGGGGGCTGGCGGCGGAGGGGTTCGACCTCGCGGGAGAAGGCGTTCAGTCGAAGCAGTTCGGCATCGTCGACAAGGGCGGGGCGGATGCCTCCTCGGCAGAGGACGAGAACTAGCCGAAGCGTGATTGTCGCAGCCTGTCGGCATCCATTGCTTGGAACCCGTCGAGATTGCTAAAGCTGCGCCATGGCGCTCAAGCCCCCGCACGTGACATCGCCGGCATCATGGCCAGCCTGATCGACCTCGCCAATCCGACGCGCTTCATGCGTTTCTCGGCCGCGTTGCTGCCGTGGCTCGCCGCGATCGCGGCGCTGTTGATCGTCGTCGGGCTCTATCTCGCCTGGTTCAAGGCGCCCGCCGACTACCAGCAGGGCGAGACCATCCGCATCATGTTCATCCATGTGCCGGCCGCCTGGCTCGCCATGATGTTCTATTCGATGATGGCGCTCTCGGCGTTGGGTACGCTGGTCTGGCGCCATCCGCTTGCCGATGTCGCGCAGAAGGCGGCCGCGCCGATCGGCGCCTGTTTCGCGCTGATCTGCCTGGTCACCGGCGCGCTCTGGGGCAAGCCGATGTGGGGCACCTACTGGGTCTGGGACGCGCGGCTGACCTCCATGCTCGTGCTGCTGCTGATCTATCTCGGCCTGATCGCGCTCTGGCGGGTGCTCGACGATCCCTCGCGCGCGGCGCGGGCCGTCGCCATCCTGACGCTGGTCGGCTTCGTCAACGTGCCGATCATCAAGTTCTCGGTCGACTGGTGGAACACGCTGCACCAGCCGGCCTCGGTGCTGCGCATGGACGGGCCGACGATCCATGCCTCGATGCTCTGGCCGCTGCTGATCCTGGCCGTCGGCTTCACGCTGATGGCGCTGTCGCTCCACATGGTCGCGATGCGTGCCGAGATCATGCGCCGGCGCGTGCGGACGCTGACGATCCTCGAAGCCGAGCGGCTCGACCGGCTGGCGGCGCAAGGCGCGCCGGCATGAGCGCGCTTCTCGACGCCATCGGGCCACATGCCGGCTTCATCCTGGCGTCCTATGGCGCGGCGGGGCTCGTTCTCGTCGGGCTGACGCTGGCGATCCTGCGCGACCACGCCGCCCAGAAGCGGGCGCTCGATGCGCTGGAGCGCCGCGGCGCCGGCCGTCGTTCGGGCCGGGAGGCGGCATGAGCCAGGCCGAAGCTGTGCCGCGGCGGCGTTCGCCGCTCGTCTTTCTCGCACCGCTGATCATTTTCGGCCTGCTCGCCATCGTCTTCGGCGTCGGCCTGTTCAGCGGCGACAAGAGCAAGGTGCCCTCCGCCCTGATCGGGCGCATCGCGCCGGCGATCACGCTTGCGCCACTGGAGGGATTGCAGCGGGACGGCAAGCCCGTGCCGGCTTTCGGCAATGCCGATCTGGCCGGCGGGAAGGCGACGCTGGTCAATGTCTGGGCAAGCTGGTGCGCGCCCTGCCGGGTCGAGCATCCCGTGCTGATGGGCCTGGCCGAGACCGATGCGGTGAAGCAGGGCAAGGTCGCGCTGGTCGGGATGAACTACAAGGACGAGGCCGAGAATGCCCGCCGCTTCCTCGGCGCGCTCGGCAATCCGTTCTCGGCCGTCGGCGTGGATGCTGCCGGGCGCGGGGCGATCGAATGGGGCGTCTACGGTGTGCCCGAGACCTTCGTCATCGGGCCGGACGGGCGCATCCTTGAGAAACATGTCGGCCCGCTCGACCAGATGGCGGCGAGCAAGCTGCTGCAGCGGGCGCTGAAGGCCCGCTGATCAGCGCTGCCGATCCGGCCTGACATCGCGACCAGCGCCGCAATTCGCCCTCGGGTTGCCGTGCGATGGAGTTTCCCTTTTTCAGTCGATGTCCTAGCTTTCGCGGGATCGCTTTTTCGCGCGAACCGCAACGGTTCCGCGCGACGATGCGAGTGGATGCCGCCGACCTGCCTGCCAGAGACGTTCCGATGCTGAAGCGTATCCTGTCTTCCAGCCGCTATATGATGCTGATCCCGGTGCTGGGCGCATTGCTGGGCTCACTGGTGCTGATGTTCTACGAGATGATGGTGCTGGGACTGACCTTCGCCAACACGGTCCGGCAGGCGGAAGCATCCTCGAAAGCGGTCAAGGTTTTCGCAGTCGGCCTGGTCGAGGCCGTCGATGTCTTCCTGATCGCGATCGCGGTCTATATCATCGGAATCGGGCTGTATAAGCTCTTCATCGACGATGATATTCCGCTGCCGAAATGGCTGACGATCAATAATTTCGAGGATCTGAAAAGCAGCCTGATCAGTATCGTTATCGCGGTGCTGGCAGTGCTGTTCCTGAGAGAAGCGGTCTCCTGGGACGGGAGTCAGAATCTCCTCGAATTCGGAGTTCCGCTTGCTCTGATGATCGCTGCCCTCTCGCTCTTCCTGATGAAGGGCAAGTCCGAAGCGAAATAGCTGGAGCGGCGAAGCTCCCGACCGGCGCGCTGCGCGTGGATCGGGAAGCAATCTCGGGGATGTCAGGCCGCGCGCCTGGAGCCGACGAGGCTCTGGAACAGGCCGCGCCCATCCGTGCCGCCGACGAGCGAATCGATCAGGTTTTCCGGGTGCGGCATCAGGCCGAGCACGTTGAAGCCGGGCGAATAGATGCCGGCGATGCTGTTGAGCGAGCCGTTCGGGTTCGCCGCCGGGGTGACGTTGCCTTCGGCATCCGCATAGCGGAAGGCGACGAGGCCTTCGCCTTCGAGGCGGGCGAGCGTTTCGGCATCGGCGATGTAGTTTCCCTCGCCATGGGCGATGCAGACATCGATCGTCTGGCCCTTGGCATAGGCGCTCGTATAGGGCGTGTCGTTGCGCTCGACCTTGAGGTGCTGGCGCTTGCAGACGAATTTCAGATGGGCGTTGCGCACGAGGATACCCGGCAGCAGCCCGGCCTCGCAGGCGATCTGGAAGCCGTTGCAGATGCCCAGCACATAGCCGCCGCGGGCGGCATGGGCGCGGGTGGCGTCCATGATATGGGCGCGGCCGGCAATGGCGCCGGTGCGCAGATAGTCGCCATAGGAGAAGCCGCCCGGCAGCACGACGAGATCGGTTCCGGCCGGCAGCTCGCTGTCGCCGTGCCAGATATGGGTGACCTCGGCGCCGGCCTGCTTCAGCGCCTTGGCGACGTCGCCGTCACGGTTGGAGCCGGGAAAGGTGATGACGGCGGCTTTCATCGCTCAGGCTCCGATCTCGACGCGGTAGTTCTCGATCACGGTGTTGGCGAGGAGCTTGTCGCAGGCGGCCTTGAGGGCGGCCTCGGCGGCGGCCTTGTCCGAGCCCGAGAGCTCGATGTCGAAGACCTTGCCCTGGCGGACGGAATCGACGCCGTCGATGCCGAGCGACTTCAGCGCGCCTTCGATCGCCTTGCCCTGCGGATCGAGCACGCCGTTCTTCAGGGTGACGGTGACGCGGGCTTTCATGGGGTTCTCCGGACGCGGATTGTTACGGGTGCCTTAACGGCGAATCGAAGCGGGCTCAACCGTTTCCCGCCGTTTCACGTGAATCAGCGGCTGCGCCAGGCGGCTTCGGCATCGCGGCGGGCGGCCTCGGCGGTCTCGCTGACGGCGAGTGCCAGCACGAGCCGGTCGGCCTCGCGGCCATAGAGGATCGCGGTGACGGCCTGACGGCCGGCGGTATCGAGCGAGCGGATCGTGACGAGAACGCCTTTGGCATCAGTCGAATCGATGCGGGCGACGTCGGTCGCGCTGCGGGCTTCCGGTTTCGCTTCGGGCTTCCGCTTCAGCCTGCGCTGCGCCTTGCGGCGTTCGGCCGCTTTCGCTGCCGCCATCCGGGCGAAGGCCTGCCCGAGGCTCGCCGGGCTTTCCGACAGGGCCTTTTCCATGTCGCGGGCCTGTTCGCCTTCGAGGGCGATCACGGCGGCGAAGCCCTGGCGCGTGCAGGTGTCGCGCGGGCAGAACACCATCGAGCGGGCTTCGAGCCCGTCATTCAGCACCCAGGAGGCGATCGGCAGGGTCTGCCAGCCCTGCGAAGCCGGCAGGTCGGCGATACCCGGCCCGAAATGATAGGAGCAGGCGCCGAGCAGGAGGCCGCCGGCGAGAGCCAAGGCTGCGACATGAAAACGGGAGCGCATGCGCCCCCGTTTCAATCGCGATGATGGCCGAGCGATGGCGCTCACTGCACGAGGCGCGGGCCGGACGGGCCGGGGTTCTCGTTCTCGCCGAGAATGCCGAGGCGGCGGGCGACCTCGGAATAAGCCTCGATCAGGCCGCCCATGTCGCGGCGGAAGCGGTCCTTGTCCATCTTGTCCTTGGACTTGATGTCCCAGAGCCGGCAGGAATCAGGGCTGATCTCGTCGGCGACGACGATGCGCATCATCTCGCCTTCCCAGAGCCGGCCCGTCTCCATCTTGAAGTCGACGAGGCGGATGCCGGCGCCGAGGAAGAGGCCGGAGAGGAAATCGTTGACGCGGATGGCGAGCGCCATGATGTCGTCGATCTCCTGCGGCGTCGCCCAGCCGAAGGCGGTGATGTGCTCTTCCGAGACCATCGGATCGTTCAGCGCATCGTTCTTGTAGTAGAACTCGATGATCGAGCGCGGCAGCTGCGTGCCTTCCTCGAGGCCGAGGCGGGTGGCGAGCGAGCCGGCGGCGATGTTGCGCACGACGACCTCGAGCGGGATGATCTCGACCTCGCGGATGAGCTGCTCGCGCATGTTCAGCCGGCGGATGAAATGCGTGGGCACCCCGATATCGTTGAGATTCGAGAAGATGTGCTCGGAGATGCGGTTGTTGAGCACGCCCTTGCCGTCGATCACTTCATGCTTCTTGGCATTGAAGGCGGTGGCGTCATCCTTGAAATGCTGGATCAGCGTACCGGGCTCGGGTCCTTCATAGAGGACCTTCGCCTTGCCTTCGTAAATGCGACGGCGGCGATTCATGGGTATGTACCGTGGCTTGAGGAAATCCAAAGGTTGGCCCTTCTCTGGACGCGATGGTCTCGCGGCGGGATCTGGCCCCTGATCTGTTCTTGTCCGGCGTCGTCGGCCTGTCGGACACGTTGGGTACGAATCCAGCGGCGGCAACGATGCCGGTTGCGTGCGGGAACACCGGCGGTGCTCTCGCGCCTGCTATATGGAGCGTCTACGTCGTAAACGCAACAAATCGGCGTTTGGAGGCTTCCAGACGCTTAAAGACCGCTGAAGACCCGGATCGAGGCTGGCTCTCGCCTCACGAGCAACCTATATGGTTGATCGACATATTCCCCAGACAAGGACATGGACGCCGCATGACGACCTTCGACCAGCGCAAGGACGCCTACGAGAACAAGTTCGCCCATGACGAGGAGCTGCGCTTCAAGGCGACGGCCCGGCGCAACAAGCTGCTCGGGCTCTGGGCTGCCGAGAAGCTCGGCAAGAGCGGCGCGGATGCCGAGGCCTATGCCAAGTCGGTCGTCGTGGCCGATTTCGAGGAGGCCGGCGACGAGGACGTGGTGCGCAAGGTCAAGAACGACTTCGCGCTGGCCGGCGTCACCGTCGCGGACACCGAAATCCGCACCGTGATGACCGAGCTGCTGATCAAGGCGGCCGACGACATCCAGGCGGGGCGCTAACAGCACCACAGCCGGCTCGCATCCCGGCTGACGCAGGACGTCTTTGAAACGGGCGCATGGGCGCCCGTTTGCTTTTCCGGCCTGACACTGTTCAACCTGCATCGACCGCCGCAACGCCCGAAATGCGGCCAGACACGGATGAACGCATCATGGCCAAGCCCACCGTCCTCGCTTCCCTCGCCGATCGTTTCGCCCGGGGTGACAGCGTCGTCTCGGCCTGGTGCGGCCTGCCCGACCCGTCGATCGCGGCGGTCCTGGCGCAGGAGGATTTCGATGCGATCACGCTCGACATGCAACACGGGCCGATCACGCTCGGTGAGGTCATCCGCGCGATCCCGCTGATCAACGCAGCCGGCAAGCCCGCGATCGCGCGCATTCCCGTCGGCGAGTTCCAGAACGTCTCGAAGCTGTTCGACAGCGGCGTCTCCGGCGTCATCGCGCCTATGATCAACACGATGGAAGATGCCCGCCGCTTCGCGGCCTATGCCAAGTATCCGCCGATGGGCGAGCGCAGCTGGGGCAGCTATGGCGGACTCGGCGCTTCGGGCCTCGATCAGAACAGCTATCTCAAGGCCGCGAACGGCTTCTCGATGACCTTCGCGATGATCGAGACGCGTGAGGCGATGGCGATCGTCGACGACATCCTGGCGCTGGACGGGATCGACGCCCTGTTCGTCGGGCCGTCCGACCTGTCGATCGCTCTCTCCGGCGGGGCCAGGGTCGATGCCACCGCGCGCGAGGTCGATGAGGCGCTCAAGCATGTCGTCGCCCGCGCTTCGGCGGTGAACAAGCCGGTCGCCTTCTATTGCGCGACGGCGGAGCGTGCGAAGCAGGGCCTCGACATGGGCGCGCGCATGGTCACGGTGATGAGCGATTCCGGCATGCTGCGCGCGGCGGCGCAGACGGCGCTCCAGATCACGCGGGGCTGATCCAAGACCGCGTCTCCTCACCTCTCGCGCTCGCGAGGAAACACGCCGTCATCCCGGGCTTGACCCGGGATCCATTCCGGAACGCTTCCGGTCAATGTTCAGGCATGGATCCCGGATCTCCGCTTCGCTGCGTCCGGGATGACACGCGCTCTTCATTGAAAGCGCAGGCGCTCAGGCGTTGATGCCCTCGCGGCGTTTCAGCAGGGCGTAATCCGCCCAGAGCAGCCGCGCCGCAACGCCGCGCCAGGGCCGCCAGGCCTCCGCCATCGCCTGGAGCTCGGCCGGTTTCGGGCGGGCGGTGAGGCCGAAGGCGTGGCGGGCGGCTTCCTGGATGGCGAGATCGCCGGCGGCGAAGCCGTCGCGATGGCCGAGACAGAACAGCAGATAGACATCCGCCGTCCAGGGACCGATGCCCGAGATCGCCGTCATCTGTGCGTGAACCTCCTCCGGGGAGGCGTGTTCGAGCGCCTCGAAGGCGAAACGCCGTTCGACCAGGGCGCTTGCGAGTGCAAGCAGCGTGCGCTGCTTCGGCCGCGACAGGCCGGACAGGCGCATGTCGTCATCCGTCGCGGCGAGCACGCGCTCGGGCGTCAGCGGCACGAAGACGCCGGCGAAGCGGTTCCAGACGGCGCGCGCGCTCGCGACCGACAATTGCTGGGAGACGATGATCGCGGCGAGGCCGGGAAAGCCACCCTCGCGCAGCCGCAGGGGCGGCAGGCCGGTGCGCGCGACGATCGGCTGCCAGTCCGGGTGCAGGGCGACGAGGGCGGCCATGCCTTCCTCAAGATCGGCATTGGATGTGATTCTCTCGATCATGGTCCCGGTATCGATGGCAGAGACGACGGTTTCCGTCAGCAGGGGGGCGCTTGGCTGCGGCGCTCTAGGCCGTTGTTTTGATGCATTTTCTTCACGCGAACCGGTGTCCGTCTCGCTCGAAAATGCTTTAGACAGGAGCGATGCCGCCTGCTCCACCCGTTTTCCGTTTCGCGCCGAGCCCAAACGGGCGCCTCCATCTCGGCCATGCGCTGTCGGCCCTGACCAATGAAGCGCTGGCGCGCCGGTTCGGCGGGCGCCTGCTGCTGCGGATCGAGGATATCGACATCACCCGCTGCCGGCCGGAATTCGTCGAGGGCATCGAAGAGGACCTCGCCTGGCTCGGCATCCGGTTCGAGCCGGGCCACCGCAGGCAATCGGCGCATTTCGACGATTATGCCGGGGCACTAGCTGCCTTGCGTCAGCGTGGACTGGTCTATCCCTGCTTCTGCTCGCGGCAGGAAATCCGCAACGCAGTCGGGGCACGGGAAGCCGCGACCGGGCAGCCCTGGCCGGTCGATCCGGATGGCGCGCCGCTCTATCCCGGCCTCTGCAAGAGGCTCGACCCGGATGACGCGGCGCGACGCATCGCGGCGGGGGAGCCACATGTTCTGCGGCTGGACATGGCGGCAGCGATCGCCGCCTTGAGGCAGCCGTTGCGCTATGCGGTTTTCGATGAGGGGGATGTCCGGCATTCCGTCCCGGTCGCTCCCGAGCGCTGGGGCGATGTCGTGCTCGCCCGCAAGGACGTGCCGACGAGCTATCATCTCGCCGTCACCGTCGACGACGCCTTGCAGGGTGTGACGCATGTCGTGCGCGGCCGGGATCTGGAAGCGGCGACGGACGTCCATGTCCTCTTGCAACACCTGCTCGGCCTGCCGACGCCGCTCTATCATTTCCACCATCTGCTGCTCGATGATGACGGGCAGAAGCTGGCCAAGAGCCGGGATTCGCGGAGCCTCGCGGATTTGCGCGCGGGCGGGATCGGTGCGGAAGAGATCCGCCGGCAGCTCGGCTTCGCTTGAGGGTTCAGCCGACGCCGAGGAAGGTCAGCCAGGCTGCGGTGGTGAAGAGCGAGAGCAGCGTCGAGAGCGTGATCGCGCTCGACGCGTCGGCCACGCCCTGCCGGTAGCGCTCGGCGAAGAGATAGGCGTTGATCCCGCAGGGGCAGGCGGCGAACAGCACGGCGACGCCCGACCAGTGCGGCGGCATCTCGAAGACCCTCGTTGCCAGCCAATAGACCAGGAGGGGATGCAGGCCGAGCTTCAACCCGCTCAGCACGGCCGGCAGGGCGAGCCCGGATTCGAGGCCGTAGCGGCGCATGGCGATGCCCAGGCTGATCAGCGCGCAGGGCACGGCGGCGCCCGCCAGCAGGTCGACCAGCGTCCAGGCCGGCTCAGGGATATACGCAATGAAGGGCCGCACGGCGGATCCGAGCAGGATGCCGATGATGATCGGGTGGGTGAACAGGCGCTTGATCAGTTGCGGGATTGAGGCCGAGCGGCCTTCCGCCAGCAGGGTGGCGACCGTCATCGTGACCGGCAGGTGGATGGCGAGCAGCAGGCCGAGCGGCACGGCGCCGGCATCGCCATAGGCCTTCAGGATCATCGGCACGCCGACGAAGACCGTGTTGGACTGGGCGGCGGCAAAGCCGGAGACGACCAGCTCCGGCCCCTTCCGGGCGAAGAACTTGGCAGCGATGACCATGGCCAACGCCCAGACCACCGCGAGACCAGCGAAATAGGCGATCCAGTAGCCCCAGGGCTGGGTCACCGGGATATCCGCCTTCGCGAGCGTGCGGAATAGCAGGCAGGGTACCGCGAGGACGAAGACGAAATCGGAGAGGCCCTCGCCCGTGGTCTCGCGCAGGAGCTTGGTCCAGCGAGCGATATAGCCGAGGCCGATCAGCCCGAAGACAGGCAGGACGACGAGGAGGGAAGCGAGCATGGCTTCGGGACTCGCGCGAGAGAGGAAAGGCCTGCCTCCGCCGTGTCCGCTCGCGGCCGCGCTGTCAAGCGCTCTGAGCGGGGCGGAGAGTATGGCGCCTTGCCGTCATGCGCTCAGCGCAATTGCGCGAGCGTGCCGCCGGCCTTCTCGATCAGGCCGCGAATCTCGTCGCGCTGGCGCTTGAACTCGGCGAGGGTGGGGCCCTGCAATTCGCGCCCGCGCGGCACGCGGATCTTCATCGGGTTGACGAAATTGCCGTTGACCAGCACCTCGTAATGCAGGTGCGGGCCAGTGGAGAGGCCGGTCGAGCCGAGATAGCCGATGACCTGGCCCTGCCGCACCTTGGCGCCCTTCACGATGCCGGCGGCGAAATTCGACTGGTGCGAATAGGTGGTGACGTAGCCGTTGGCGTGCTCGATCACCGTGTGCTTGCCGTAGCCGGACGACCAGCCGGCTTCCCTGACGGTGCCGTTGCCGGCGGCGAGGATCGGCGTGCCGATCCGGTTCGACCAGTCGATGCCGGTATGCATCTTCGAATAGCGCATGATCGGGTGGTAGCGCATGCCGAAGCCCGAGCGCAGCTCGCCGTCGGCGATCGGCTTGCGCAGCAGGAACTTCTTCAGCGATTTGCCCTCGTCGTCGAAATACTCGATCAGGCCGTCATCGGGCGCCTGATAGCGGAAGACGCGGCGGGTCTCGCCGTTGACGGTGAGGCTCGCGGACAGAATCTCCGCCCGCTCGCCCTCGTCCTCCTCGGTGAAGATCACCTCCAGATTGTCGCCGCCATGGACGCGCTGCTGGAAATCGAGGTCGTAGGAGAAGATGCGGACGAGCTCGTCGACGAGGGGGCGCGGCAGGTCGTGCCGCGCGCCGGTCTCGTAGAGGCTCTCGTAGAGCCGGGCGCCGCCCGAGCCCTCCTCGTCGTCGCCATCCTCGGTGTTGCGCCGCTGCGGCCGCTGCGGGCCGGCCGTGTCCTGCCGCGGCAGATCGACCGGCACGAAGGCGCCCTTGTCGTTCATCGCGATGGTGCCGTCGGGCTGGCCGTTGCTGAGCAGCGAGACGCGCATGATCTGGCGGGCATCGCCCGGGCGCGGACCTGGCGCATAGAGCACTTGCAGGACCTGGCCGTCGGGCAGGGCGGAGGTTCGGATCTTGCCGCCGAAGGCCGTGATCATCGTGCGGATCTGCTCGGGCGCGACGCCGGCGCCGCGCATGACCTGCTCGAAATTCTCGCCGCGCTTGGCCATCACCAGCTTGTCCTCGACGAGAGGCTCGCGCGAGGCCGGGATCGGCGTCTTCGGCGCATTGGTGACGTTTTCGGGGACGACGCGGACCTCGATGCCGGAGAAACGGGTATCGGTCGCCGGCGCATAGGCGAGAATGTCGGTGCCCGGCGCTGCCGTGCCGGTCAGCGTCCGGCTCAGCATCAGTTGCGGCGGGATCGGCAGGGCGCGCTGGCGGCCGGAATTGGCCATGTTGGCGCGCTCTTCCTCGACCTGCGAAATCACCTCGGCATCGCTGAGCTGCGGCTTGCCGGAGGGCAGGGTCAGATCGCCGAGCTCGCGCTTGACGATGGTGACGTCGGCATCCGGCATGTCCTGGGCCGGTTCGGCATAGCGCTCCTCGGGCTGCCCGCCTTCGGCGAAGAGGCGCAGCGGATTGAAGGGCGGAATATTGGACGCGTAGACGCCCGTCGTCAGGGACAGATTGGAGGCGAGGCGGACGAAAGGCCGGACGCGGATCACCTCGCGGTTGCCGGTGCGCTGCGACATCGGCGCCCGCAAGGTGTGGCGCGCCGACATGACCGGCTGGTCGGCAACGAGCTTGTCGGCCTTGCGCGCTCCGCCGCCATCGCCCGCGGCCGAGGAGGAGCGGATCGCGACCGTCTCCGGCTGCTCGGGATAGCTGGTATCGCCGCGCATCGCGACGAGGATCGCGGCACCGAGCAGAGCGGCGCCGCAGGAGCCGACGAGTGCGCAGGCGAACAGCCAACGCAGCGAGACGCCGCGCCGGTCCAGCGGCTGCTGGCGGGAATCGCCCGGCTGGATCGGCGGCTCGATCCCGAGATCGACCAGAAGAGCCGCTGCCTCGGGGGCGAGCGGCTCGGCCGGCTGTGCGAACTCGGGATGGGCATTCATGTCGCGGCGGTTGCTTCTGCGGGCTGTCTCGAAATCTCGATGGCGCCCCTCGCTGTGGCGAAGGCGCCTTGAACGCATCCTGACGAAAGCGCGCCAGGACCATGCCCGTGCCGGAAGCCGGAATCAATCCGTTCAGCCGTGGACGATCTCCTGTGCTGGGAGATTGCGGCTGTTTTGGGAAAGGGCGCGGGCGCCGCGCTCCTGCCCGCATGCGCGCTCGCACGTGCTATGTACGGCGCGGGGCCGATCTGGCCGTTTGCCACCCCAAAGCGTCGGATGAGGGCGGACAATCGGGGCGACTGGCGTGGGATGATCTTCGCCGACGAAAATTTTTGCACCGCGACAGGGTCGATCGCGGCGATCGGTGTCCGGGACCCGATCGGGAAGAGCGCCCGGCACGCCGAAAACCCCCGAAAAGCGGCTCTCGGAGCGGGTTTTGAGGGGGCTGGGAAAAAGAAATGCGTTCCGTCAAAAAAACTTCATCGAGCGTGTTGACTTCCAATCCGGGCCTGGCCTATAAACCGCCCATCGAGACGGCGCCGCCGCTGAGCGGCGCCTCTTCTGCGCTTCCTAAGGACGCTGGGGCTGATGCCGGTTCGCCGGACGGGTTCCTGTCTGAATTT
>NZ_JBBCUM010000022.1:0-64002 GCF_037147855.1 Allobosea sp. MMO-172 | reverse complement strand
AGCCGGACCAGGCATACCGCTTCCGCGGAACCACACAACAATACCAAAACTCAAACAGACAATTCCGGGGCTTCGCAAAGCGAAGAACCCGGAACCCACGACGGGGCGAGCCGCTTCCAACGCGACATCGACTGCCTCACCCAGTCGTGGGTTCCGGGTTCGCGCCTCCGGCGCGCCCCGGAATGACAAGCGACAGCAACCCAAACGGACCGTCAGCCGAGGTTCGACTGCAGGAACCAGAGCGACTTGTCGAGCATGCGGGAATAGGCGGTCAGGATATCGGCGGTATCGGCATCGCCAGCCTCATCGCAGGCGTCGATCGCCTCGCGCACCGTGTTCGCCATCTCGGCATAGCGCTCGATCAATGCCGCGAGATGGTCCTGAACAGCAACGATCTCGGTCGGATAGGGCTTCAGTGACGTCGCCTGAGCGGTCGTCTGCGTGGTGCCGAAGGCGATACCGCCGAGCTGGGCGATCCGCTCCGCGACAGTGTCGACATGCGTGTCGAGTTCGCTACGGAAGCCGTCGAGCATCAGGTGGATCCCGATGAAGCCCGGCCCCTTCAGGTTCCAATGCGCCTGCTTGGTGACGAGCGAGAGGTCGATTCCGTCGGCAAGGCGCTCGTTCAGCAGGCCGATGACCTTGGTCTTGGTGTTCGAGGCCAGGTCGACCCGGCTGGATTTGACCACCTTGGCCGTGGTCGAGTTTTTCGGTGCGCTGCGTGGCGCGGCCTTCGTGGCGGTCCTGACGGCTGTCTTGGCCATGGCGAATCCTCGGATCGGGACGGATCGGGAGCAGCATCGCTGCCGGCGCCGGAGGGGCCCGGCGCATCTCTCCTGATACGCATGAGCGAGGGCGGGGTTCCGGCGGGGCCGCGCCGGCTTCGCGACGGAACCAGCCGCGCCCCTCCCCGTTGGACCAACATCAGCCCACAACATCAGCAGGGAGAGCGACATGCCTCACCACAGCGACCAGACCCGCGTCTGGGACCTCATCGATTCCATCAAGTTCGCGATGCTCGTGACCCATGACGGCCAGGGCGATGAGTTGCGCGCCCGGCCGATGCATGCCCATGGCGAGCGCGCGGAGGACGCGATCTATTTCCTGACCGATCGCCGCCATCACAAGGACGACGAGATCCAGATCAACGACAATGTCTGCGTCGCCTTCGCCGATACCGGCAGCCAGCGCTACCTTTCGGTGACGGGCACGGCGACCGTCCTCGACGACCGGCGCCGCGTGCACGACCTCTGGGATGCCAGCAACCGCGCCTTCTGGGACGACGAGAACGACCCGAACATCCGCGTGCTCCGCGTCCGGCCGAGCATGGCGGAATTCTGGGACAGCCCCGGCAAGATCGTCACCAGCGTGAAGATGGCCGCGGCAGCGCTGACGGGCGCCAAGCCCGATCTCGGCGAGAACCGCAAGGTGCGCCTCTGAAACCCCGAAGCCAGAGCAGGACGCGATGATGAAGCTTTTTGTCCACGCCCTCGGGGCCTGGTTTGCAGTCGAGGCGGCATCCGGCCGCTATCCCCGCCCGATCGCCGTCGGCCTGACCATGCTGGTCTCGCGGCTCGGCGCCCCGGCGACGGCTTTCGCGATGGCGGGCTATGGCCTGATGCGCCTCAAGGAAGCGGGCGCCTTCGAGCGCACCCAGCCACGAACGCGGCGCCGCCGCGCCGGCAACGCGCGGTAACAGCGCGAACGTACCGCAGGAACGCGGGTGACCGCCTTAGCTGCGGCCGCCGCGCGCGACGCGCTCGATCTCGGCGCGGACGAGCCGTTCGACCATGGTCGGCAGGTTGTCGTCGAGCCAGGTCTTGAGCATCGGCTTCAGCATGTCCTTGACCAGATCCTCCAGCGTCCGCGCGTTGTTGCTCAGCACGGTGGAGGCCAGCTGGCCGAAGGCATTGGTGACGACGGAACTCGCCTGATCCGACAAAAGGCTCGCCATGTCCGGCATCGGGGCGAACGCGACCTGCGGCTCGGGTTGCGGCGGCGCAGGCTGGACCAATACCGGCGGCGGCTCGACCGGAGCGGCAGGCGGCTCCGGCGGAAGGGCCGTGACGGGCTCCTCATCGGCGAAAGCGATATCGGAATCATCGGGAAAGGCGGCCGGCGGGGGCGCAGGCGCGGCAACCAGAGCAGCCTCTGCCCCGAGATCGAGCACGTCGTCGTCGATCGCGGCGGCGGGAGCAGGTTCCGGCTCGGGCTCCGCAGCCGGGGCCGCGGCCTCCTCGGCCGGCTTCTCATCGTCCGAAATGATCCGGCGGATGGAGGCGAGGATCTCCTCCATCGACGGTTCGCTGGGCTTGGCTTGCGCGCTCATGAGTCTGACCGTTGGACACCGGGCGCGCCGATGGAATCAACGCCGCTCCAAGAGCGCAGTATTCCACGGCGTTGATGTCAGACAAGGCGCCAAGCCGTTCTCCCACAGGAGAAATCCGCCCTGTTGCCCGGCGGCATCGGACGGAACGGCGTCATCCGGGTTTTGCAAGGCGTCGCGGCGGTGGCGCATGCATCCAGCGGAGTTCCGCGCCCCGGTCGGGCGCGGAGGTCAAATGCGGCGCCCGGCGCGCCGACTGGACTAGCGGCCGTCCGGCGTCTGGGTGCCCCAGAGCTTGCCCTGGACCTGCTCGTAATGCTCGCGGGCGTCGTAGATCTGCGCCTTGAGCTTGAGGGACTGGGCTGAGAGCTTGCCGACGGCGGAGAGCACCGCATAAGAGGCGACGACGCGGTCGCGCTGCGCGACGACGAGGCTCGAACGGGCGCTCACCAGTTCCTGCTGGGCATTCAGGACGTCGAGCGTGGTGCGCTGGCCGACCTTGGCCTCCTCACGAACGCCGGAGAGCGCGGTGGAGGCGGCTTCGACCTGCGCCTGGGCGGCGATGATCTGGGCCTTGGCCGCTTCGAGACCGCCCCAGGCGGAGACGACGGCGGCGCGCACGGTGTCACGCTGGGTATCGACCTCGATCCGGCGCTGGCCGGCCGTTTCCTTGGCCTGGCGCGTGCGGGCATAGATCTGGCCGCCCTCGTAGATCGGGATGGTCAGCGTGCCGACAAGGCTGGCCGAGAGGCGATTGTCGCCGGAGAACTGGCTGTCATAGCGCTGCTGGACGACGCCGCGCACGCCCACGACCGGGTAAAGATCGGCCTCGGTGACCTTGACCTGAAGCTCGGCCGCATCGACGCCGTGGAGCGAGGCGATGATCGCCGGATGGCCCGTCAGCGCCTGCTCCAGCGCGGTCGGCAGCGACTTCGGCAGCAGGCCCTCGACCGGACGACCGGGCGCCAGCGAGCGCGGCTCGGTGCCGACATTCTGGCGGAAGCGGGCGACCGAGGTCTTCAGGTTCGATTCGGCGAGAATCGCCTGGGAGCGGGCCGAGGACAGGCGGGCTTCCGCCTGCGCCACGTCGGTGCGCGTCACCTCGCCGACCTGAAAGCGGTCGCGGGTCTGGCGCAGCTGCTCCTCGAGAACCTCGACGTTGTTGCGGTTGAGATTGAGGATCGCGGTGTCGCGCAGCACGTTCATATAGGACGTCGCGGCGTCGAGCAGCACGTTCTGCTCGGTGTTGCGCAAGGTGGCGCGGGCACCGAGCACCTGCGATTCGGACTGGCTCACGGCGCTGCGGGTCTTGCCGGAATCGAAGATGTTCTGGTCGACCTGCACGCCGGCGCCGCGCGGGGCAAGCCGCGATACCGTGTTGGTGTGAACCGGCGAGTTGCTGGCGAAGGCCGGAATGCCCGATTCGGTGATGCTGGCGCCGATATCGGCCGAAGCCGTGATCCTGGGCCGGTAGCCCGCCTTGGCCTGCGGCACGTTCTCGTCGGTCGCGCGGACCGAGGCGCGCTGCGCATTGAGCGTCGGATTGGCGGAATAGGCCCGCGCGAGCGCGGCATCCATGGTCTGGGCCGAAACCGTCCCCGCCCAGCCCCCGGCCAACGCCAGGGCGAAGGCTGCGGAGAGAGCAAGTCCGGAAATCTTGTCGTAGCGTTTATGCACTGGACGCCTCATGTGCGCACTGAAAGTCGCGCCCAGGCATCGCCCCAGCCTCGGCAGAGTTACATTTCATACCCGCTCCGGCACCTCTCGCCAACGCATAGGCGGCACCGGAATGGGTTTCACTCGTGCAGTGCCGCAAAAATGCGACACTTGCAGGCATCAGAAAACGAAGGCCGCGGGGCGGCGGAACTCCGACAGCACCGGCGCTGCCGCGTCGAAGACCGGTCGTCCGGAGACGACGTCGCTCGACTTCATATAGAGCTTCACTCGCGCGGCGCGGCCCAGCCCCTCGACCACGACGAGCCGGCCTTCCGCCCGCAGCAGCGGGAACAACGATTCGGGCGCGATCTCGCAGGAGCCGCTGACGAGGATCGCATCGAAGCTGGCTGCCGCCGGCTGCGTGGCCGTGATGGCGACGCCTTTGGCGCCGGCACGCCCCAAAGCCGATTCGGCCAGTGCGCGCGCCGCGTCATCCGGCTCCCAGAGCGTTGCCTTGGCGCCCATATCCGCCATCAGCGCGGCGCCATAGCCGGAACCGCCGGCATATTCGAGAACGGTCTCGCCCGGCTGCGGGTCGAGAAGCTGGATCATCCGCACCGCGACCATCGGGGTCATCAGCGCCCGGCCGGTGCCCGGCAGCGGGATCGACTGGTCGAGATAGGCGAGATGGGACAGGTTCTCGGGAACGAAAGCCTCGCGCGGAACCGAATCCGCAGCTGCCAGCGCGGCCCGGTCGGTGATGTCATAGGTGCGCAGCTGGCAATCGACCATATTGCGGCGCAGCGAGGTAAAATCGTCCATGCCCGAACTCTCCGTCCACGGCGCCGGTGCTGCAAGAGGCGGCCGGCGCTTTGAAAGCCGCCGCGAACCGGTGCAGCCATCGCGCCGTTCTTCGGCAGCTTTCTGTTCGACGCTCGCGCAAAAGGCAAGCGCCGCCTGATCGCAGGTATAAACCGGCGACGGTTAAAACGGCCTGTCGATGTGAGGGGGAAAGCTGGCTCCCGGAGCAGGATTCGAACCTGCGACCAATCGATTAACAGTCGATTGCTCTACCGCTGAGCTATCCGGGAACAACGTGGCGGCGTCTTAGCCGTGCGATCCGGATAGTGCAAGCCCCTTGCGAGCCGACCAAGCAGATTTGTCGTCATGCCTGTGGAAGTTGCGATGCCGGGTTGCGGCGGCGCGCGGCTTGTGGTTAGTGCGCTCTCGCTGAAGCGGCCCGGCCGTTTCCGCGGGAAGGCCTCGTGGCGGAGTGGTTACGCAGAGGACTGCAAATCCTTGCACCCCGGTTCGATTCCGGGCGAGGCCTCCAACAGAATTATCGGCGCCGACATCCTGGCGTTTTTCCCCTGAACAATCTTGATTTGCTTCCGGCTCAGTCGGAGAGACGGACGCGTTTACGCCTCGGCGCAAGCCGCCTCAGGTTTATGCCGGCATGAGCCAGTCTGCGCCTTTGCAGCACGGCAGCGGGCGCGAGGCACTGCCTGCCTGAACACTCTGTACCAGCTACGATCGGTTCTCTTGCCGCCGCGCGCCGTAAGGCCGTAGATGCCTTGAGGGCAAGCACGATCCGGGGGGATTCGATGAGGGCGTTTGCTGCATTCGCGGCCGGGGCCGCGCTTTTCGTCATCGGGCCGGCCGCCACGGCAGCCGATCTGGCTTCACGCGCACCGGCCGCCGCCCCGCCGATCTTCACGACGTCGGGGCTTTATGTCGCCGGAAGCGCCGGATTCGGCTGGAACCCGTCTTTCGGACAGACGCCCGACTCTGTTCAGGGACCGTCGACCGGCACGCTTGTTCCGCCGAACTCCTTTCACCTGTCGACCGATGCCGGCTTCAGCGGCGTCGCGAGTGTCGGCTGGGCGTTCGGCAACGGCCTGCGGATCGAGGCCGAATACGGACACCGCACGAACAAGGTCGACTCGTTCGTCACGACTTACGGTTTCCCGGTCACTCATGACATCCGCAGCGGATCGATCACGAGCGATAGCGCGATGGTGAACCTGCTCTACGATATCGGCGCAACCATGGGCTGGCCCGTTCACCTCACGGTCGGCGGCGGCATCGGCTACGCCCGGCTGAACTACAACAATGTCGCGGTGCGAGCCCGCGACGGCACCACCGGCTACCAGACGGTTCGGCTCGACGACGACAGCAGCGGCTTCGCCTGGCAGGGCATCGTCGGCCTCTCCTACCCGATCCCGTCCATTCCAGGATTGTCCCTGACCGCGGATTATCGCTATTTCGGAACGACCTCGCGGGGCGTGAGGGGCTCGATCGTGCAAGGTGCGATCACCGCCGCCGGCGTCGTCGGAGCCACCGTAGCGACGGGCACATCCCGAGCGAGATCGGACTACTCCAATCATTCGGTCATGGTCGGCTTGCGCTACAGCTTCGGCCAGGGGCGCCAGCTCTAGGGCGTCAGGCGGGCGCCGGACATGCACCGCGGTTCCAGCGCAGCGCGCCCTGCCCTCGCTTGTGGAACCAATCGCGCCCTCTGGTGTTCAATCTGCGAATTTTCGAGTGGTGCCCGGCGGCGACGGCCGGCCGGGCGAGGGCTGGAGGCCCAGATGAGCCCCATCGGCACGGCCGGTGGGGCTCTCTCTTTTTGGCGATTCTCAGCGCGTCTCGGAGCGGGATTGAAACGAATCCGGCGCAACCCGCTCGGGAAACGTCATCGACGACACCGCGACGATCACGGTCAGGCCGATCACGGCGAGCCAGAGCCAGAAATCCAGTGGCGGTTTTTTCGGATTGCCCATGAAGAAGGGACGCCCGAGCCGCTTCCCGGTTCCCCATGGCGAACCGCAGGCCTGTCGTTACGATGCCCGCAGGCGCGTGTTCAGACCTTCTGCGAGCCCCCGCCCCGGCCCGGCCGCGCTCCATGCTTGATCGCGAGGTTCAGGATCGTCCGGCCGACAGCCTCCGGCAGGTCGGCATCCAGCACGACATGCAGGCGCCCGGCGCCCGCCTCCGTTGCCGACAGCTCGAAAGCGCCCGGCTTGAGTCGGCCTGCCGCGAGGGGTTGGCGGGCCGTGAACAATCGGTCCAGCCTCCGGCCCATTTCTCCGAGCTCGAGGTCGAGACCGGCTTCCTGCAATGCGTCCATCGTCCAACAGCCGTCCATCCGAAGCCATCGTTCAGGCTGTGATTCGCCTTAAGGATTTCGTTTACAAATCGTTAAAATTTTAGTTAGTGACACCTGCCTGTTGGGGCGGAGTGGCGTCATGGTCGAAGCAATCCTGGTAGCGGTCCTTATGGCCGGCACCGCAGGCCTGTCCTGGGTGATCGCCGACTTCCTGCATCTGCCGCTGGAAATCTGAGCCCGGCGACAACGTCGCCCGGCAGACCGCGCCGAACGTCGATGCACCGCCTCGGCCTGCGTCGTCAAAGATTCTTTTCTCTCGTCAGCTTCCGAACCGGCACAAGCCGCGTTGATGTCGGATCGCGCCCGATGCGATATCGCCAGCCGGACGAGGCATGATGACTGACCGCACCCTCCATTGGTTCCGAAACGACCTGAGGCTGGCCGATAACCCGGCGCTGGCCGCAGCGGCCGAGGCGGGCCGGGTGCTGTGCCTCTATATCCTCGATACGGGGTCAGACCGTCGTCCGCTCGGAGGCGCTTCGCGCTGGTGGCTGTCGCGCTCGCTCGCGGCGCTCGGCGAGGCGCTGGCGGCGAAGGGCGGTCGGCTCGTGCTGATGCAGGGCGACCCCGCTCTATTGCTGCCGCGCATCGTGGCCGAGGCCGATATCGGGCTGGTCACCTGGAGTAGGCGTTACGAGGCGTCTGAGATCGCGCTCGACCGCACGCTCAAGGAAGACCTTTCCGGGCGCGGCATCACCGTCCGCAGCTTCAACAGCCATCTCCTGAACGAGCCGTGGCAGGTCACCACCACGACCGGGCAGCCGATGAAGGTCTTCACGCCTTACTGGCGCGCCGCCCGTCAGAAAGGCGAGCCGGAGGCTCCGATTCCCGCTGCCTCGCGAATCCAGGCACTGCCCCTGCCCGCTTCGCTCGAAGCCCTGACGGTGTCGCGGGATGAGCTTGCGCTGGAGCCGACAAAGCCCGACTGGGCCGCTAGCATGCGGGCGGAATGGACCCCGGGAGAAGCCGGTGCCGGAGAGCGGCTCGATGATTTCATCGGCAGCGGCCTTGCCGGCTATGCCGAGGACCGCGACCGCCCGGACCGGGCCGCAACGTCGCGGCTCTCGCCGCATCTGCATTTCGGTGAGATTGGCCCCCGCCAGATCTGGCATGCGCTGCATCACGCACGCGCGGCCGGCGAGGCCGCCGGATCGAAGCGCGACGCCGAGAAATTCCTCTCCGAGATCGGCTGGCGCGAGTTTTCCCACCACCTGCTCTTCCACAATCCCGAGCTGGCGACCCGCAACTACGATTCGCACTTCGACGCCTTTCCCTGGCAGCCCGACGACAAGGCGGTGCGCCGCTGGCAACGGGGGCAGACCGGGATCCCGCTCGTCGATGCCGGCATGCGCGAGCTCTGGACCACCGGCTGGATGCATAACCGCGTGCGGATGGTCGTCGCCTCCTTCCTGATCAAGCATCTGCTGCAGGACTGGCGGGCCGGCGAAGCGTGGTTCTGGGACACGCTGGTCGATGCCGATGCCGCCAATAATGCCGCGAGCTGGCAATGGGTCGCGGGCTCGGGCGCCGATGCCTCGCCCTATTTCCGCATCTTCAACCCGGTGACGCAGGGTGAAACGCACGATCCCGGGGGCGCCTACGTCCGCCGATGGGTGCCGGAACTGGCAGGGCTTTCCGACAAGGATATCCATCAGCCCTGGAAGGCGGCCGAAAAAGCGCTGCGCGAGGCGGGCGTTCGAATCGGCGAGACCTACCCTGCCCCGCTTGTCGATCTCGCCTTCGGACGCCAGCGGGCGCTCGATGCCTTCGCCACGATCCGCAGCAATTGAGGCGGCTCAGCCGCTCCGTTCGGCGAAACGACGCATCAGCGCGAAATAGACCGGATAAGGCAGGAGACGCGCCAGCTTCAGGATGAAGGCGAGACGGCGCGGCACGGTGATCTCGAAGCCGCCGCGCTCGAACCCGTCGACGATTCGCCGCGCGCCCTCCTCGACGGTCAGCAGGAACGGCATCGGGAAACGGCGGCCCTCGGTCATCGGCGTCTCGATGAAGCCCGGATTGACCAGCTGCAGGCGGATGCCGGCGGCCTCGCAATCGAAGCGCATCGATTCGCAGAAATGGATCGCGCCAGCCTTGGCCGCGCCATAGGCGGCCGCGCCGGGCAGGCCGCGATAGCCGACGAGCGAGGCGTTGACCGCGATCTGGCCCGCTCCCCGCGCGACCATGCGCGGCTGGATCGCGAAGAAGCTCTTGGCGACACCCAGCAGATTGACCCCGACCACCGCCTCGACGGTCTCGATGTCGACCGCCTTGCCCTGCCCCGAAGCGATGCCCGCATTCAGGAAGGCCAGCGCGATCGGGCCATGGATGCTCTCGATCGCGTCAGCGACATCCCGCATGCCCTGCGCATCGGTGACGTCGCCGGCATGGGCGACGATGCGTCCGGGCAGGTTCTCGGCGCTGCGGGCGAGGCGCTCCAGCGCCTCCAGCCGCCGTGCCGTGACCGCGACCGTCCAGCCCCGGCGCGCCAGTTCGAGCGCGACCGCGGCCCCGACGCCGGAGCTCGCGCCGGTGATCCAGGCGACGCCGTCCTGCGGCTTCATGCGGGCTGAGGCCATGCTGGCTCCGGGTTGGCGGGTAGTCATCTAGGCACGGAATCGCGAAGCCGGAAGCCATGCGCCCCAAATCATCCCCGCTATCCCGCCAATGAGGTGGCACCCCGGCGGCAATCGGTGCAGTCTGCGCCGCGAAGGCGCGCTCGCGCCGCTCAAGAGACACGAGACCATGCCGACCGAACTGCTCTTCCGCCAGGATGCCTATCTCAAGGAAACGCCCGCGACGGTCGAAGCCGTGAATGAGCGCGGCGGCATCATCCTGGACCGCACCAATTTCTACGCGACCGGCGGCGGCCAGCCCGGCGATGCCGGGCATCTGCGCCGTGCCGATGGCAGCCAGATCGCGATCGCCACGACGATCTACGACCCCGAGGACAAGAGCCGGGTCATCCATGTTCCCGCCGAAGGACAGGCCTTGCCGGCGCCGGGCGAGGCGGTCACCGCCGTGCTCGACTGGGAGCGCCGCTTCAAGCGCATGCGCATCCATACCGCTTTGCATCTGCTCAGCGTCGTGCTCGCCTTCCCCGTTACCGGCGGCTCGATCGGCGATGGCGACGGCCGGCTCGATTTCGACATCCCGGAAGGCGGGCTCGACAAGGCCGAGATTTCCGAGAAGCTCAACGCGCTGATCGCCCGCAACGCCGACGTCACCGAGCGCTGGATCACCGACGAGGAGCTCGACGCCAATCCGGGCCTGGTCAAGACGATGTCGGTGAAGCCGCCGCGCGGCTCGGGCCGCGTCCGGCTCGTCGCCATCGGCGATATCGACCTGCAGCCCTGCGGCGGCACCCATGTCCGCAACACCGCCGAGATCGGCGCGGTCGCGGTCACCGATATCGAGAAGAAGGGCAAGCAGAACCGGCGCGTCCGGATCGCGCTCGCCTGAGAACACCAAGCTCAAGTGCCCAGAGGATACGCCTATGGCCCGTGAAGACGTCTTCGTTTCGACCGAGTGGCTGGCCGAGCGCCTGAACGCGCCGGATATCGTCGTGGTCGATGCCTCCTGGTACCTGCCGGCGCAGAAGCGCGATGGCGCGGCCGAATACGCCGCGCGACGCATTCCGGGCGCGGTCCATTTCGACATCGACAAGATCAAGGACAGCCGCTCGTCCCTGCCCCATATGCTGCCCTCGGCGCCCGAATTCGCGGCCGCCGTCGGCGCGCTCGGCATCGGCGACGGCATGCGCATTGTCGTCTATGACGGGCTCGGCTTCTTCGCGGCCCCGCGCGTGCGCTGGACCTTCAAGGTGTTCGGCGCGCGCGATGTCGTCATCCTCGATGGCGGCCTCCCGAAATGGCTCGCCGAGGGCCGCCCGGTCGAGGAAGACAGCCCGAAGCCGCGCCAGCCCCGCAGCTTCACCGCAAGGCTCGACAACGGCGCCGTGGCCAACGCGGACGACGTCGCGCGCGCCACCGCCTCGCAGGCGATCCAGGTGGTCGATGCCCGCGCCGCCGACCGCTTCCGCGGCGAGGCGCCGGAGCCGCGGCCGGGCCTGGCCTCCGGCCATATTCCCGGCTCGCTCAACCTGCCGTCGTCGCAGCTCACCGCCGATGGCCGGCTGAAATCCCCGGAAGAGATCGTCGCGCTGTTCAGGGATGCCGGCTTCGACCTCGACAAGCCCTCGATCATGACCTGCGGCTCGGGCGTCTCGGCCGTGATCCTGTCGACGGCGCTCGAGACCGTCGGCAAGCCGGCCAAGGCGATCTATGACGGCTCCTGGTCCGAATGGGGCATGGGCGAGCGGCCTGTCGCGACAGGCCCGGCGAAGCAGGCTTGAACGGGAGACTGCCATGAGCCACGACCATTCGCACGATCATCCCCATGATCACAGCCATGACGGCGAGCCGCGCTGGAAGCATGACGGCGTGCGCGTCATCTCCGGCGACAAGCTCGACCCCAACACGGCGCAGACACCCGGCATGTTCCGGCAGGCCGCGATCAACCATGCCCGCGTCGGCGCCCAGAAGATCTGGGCCGGCACCGTCGCGATCGAGCCCAATGCCAAGACCGGCGTGCACCATCACGGCGAGCTCGAAAGCGTGATCTATGTGGTGAGCGGCAAGGCGCGGATGCGCTGGGGCGAGCGGCTGGAATTCGTCGCCGAGGCCGGTCCGGGCGACTTCATCTACGTGCCGCCCTTCGTGCCGCATCAGGAGATCAACGCCGATCCCGACAACCCGCTGCAATGCGTGCTGGTGCGCTCCGACAACGAGGCGGTGGTGGTCAACATCACCGATGTCGACCCGGTCGAGAAGCCGGAGGAGGTCTACTGGGTCGACCCGATCCACAAGCACCCGCACGGGTGAGCGGGGACGCCTCCTTGCCTGTCGAACTGCGCGAAATCACGGCAGAGACGGTCCGCATCATCTGCGGACTCGAGGTCGCAGAGGAGCAGAGCGACTATGTCGCGCCGGTCGCGATCTCGATCGCGCAGGCGCATTTCGAACCGCGCGCAACCTTCCGGGCGATCTATGCCGAGGACGAGCCCGTCGGCTTCATGCTCTGGCGTGACGGCGACAAGCCCGATGCCGCCTATCTCTGGCGTTTCATGGTCGATCGCCGGCATCAGGGCAAAGGCTATGGCCGCGCCGCGCTGGAACAGGTCTTCGCGCTGCTGAAGGCGCGCGGCATCACCACGCTCAGCGCCAGCGTGGTCCGCGGGGAGCACAGCCCGCTGGGCTTCTACCTGTCGATCGGCTTCATCGAGGCGAACGAAGTCACCAGCACTGGCGAATGGCTGATCCTGAAGAGCCTTTAGGCAGAACGGCTACCTAGCCCGTCTCGAAATCGCCGGGCTGCGGCGGCGCGATCGGGGTGAACAGCGTTCGGTCCGGCTTGATATCGAGGAGCGGCGTCTCATCGAGACAGTCGAGCCCGCGCACCAGCAGCACCCGTCCCTCGCGCGCCACCAACGTCGCGATCGAAGTTCCGATCGGGTTCGGCCGGACCGGCGTGCGCAGCGCGAAAGTGCCGTGGGTCTCGCCATTATTGGCGGGGCTCTGGCGGACGAGATCGCGGCGCGACTGGTGCAGCCAGTAGAGCACTTCCAATCGCTCGAAGCGCTCGATGCCTTCCAGCGCCTCGTCCCAGGGCGGGAACAGCTCGATGCGGCAAATCGGCCCGTCCGCCCTGCCCTGGCGCGGGCAGACCAGCCGCGAGGTCCAGGGCGTACGGATGGTGCCGATGAAGACGAGGCCGGCATCGGTCGCCTGCGGCGGCGCGACGGCGACCTCCCTCTCGCGGATCTCGTTCTCGCGGACCATGTGAGCAAGCCCGTCAGTCGATCGCGATCATCACGTCGGAGGCCTTGACCACGGCATAAGCTTCCTTGCCGACGGTGAGGCCGAGATCGTCCACCGCGGCGTTGGTGATCGAGGAGGTCACGATCGCGCCGCCGATATCGATGCGGACATGGGCCGTCGTCGCGCCCTTGGTGATCTCGACGATCTTGCCTTTGAGCTGGTTGCGGGCGCTGATCTTCATGGCTCATCCTTTCCTTGCGACAACGCGACCGCCGCCGCGCCTTGACTTGGATCCGGGCGCGCGGCAACCATCGTTATATCCGTCGATATACAACGATAAATTCGAGCGAGGAACAGCATGTTGAAACGCCGCACCCTGCTGGGCATGGGCCTCGCCCTTGCCGTGAGTTTCGCCCCTGCCTTCGACGCCGCGCAGGCGCAGACGAAGGACCTCGTGATCTTCGCCGCGGCCAGCATGAAGAATGCGCTGGACGAGGCCGCCGCCAACTGGGTCAAGGAGAGCGGCAAGCCCGCGCCGAAGATCTCCTATGCCGCCAGCAACACGCTGGCGAAGCAGCTTGAGAACGGCGCCCCGGCCGACCTCTTCGTCT
This sequence comes from Allobosea sp. MMO-172, assembly GCF_037147855.1. Lineage (NCBI taxonomy): Bacteria > Pseudomonadati > Pseudomonadota > Alphaproteobacteria > Hyphomicrobiales > Alloboseaceae > Allobosea > Allobosea sp. MMO-172. The sequence goes on along the minus strand of NZ_JBBCUM010000022.1, from coordinate 50,421 downwards.
CGGCCGATCTCGACTGGATGGACTATGCGGCGGGCAAGAACCTGATCAAGCCGGATACCCGCGTCAGCCTGCTCGCCAACCGCATCGTGCTGGTCGCCGGCAAGGATTCGACCGCCAAGCTCGATCTCAAGCCCGGCGCCGATGTCGCGGGGGCCGTTGGCGCAGGCCGCCTCGCCATGGGCAATGTCGATTCCGTCCCGGCCGGCAAATACGGCAAGGCGGCGCTGGAGAAGCTGGGTGCCTGGGACAAGGTGAAGGACAAGATCGCGCAGGCCGACAATGTCCGCGCCGCGCTGCTGCTGGTCTCGCGTGGCGAGGCTCCGCTCGGCATCGTCTACGCGACCGATGCCGCGGCCGACCCGCAGGTCAAGGTCGTCGCGACCTTCCCCGAGGATTCGCATCCGCCGATCGTCTATCCCGTCGCCGTCACCAAGGACTCGGCCAACCCCGACGCGCAGGCCTTCCTGACCTATCTGCGCAGCCCCGCCGCCCGGCCCGTCTTCGAGAAGCAGGGCTTCACGGTGCTCAACCAGGCTGCCAGCTCTTCGTGACCGACTGGCTGTCGCCTGAAGAATGGACGGCGGTGAGGCTCAGCCTCATCGTCGCGACGACGGCCATGATCGCGAGCCTCCCGCTGGGGCTTGGCGTTGGCCTGCTGCTGGCGCGCGGGCGCTTCTGGGGCAAGTCCCTGCTCGACGCCATCGTCCACATGCCGCTGATCCTGCCGCCCGTGGTGACGGGCTATCTGCTGCTCGTCGGCTTCGGCCGGCGCGGGCCGATCGGGCAGTTCCTCTATGACTGGTTCGGGATCGTGCTCTCGTTCCGCTGGACCGGCGCGGCGCTCGCCTGCGCCGTGATGGGCTTCCCATTGATGGTCCGCGCCATCCGCCTCTCGATCGAGGCCGTCGACCGCAAGCTCGAATCCGCTGCCGGAACGCTGGGCGCGAGCCCGATCTGGGTCTTCCTCACCGTCACCTTGCCGCTCTGCCTGCCCGGCATCATCGCCGGCATGATCCTGTGCTTCGCCAAGGCGATGGGCGAATTCGGCGCGACGATCACCTTCGTCTCCAATATCCCCGGCGAGACGCAGACCCTGCCCTCCGCGATCTACACCTTTACGCAGGTGCCCGGCGGCGATGCCGGCGCGCTGCGCCTGACGCTGATCTCGATCGCGATCTCGGTCGCGGCGCTCTTCCTCTCCGAACTGATGGCCCGCATCGTCGGCCGCCGGATCAATGTCGAATGACCCACGTCCTCGACATTGCCGTCCGCCACAGGCTCGGCGACTTCACCCTCGATGCCTCCCTCACCTCCGACGGGCGCCTGACCGCCCTGTTCGGCAGCTCGGGCTCCGGCAAGACCTCGCTGGTCAACGTCATCGGTGGATTGATCCGCCCCGATTCCGGCCATGTCCGCATCGATGGCGAGACACTGGTCGATACGGAGCGCGGCGTCTTCGTGCCGAAGCACCGCCGCCGCATCGGCTATGTCTTCCAGGAGGCGCGCCTCTTTCCGCACCTCACCGTGCGGCAGAACCTGCTGTTCGGGCACTGGTTCGTGCCGCGTGCCCAGCGCAAGCCGGCCGAGCTCGACAAGGTGCTGGACTTGCTCGGCATCGGCCATCTGTTGCGCCGCCGCCCCGGCGCGCTTTCCGGCGGCGAGAAGCAGCGCGTCGCCATCGGCCGCGCCCTGCTCGCCCAGCCGCGCCTGCTGCTGATGGACGAGCCCTTGGCCGCGCTCGACGAAGCCCGCAAGGCCGAGATCCTGCCGCATATCGAGCGCCTGCGCGACGAGGCCGGCATCCCCATCGTCTATGTCTCGCATGCGCTGGCGGAGGTCGCGCGCCTCGCCACGACGGTCGCCATGGTCGAGAACGGGCGTGTTGCTGCCTGTGGCCCGACGGCTGAGATCCTCTCCCGTCCCGATCTGGCGGCGCGGCCGGGCGCGCCCGAGGCGAGCACGCTGCTATCCGCCGAAGTCGCCGGCTTCGAGGAAGCCTTCGGTCTGGCGCGGCTGACGACGCCGGCCGGGTTGCTCACGATCGCACGCGGCGCGCTGCGGCAGGGCCAGCGCATCAAGATCCGCATCCTCGCCAGCGATGTGATGCTCAGCCTCGGCCAGCCGGCCGAGATCAGCGCGCTCAACGTTTTGTCCGGCTCTATTGCCGAAATCGGCGAGCGCAGTGGCGTCGGCGGCAGTACCGTGCATCTGCTCATCGCTTGCGGCGAGGCGAAACTGGCGGCACGCCTGACGGCGAAATCCGTCGCCTTGCTCGGCCTGGCGCCCGGCAAGCTTGTTCATGCGGTGATCAAGAGCGTCTCGGTCGAGATGCCGTGAAACGGGCGCCTCACCGCCCTCTCAAAAAATCATGGGGCTAATCTTGACCTTCCCATGATGGGAAGGACTATATCGCCTGTCATCACCATGAAGGAGACGGCGATGACGGTCATCGACAAGAGCAGGAACGACCTCGAAACCCTCGATCTGGGCGTCGAGGGCATGACCTGCGCGAGCTGCGTCGCTCATGTCGAGCGCGCCATCGCGGCGGTGCCGGGCGTCGATGCGGTCTCGGTCAACCTCGCGACCGAGCGGGCTCACATCAGCTTCGCCAAGGACGACACCGACCTGAAGCAGGTCGAAGCAGCGGTTCGTCAGAGCGGCTACATCCCGGTCGAGACCACGATCGAGTTGTCGGTCTCGGGCATGACCTGCGCCTCCTGCGTCGGCCATGTCGAGAAGGCGCTCCGCGCCGTGCCGGGCGTGGTCGATGCCACCGTGAACCTCGCGACCGAGCGCGCCAGCGTGAAGACGCTCGCCGGCGACGAGATTGTCCCGGTCCTGGTCAAAGCCGTCGCCGGCGCCGGCTATGAGGCGAGCCCGGTCATTGCGGCCGATGGCGATGCCAGCGCTCGCCAGCAGGCCGCCAAGGACGAGGAACAGGGCAAGCTGCTGCGCTCCGTCATCCTCGCCGGTTTGCTGACCCTGCCGCTGCTCGTCGTCGAGATGGGCAGCCATATGGTCCCTGCCCTGCATCACTGGCTTGCCGGCACCTTCGGCGAGTGGAACCTGCGCGTGTTCTCCTTTGCGCTGGCGACCATCGTCCAGTTCGGCCCGGGCCTCGTCTTCCTGCGCAAGGGTTTCCCGGCGCTGCTGCGGCTGGCGCCCGACATGAACTCGCTGGTCATGCTCGGCACCGGCGCGGCCTATCTTTATTCCAGCGTCGCGACCTTCCTGCCGGACCTGCTGCCGGCGGGGACGGAGGGCACCTATTTCGAATCCGGCGCCGTGATCGTCACGCTGATCCTGCTCGGGCGCTGGTTCGAGACGCGCGCCAAGGGCCGTACGGGCGCCGCCATCCGCAGCCTGATCGCGCTCCAGCCCAAGACCGCCCGCGTGCTGCGTGACGGCGCGGAGAGCGATATCGCGGTCGACAGCGTCCGCCCCGGCGATATCGTCATCCTCCGGCCGGGCGAGCGCGTCCCGGTCGATGGCGAAGTTGCGGACGGCACCTCCTTCGTCGATGAATCGATGATCACCGGTGAGCCCGCGCCCGTCCGCAAGGAAGCCGGCAGCACTGTGACCGGCGGCACGATCAACGGCTCGGGCGCGCTGCGCTTCACCGCGAGAAAGGTCGGTTCCGACACGCTGCTCGCCCAGATCGTGCGCACCGTTCAGGCCGCGCAGGGCGCCAAGCTACCGATCCAGGCCATGGTCGACCGCGTCACGCTCTGGTTCGTCCCGGTCGTGATCGGGCTGGCGCTGCTGACCTTCGCCGTATGGCTGACCTTCGGCCCGAGCCCGGCTCTGTCGCATGCGCTGGTCAACGCCGTTGCGCTGCTGATCATCGCCTGCCCCTGCGCCATGGGCCTGGCCACGCCGACCTCGATCATGGTCGGCACCGGCCGCGGCGCCGAACTCGGCATCCTGTTCCGTCAGGGCGACGCCTTGCAGGCCCTGAAGGACGTCCAGATCGTCGCGCTCGACAAGACGGGCACGCTGACCAAGGGCAAGCCGGAACTCACCGATATCGAGCCGGCGAACGGCTTCGCGGCCGATGACGCGCTGCGCCTCGTCGGCTCGGCCGAGAACCGTTCGGAGCATCCGCTGGCGCTGGCGCTGGTCGCGGCCGCCAAGGCTCGTAATCTTGCGCTCGCCGAGCCCGCCGATTTCGCCAGCGATCCCGGCCGCGGCGTCACCGCGACGGTCGAGGGCCGCAAGGTCGCGATCGGCGGCCACCGGCTGATGGAGGACGCCGGGCTCGACATCGCGCCCTTCGCCGCCCGCGCCAAGGCTCTGGCCGAGGCCGGCAAGACGCCGCTCTATGCCGCAATCGACGGCAGGATCGCTGCGGTCATCGCCGTTGCCGACGCGGTGAAGGAGACCACGCCCGCCGCCATCGCCGCCCTTCACAGGCTCGGCCTCAAGGTCGCGATGGTGACCGGCGACGACCGGCGCACGGCGGAAGCGGTGGCGCGCGGCCTCGGCATCGACGAGGTCTGGGCCGAGGTGCTGCCGACCGACAAGGCCGAGGTGGTGAAGCGCCTGCAGGGCCGTGGCGCCAAGGTCGCCTTCGTCGGCGACGGCATCAACGACGCGCCGGCGCTGGCCCAGGCCGATGTCGGCATCGCCATCGGCACCGGCACGGATATCGCGATCGAAAGCGCCGATGTCGTGCTGATGTCCGGCGACGTCATGGGCGTGCCGCGCGCGATTGCGCTCTCGCAGGCGGTGATTTCCAACATCCGCCAGAATCTCGCCTGGGCCTTCGGCTACAACGCCCTGCTGATCCCGGTCGCGGCCGGCGTGCTCTATCCGGCCTTCGGCATCCTGCTTTCGCCGGTCTTCGCCGGGCTCGCCATGGCGCTGTCCAGCGTCAGCGTCGTCAGCAATGCGCTCAGGTTGAAGCGTTTCCAAGTTCCGGCTTCACATGGAAAGGAGGCCTGAGATGAATATCGGCGAAGCCGCAACCCGCTCCGGCGTCAGCGCCAAGATGATCCGCTATTACGAGAGTATCGGCCTGATCACCGCGCCAGCCCGCACCGCCGCGCAATACCGGGTCTATGCCGCCGACGACGTGCATACGCTGCGCTTCGTGCGCCGCTCGCGCGATCTCGGCTTCTCGCTGGAGGAGACGCGTGAGCTGCTCGCCCTCTGGCGCGACAAGAGCCGGGCCAGCGCCGATGTGAAGAACCTCGCCATGGCGCATGTGCGCGAGCTCGAGGAAAAGGCGGCCGAGCTCAAGGCCATGGCCGACACGCTCAGGCATCTGGCGACGCATTGCCATGGCGACCATCGCCCGGATTGCCCGATCCTTGCGGACTTCGCCGCCACGCCAACGGTGCAGGCCAAAGCCTGAGACGCTGCTCCGCCATGCGCTGAATGTCTGGACGGGGCGGTGCGGGATTGCTCATATGCCACCGCCCACCAGAGGCGGGTCCGGCCCGGCCGCATCGGCCCCGCCGGGGAATCCGCCTCTCAACGAAAGACGGGGAGCGCCAAGGCGTTCTCCAGGCGGAACGACAATGGACAATCGAAACGATCTCTGGCGGCATGTCGATGCGAACAAGGAGCGCCTGATCGCGCTCTCCGACCGGGTCTGGGGCATGCCGGAGGTGTGCTACACCGAGAAGCGCTCCGTCGCAGAGCACATCGCAGAGCTGAAGCACCAGGGCTTCAAGATCACTGAAAACGTCGCCGATATCCCGACCGCCGTGATCGGCGAGGCCGGCGAAGGCGGCCCGGTCATCGCCTTCCTCGGCGAATACGACGCCTTGCCCGGCCTGTCGCAGGAAGCCGGCGCTTCCGAGCACAAGGAGATCGAGGCCGGCGGCCATGGCCATGGCTGCGGCCATAACCTGCTCGGCTCGGCCGCTATGCTCGCCGCGGTGGCGATGAAGGACTGGCTCGCCGAGAACAAGATTCCCGGCCGCGTGCGCTATTACGGCTGCCCGGCCGAGGAAGGCGGCGCCGCCAAGGCCTTCATGGTCCGCGCCGGCGCCTTCGACGACGCCGATGTCGCGATCTCGTGGCACCCGTCGAGCTTCTGGGAGGTCGCTCCAGCCCTCGCCCTGGCCAATACCCGCGCCGATTTCGTCTTCACCGGCCGCGCCTCGCATGCCGCTGCCGCGCCCCATCTCGGCCGTTCGGCGCTCGATGCCGTCGAATTGATGAATGTCGGCGTCAACTACATGCGCGAGCACATGCCGTCCGACGCCCGCGTCCATTACGCGCTGCTCGACACCGGCGGCATCGCGCCCAACGTCGTCCAGGCCCATGCCCGCGTCCGTTATTCCATCCGTGCCCGTGACTTGCGCGGCATGCTGGAACTCGTCCAGCGCGTAAAGAAGATCGCCGAAGGCGCTGCGCTAATGACGGAAACCAAGATGGAGATGCGCATCGTCAGCGCCGTCTCCGATCTCGTCGCCAACACGCCGCTCGAAGAAGCCATGCACAAGGTGATGGGCGAACTCGGCGCGCCGCATTTCGACGATGCCGACAAGGCCTATGCCGAGAAGATTCGCGGCACGCTCTCCCCGCAGGAGATCGCCTCGATCTGGCGCACCATCGGCATGCCCGATACCGGCGCCCCGCTCGCCGACTTCCTCGTGCCGCGCGATGCCAAGCGCAACCCGGCGATCGGCTCGACGGATATCGGCGACGTCAGCTGGGCGGTGCCGACCGTGCAGGCCCATGCGCCGACCGTCGCGATGGGCACGCCGTTCCACACCTGGCAGGTGGTGGCGCAGGGCAAGTCCCCGGCCGCGCACAAGGCGATGGTCCATGTCGCCAAGGCGATGGCTGCGACCGGCGCGGCCGTGCTGAGCGACCCCGCCCTGATGGCGGCCGCCAAGGCCGACCACAAGGCGCGCCTCGGCAAGGAAGGCTACACCTCGCCGCTGCCGCCCGAAGTGAAGCCGCCGCTGACCATGTCGCTGGGCTGATTTTCAGCCCCTGACACAATCCGGAAGACGCTGGTCATCCCGGACGAAGCGCAGCGGAGATCCGTGATCCATGCCTGAACCTTCTTCGGAAGCGTTCCGGAATGGATCCCGGGTCTCCCTGCGGTCGCCCGGGATGACTTCTTTTTGTTGAGGCTCGGGTGTTATCGCCTGATTGAACGAACACATATGATCCGGGAGAATGAGCCTCTGCCGTCAGCCGGCAGAATCGCCACCCGGAGCCAGCATGGATCGCGCAGAGGAATCGGAAGACGGGCTCGGCCGGCATCACCGCACGGCCAGCGGCCAGGCCGATTCCGCGACGCCTGAGTCGGTCGACCTCGCCGGCTATGTCCTGGACGAGCAGTTCGGCTTCCTGCTGCGGCAGATGCAGCAGCGCTATGTCGCGATGTTCCTGGAGATGATGGGCGAGGATGGGCCGACGCCGCCGCAATTCGCGGTGCTCTGCCGACTCGCGGTCGATGGGCGGATTTCCCAGAACCAGCTCGGTCGCATGACGGCGATGGACCCGGCCACGATCCGGGGCGTGGTGACGCGGCTGGCCGAGCGCGGGCTGGTCGAGCGCCTGCACGATCCCGACGACAAGCGCCGCGTGCTGGTGCAGCTCGGCGCGCGCGGCCGCGAATTGCTGCCGACTTATGTCGAGCGCGCCAAGGCGATCACCATCGCGGCGCTCGATCCGATGGCCGAGCCTGAAGTTGCGCCGCTGCTCGACGTGATGCGGCGCCTGCTCGCGGGCTTCAGACCGCCAGATACTGGCTCCGCGCCGCCTCGTCAGCCTTGAGCGCGGTCATCGTATCGTCGAAGCGGATCAGTCCCTTCTCGATGATCACGGCGCGGTCGGCGATGCTGCCGGCGAAATGCAGATTCTGCTCGGAGAGCAGCACGGACAGCCCCTCGCCCTTCAGCACGCGGATGGTCTGTGCCATCGCCTCGACGATGACCGGCGCGAGCCCCTCGGAGGGCTCGTCGAGCAGCAGCAGGCGCGGATTGCCCATCAGCGTGCGGGCGATGGTCAGCATCTGCTGCTCGCCGCCGGACATGGCGCCGCCCGGCCGGTCGCGCATGCGCCCGAGATTGGGGAAGAGATCGAACAGGCGCTCCGGCGTCCAGTGCGGCGCGCCCTTGCGGGACGGCTGGCGGCCGACCTCGAGGTTCTCCATCACCGTCAGGTCCGAGAAGACGCGCCGGTCCTCCGGGACATAGCCGATGCCGAGCCGGGCAATGGCGAAGGGCTCGCGGCCGGCGATCTCCTGGCCCTCGAAACGGATCAAGCCTTGCGGCTCCGGCACCAGCCCCATCACCGTCTTCATCGTCATGGACTTGCCGGCGCCGTTGCGCCCCATCAGCGCGACGACCTCGCCTGTCCCGACCGAGAAGCCGACGCCGTGCAGGATCTTGGCGCGGCCATACCAGGCCTCGACGCCCGCGAGTTCGAGGAGCGCCGTCATCAATGCCCTCCCGAGGTCGCGCCGGAGCCGAGATAGACCGCCCGCACCTGCGGGTCGTTGCGCACCTCGGCACTCGTCCCGGCCGCGATCACCCGGCCACGGTCGAGCACCAGCACGCGGTCGGCATGGGCGAAGACGACGTCCATGTCGTGCTCGGTGAAGAGCACCGCTATACCGCGCTCCCGCGCGATGCGGGCGGTCAATGCCATCAACGCGATGCGCTCCTGTGGCGCCATGCCGGCGGTCGGCTCGTCCATCAGCAGCAGCTTCGGCGCATTGGCGAGCGCGACCGCGAGCTCGACCCGCTTCAGGTCGCCATAGGCGAGCACGCCGCAGGCGCGCTCGGCTTGCTGGGTCATACCGACCTGAGCGAGCAGCTTGTCCGCCGCCTCGCGGTGGCGCCCGTCGGCGCGGCCGAATAGGCGCCAGCTCTCGCCTTCATGCGAGGTCAGCGCCATCTGGACGTTCTCGCGTACGGTCATCGAGGCGAAGGTCGCCGTGATCTGGAAGGTGCGACCGACGCCGAGGCGCCAGACCTTGCGCGGCGCCAGCCCGGTGATCGGCCGGCCCGCCAGCAGGACTTCGCCGCGATCGGGCTTGAGCTGCCCGTTCAGCATATTGAAACAGGTCGTCTTGCCGGCGCCGTTGGGGCCGATCAGGGCGACCAGCTTGCCGGCCTCGACCGAGAAGGACGCGCCGTCGACCGCCTTCACGCCGCCGAAGGACCGGGCGAGGTCGCGGGCTTCCAGCACAGGGACCGCGGGCGCGTTCATGCCGTTGCCGTTGCTGGCGTGGCGCTCTCGCGCCGGGCGCGCCAGAACAGCCAGGTGCCGACGAGGCCGCGCGGGAACAGGACGACGAGCAGCACGATCGACAAGCCCAGCACGAAGCGCCAATAGGCCGTCAGCTTCATCAACTGCTCGTTGAGGCCCATATAGGCGAAGGCGCCCACGACCGGCCCGGCAACCGTCTGCACGCCGCCGAGCAGCACCATCAGCAAGGCATCGACCGAGCGCGGGATCGCCATATAGGTCGGGAAGACCGAGCCCTTCGAGAAGGCGAAGAGCCCGCCGGCGATGCCGGCCGCGACCGCAGCGATGACGAAGGCCGCCCATTGCACGCGCCCGACATCGAGCCCGATCGCCTCCGCCCGCAAGGGGCTGTCGCGGCCGGCGCGCAAGGCGTAGCCGAAGGGCGCGAAGATGATGACGCGCAGCGCCACGATCACGATTACGGCGATGGCGAGCGCGAGATAGTAGAACACCGTCTTCGGCACCGCCCAGGCCGAGGGCCAGACGCCGAGGATGCCGTTGTCTCCGCCGGTAAGGTCGACCCATTGGAAGGCCGTGGCCCAGGCGATCTGGGCGAAGGCCAGCGTCAGCATGGCCAGATAGACGCCCGAGAGCCGCACGCAGAACCAGCCGAAGATCGCGCCCGCGATGCCGGCCATCAATGGCGCCAGCATCAGTGCCTCTTCCATCGGGCTGCCCAGCCATTTCACCGCCAGCGCCGCGCCATAGGCGCCGAGGCCGAAATAGGCGGCATGGCCGAAGGAGGTGATGCCGCCCGGCCCCATCAGCAGATGCAGCGAAGCGGCGAAGACCGCGAAGATGACGAGATCGGTCAAGGTCAGGATGACATGATCTGGGACGACGAGCGGCGCCAGCGCCAGCAGGCCGAGCGCCACCGCTCCGAACAGCTTGGCCGCGCCGTCGGCCGGACGCAGCAGGAAAAGCTGGCCGGCATGGCCGCGCGGCTCGATCGCCGCCTTGCCGAGCAGACCGTGCGGCCGGACGATCAGCACCGCCGCCATCACCAGGAAGACCAGCACCAGCGTGATCTTCGGCAGGATCAGGATGCCGAAGGCATGGAGGACGCCGATCAGCACGGCGGCGAGATAGGCGCCCGTCACGCTTCCCAGCCCGCCGACCACCACGACCACGAAGGCCTCGGCGATCATCGACAGGTCCATATGGAGGTTGATCGCCTCGCGCGGGAGCTGGAGCGCGCCGCCGAGCCCCGCCAGCGCCGCGCCGAAGGCGAAGACCGAGGTGAAGAGCAGGCGCTGGTTGACGCCGAGCGCGGAGACCATCTCGCGGTCCTGCGTCGCCGCCCGGATCAGCACGCCCCAGCGTGTCCGGTGGAACAAGAGCCAGATCAGGCCGAGCACGACCGGCCCGACCGCGATCAGGAAGAGCTCGTAGCTCGGGAAGCGGTTGTCGAACAGGATGACGAAGCTGCGGAAGCCCGGCGCGCGCGGGCCGAGCTTGTCCTCCGGCCCCCAGGTCGCGAGCGCGATGTCCTGCAGCATCAGCACGACGCCGAAGGTCGCGAGCAACTGGAACAGCTCCGGCGCCTGATAGATCCGCCGGAGGATCAGGACCTCGATGAGCACACCGGCAAGGCCGGTCAGCAGCACGGCGAGGATGACGCCGCCCCAGAAGCCGAGCGGATCGGCCGGACCGAGCCAGGTCACCAGCGTGAAGGCCAGGTAGCCGCCCAGCATGTAGAGCGAGCCATGGGCGAAGTTCACGATGCGCGTGACGCCGAAGATGATCGACAGCCCGCACGCCACCAGGAACAGCGACGACGCCGAGGCCAGGCCATTCAGGGTCTGGGTGAGGACGAGATCAAGCATGTCGTCTCGGGCGCGGCGCTACGGCGTTTCAGGCGGCAGCGCCACGCTCCCTGTCAGCCAAGCTCAGCCGACGACCGGTCGCAGCTTGCGGACCTCGTCGTCGCTGGGCAGGTACTTGGCGCCGTCGCGATAGCTCCAGTCGACCATCACGCCCTTGCCGTTCTTCAGCGCGCTCTTGCCGACATAGGCGCCGAGCGTCGACTGGTGGTCGATCTTGCGGAATTCGATCGGGCCGAAGGCCGAGCCGAATTTCAGCCCCTCGAAAGCGTCGACCAGCTTCTCGTTGTCGGTGGAGCCCGCCTTCGCGAGTGCGGCTGCGATGGCCTGCACCGTCTCGTAGCCCACGACCGAGCCGAGCCGCGGATAGTCGTTGTACTTCGCCCTGTAGGCGTCGCGGAACTTCACGTGCTCGGGCGTCTGCAGGTCGGCATGCGGATAGCCGGTGATGATCCAGCCTTCCGGCGTCTCGGGACCGAGCGTGTCGAGATATTCCGGCTCGCCAGTCAGCATCGAGACGACCTGGCGCCCCTCGAACAGGCCGCGCGTGTTACCGGCGCGGACGAAATTGGCGAGATCGACCGCGAAGGTGACGTTGAAGATCGCATCGGGCTTGGCCGCTTCCAGCGCCTGAACGGTCGCGCCGGCATCGATGCGGCCCAGCGCCGGGAACTGCTCGGCGACGAAGGTCACGTCGGGACGCGCCTTCACGAGCAGTTCCTTGAACCACTTCACCGCCGACTGGCCGTATTCGTAGTTCGGCGCGACGATGGCCCATTTCTTGGCCGGGAGCTTCGCCGCTTCCTCGACCAGCATCGCCGCCTGCATGTAGGTCGAGGGCCTTAAGCGGAAGGTGTAGCGATTGCCCTTCGACCAGACGAGCGCATCAGCCAGCGGCTCGGAAGCGACATAGAGCCGCTTGTTCTGGTTGGCGTAATCGGCGAGCGCGAGGCCGACATTGGAGAGGAAGCCGCCGGCGATGATGTCGACCTTCTCGGCGGTCGCGAGATCGGCGGCGTGACGCACCGCATCCTCGGGCTTGCCGGCATCGTCGCGGAAGACCGTCTCGAGCTTGCGGCCGAGCACGCCGCCGGCCGCGTTGATCTGCTCCTGCGCCAGTTCCCAGGCCTGCCGATAGGGTTTCAGGAAGGCCGGCTGCGCGGTATAGGAATTGACCTCGCCGATGCGGATCGGCCCCGCGCCCTGGGCGCGCACCAGCTGGGGAACGCCGAGGGCGAGCGTGCCCGCGACGAAACTGCGACGATCGATCTTCATCGGATGGGTCCTTCGCCTCGCTGCGGCTGCAATCCGCAGCGATACCGCTCGCACCGGGCTTGGGAGAGCGGATTTCATATGCATACATATGAATGAGCAGTTTCCGGCGCTTGTCAATCTGACTTTCTTGCAATGCAGCGCATCGGCAATCGATGGGCAGCGGCTCGCGCGGGCACCAAGAGAAATCAGGTAATCGATTGATTTCAATGAACGATTCGATCGCCCAAAAATAAGTCAGCGATGCTGCCCTTTTGACCTTGCAGCGGCGGCCGGGGCTCCCTATCTAGGATGCAGCGCAGCAGAGATGTTGCGTCGCCCTCCTTGGGCGTTTCCTCCCTAGACTTGGGCTGCGCTTCCCGCGCGGCCCTTTTTTCTTGTCGGGAGTGCGGCGCTCACCAGCGCCGGCCGTAGCCCCACGGCCCGCCGAAAGAGGCGTCAAAACGGTCGAAGCGATAGCGCCGCTCGGCCGCGCGATCGAGATCGAGCTGCAGCAGGCAGTTCGAGAATCCCTCGCTCGGCGCGCGGAAGCCGAAGGAGCGGCAGCGCTGCTCGTCCATGGCCCGGTATTCGGCCTCGGTGGTGACGCAGCCGCCCAGTGCGAGGACCAGCACCGCGCCGGCTGCAAGCCTGATGATCGTCATCCCGCTTCTCCTCTCGCAAACCTGTCCGTCCTACGCGCGGACGGCCTCCCGGTTCCCGTCGCCAGTCTAGCGCGAGAACCGGATCGGCACAGCCAGCGAGATCGCGCCGCCGCCAAGCCCGTCCGGCGGAGCCGGCACGGGGCTGGCGCGGCGGATCATCGAGACCGCCTCCTCGTCCAGCGCCGCGTCGCCCGAACCGCGGACGAGCCGGGCCGAAAGCACGCGGCCGCCGCGATCGATGCTGAACGCGACCTGCACCGTGCCGGGGCTGGCGCCGCCCGGGAAGCGCTTGTAGCGGTTGAGATGCGCCATCAGCGTGCCGCGCCAGCTCGCGGTCGCGGCCGGAGATGCGGAGGACGCCCCGGAATTGGGGGCAGCCGCGCGCGGCGCCGCCTGCTCCTGCGCCACCGGCGCGGTGGTCTGCTCGGCCTTCGGCTTATCCGGCCGGATCGGCTTCTTCTTTTCGACGATCTTCGGTTTCGGCTTCGGCTTGGGCTTCTCCGGCGGAGGCGGCTTCGGCTGCTCCTTCGGCGGCGGCGTCAGGATGGCCGCGGCATCCGGCAGCGGCGGCAATTCGGGAATCTTGATCTCCGGCTCGGGAATCGCGACGGGCTCCGGCTCCGGAGGTGGCGGCTCGATCTCCTTGGGCTGCTCAACCGGCTCGGGCGGCGGCGGCTCGGGCTCCGGCTGCGCCTCGGCCATCTCGGGACCGGGCGCGACATCCTGCTGCGGCGCCTCGGGCGCGACGGCCAGCGGCGCGAGCTCGATCATGACGGCGGCTGGCGGCGCGCCCATCGCGGCCTCGGCGCGCTGCCAGTTGGCGATGACCCAGCCGGCCGTGCCATGGGCGGTCGCGACCACGAAGGCGGCCAGGCTCCAGCGCAGGGCGGCCGGCGCGTAGCGGGAGATCGACGGGCGTTCCATGCTCATGGCCTCGGCCCCGCAGCAGCCCCCTGCCCGGTATCCTCCAGCCCGACCAGCGCGATCTTGAGATAGCCGGCATTGCGCAGCAGGTTCATCACGTTCATCAGCTCGCTATAGGCGACGCTGCCATCGGCCCGCAGGAACACCCGCTGCTCGCGGTCGCGATTGGTCTTCTGGTCGAGCGCCGCCTGCAGCGCCTCGCGCGGCACAGCGTCGTTGCCGAGCGCGAGCGTGAGATCGCCCTTCACGGTCAGGAACATCGGCGTATCCGGCCGCGGCTGCGGCTGCGCGTTCGAAACCGGCAGGTCGACCGCGACATCCACCGTCGAGAGCGGCGCCGCGACCATGAAGATGATCAGCAGCACGAGGATGACGTCGATGAACGGCGTCACGTTGATGTCGCTGACCTCGCCGAGGTCGCCGTCCTGCGGGTCCTTGAGGGAAACGCCCATGGCTCACTCCGCCGGAACGAGCGGCGCAGGCGCCGCCGCTGCGGCGGAAGCCGAGGAGGCCGAGGCCGCGCGCGGAGCCGGCGCGACGGCGCGCTGGCGGCGCTCCAGGTCGCGCGAGAGATGGCGCAGGATCTCGCCCGAGGCATCGGAGAGCGTGGCCCGGTAGCCGGTAATCGCGCGGGCGAAGACGTTGTAGATGATGACGGCGGGAATGGCGGCGACGAGGCCGATCGCGGTCGCCAGCAGCGCCTCGGCGATGCCCGGCGCGACGACGGCGAGATTGGTTGTCTTGGCCTGGCTGATGCCGATGAAGGAATTCATGATGCCCCAGACCGTGCCGAACAGGCCGACGAAGGGCGCGGTCGAGCCGATCGTGGCGAGCAGGCCGGTGCCGCGCGCCATGGAGCGGCCGGCGCGCGCCTCGATCCGCGAGAGCGCAATGGCGACGCGCTCCTTGATGCCGTCCTCGCCGAGATCGGCCGAACGGCGCGTCTCGGCAAGGGCCGCCGAGAGCAATTGGCCGACGGCGCCGCGCAGCTTGCCGTTCTTGCCGGCGGCAGCACTGGCCGCAGCATTCAGGTTGTCGGCCGCCTCGATGCGGCGCAGCGCCCGGCCGGCCGAACGCTTGGCGGCGGCGAGCTCCATCGCCTTGGCGAGCCAGATCGTCCAGGTCACCAGCGAGGCGAAGGCGAGCCCGAGCATCACGCCCTTCACGACGATATCGGCCGCCATGAACATGCCCCAGGGCGACAGGTCATGCGGCAGGGTGGCCGCCGCAGCCGGCGGAGCGACCACGGGCGTCGCCGGCGAGGACGTGGCTGCATTGCCGGGCGTCAGCGGCGGGTGAGCCGTGCTGGGCGGGTTGATGCTGAGCTGGGGCAGAGCGGGCGGCAGCGGAGTGGTCGGAGCTCCCGGCTGGGCCGGGGCGGCTTGCTGAACGGGAGCGGCTGGCTGTGCCGCCGCCGGCTGGCTGGGAACAACTGGCTGGCTCGGGGCGGCCGGCTGAGCCTGCGCCGCGGGCGGAGCCGCATCGGCCGGCGTCTGCGGGGCGGTTTGCCCCGGCACCTGAGCCTGGGCCGCCACCACGGACAGGCTCATCGCAACCAGAGCCAGACGGAACGCACGCATCATCACAAATCAGCCTTCTCTGGAGGAGCGCCGTGCCGGCTTTCGCCGGCTCCACGGCCCTGCCGCCGGGTCCCTGGAGGCCGGCAGCTTCCTCATTGGAATCATTACAAAAAAAGACTTGCAGCACCGATGCTGCATATGCGATACGCCTGTTCGAATCGGGCGGGCATGTCAAGAAAAAGCGGCTCGCCGGGCATGGCCCCGCATGGGCCTCGGCCACGCGAAATCAGGCCTGCCCGCGCTGCCGGACGGCCCTCACATATCCGCTATTCGATGAATGCAAGGCGCCGCCGACGCGGCGCGTACCGGCCTGTCAGCCGCGCTCGGGCCGGTCGATCTCGGCCTGCAACGCCGCGAGATGCGTCGCCGCGGCCTCGGCCGCAGCCTGCTCGACCGCCCGGAAGCGCAGGATCAGCGCTTCGCCCAGCGCCGTCAGTTGCGCGCCGCCGCCATTGCGCCCGCCGACCTGACGCTCGACCACCGGCTTGCCGAAGAGCACGTTCAGTTCCTCGACCAGTTCCCAGGCGCGCCGGTAGGACATCTCCATCGCCCGGCCGGCAGCCGAGATCGAACCATGCATCGCGATGTTCTCGAGCAGCGCGATCTTGCCGGGGCCGATCCTGCCCTCGGGGTCGAGCTGGATGCGCAGGCTCAGCGAGGGCACCGCCGCCTCAGGAGGCTTTGGCGAGGTTCGCCTGCGCGCCTTCGCCGCAGGCGGCGAGCCAGATCGCCGCGATGCGTTCGATGCCCGCCTGGTCGTCGGCATCGAATCGCGCCGGCGACGGGCTGTCGAGATCGATCACGCCGATGACGCCGTCGCGGCCATGGAGCGGCACGACCAGTTCGGAGCGCGAGGCCGCATCGCAGGCGATATGGCCGGGGAAGGCATGGACGTCCTCGACCAGCATCGTTTTCCGCTGGGCGACCGCCGCACCGCAGACGCCCTTGCCGACGGGAATGCGGACGCAGGCCGGCTTGCCCTGGAACGGGCCGAGCACCAGCTCGCCACCGCGCATGATGTAGAACCCGGCCCAGTTCAGGTCCGGCATCATCTGGAACAGCAGGGCGGAGGTGTTGGCGGCGTTGGCTACGGGATCGCTTTCGCCGGCGAGCAGGGCCTCGAGCTGCCCGGCGAGCTCGCGATAGAAGTCCGGCTTGCTGCCGGCGGCGATGCTGCGTGCCTCGAACATGATCCTGACGCCTCGCTTGCGTTGGCTCTCGAAATCCAGCGCCGGTTCCTATCACCATCCTCCCGGCCACGCCATCGAAGAGGCCCCTTCCCCGCCCCCCGCCGATCGTGCCAATCCTCGCGCGCCTCATCGGATAGGGAATCGATCTTGAGCGAGGGTATCCAGCGAATCCGCATCGCAGCCGCCCTGCTGACCGACGCTGGCCAGCGCCTGCTGCTCGTCCGCAAGCGCGGCACCGCCTGGTTCATGCAGCCGGGCGGCAAGATCGAGCCCGGCGAACAGCCCCTCGATGCGCTCGCCCGTGAACTCCGGGAAGAGCTGGGACTCGCCACCTCACCCGAAGCCGCGCGCCATTGCGGGCGTTTCGCGGCCCCTGCCGCCAACGAGCCGGGCTTCATCGTCGAGGCCGAGCTTTTCGCCCTGCCTCTCGATGGCGAGCCACGCCCCGCGGCGGAGATCGCCGAGATCGCCTGGCTCGATCCCGGTACGGCCGCCACGCTTCCGCTCGCCCCGCTGACGCGCGATCACGCCTTGCCGCTCTGGCACTCCCTGCTGACGGAGACGACACGATGAACGACCTGATTGCGAGCCCGCGCCGGGCGGATGGCAGCGCCGGTGACGCCGATTACGGCCGCATCGGACAGGGCTACGCTTCCTATCGCCAGCCCGAGCCCGCCATCGCCGCCCTGATCGAGGCGGCGCTCGGCCCGGCCCGGCGCATCCTCAATGTCGGCGCCGGCGCCGGCTCCTATGAGCCGCGCGGCCGCGACATGACGGCGGTCGAGCCTTCCGCCTCGATGCGGGCGCAGCGCCCGGCCGATATCGTCGCCGCGATCGACGCGACCGCGGAGGCCCTGCCCTTTCCCGACGGTCATTTCGACGCGAGCATGGCGACCTTCACCGTGCATCAATGGGCAAACCTCGATGCGGGGCTGCGCGAGATGCGCCGGGTGACGCGCGGGCCGGTCGCGATCCTTTCCTGCGATCCCGAGCTGGTGCAGGCCTTCTGGCTCAATCATTACGCGCCGGAGGTGCTGGCGACCGAGGCGCGGCGCTATCCCTCGCTCGGCCATATCGGCACGGTGCTGGGCGGCGATGTCGAGATCGTCGCGGTGCCGATCCCGCTCGACTGCCGCGACGGCTTCAACGAGGCCTATTACGGCCGGCCGGAGCTGTTCCTCGATCCGGGCGCCCGCTCGGCCTGCTCGGCCTGGAGCTTCGTCGACGAGGCGCGGAACGCCGCCTCGATCGAGAAGCTGCGCCAGGACCTC
Organism: Allobosea sp. MMO-172; assembly: GCF_037147855.1. Lineage (NCBI taxonomy): Bacteria > Pseudomonadati > Pseudomonadota > Alphaproteobacteria > Hyphomicrobiales > Alloboseaceae > Allobosea > Allobosea sp. MMO-172. The sequence continues at coordinate 32,495 of NZ_JBBCUM010000022.1, read as the reverse complement.
GCATGCGGCGCCTGGGACGATTGCTATGGCTTCCTGCGCAACCAGCCGAGCTTCGACGGCTCGCTGCGCCTCGTCATCGCGCGGCCCTGAGCCGAAACGGAAAGGCCGGCTCCCTTGCGAGAGCCGGCCCTTCTGAAACCACAGGCAAAGCTCGTCATCCCGGACTCAGCGAAGCGAAGATCCGGGATCCATGCCTGAACCTTGATCGGAGGCGCTCCGGAATGGATCCCGGGTCAAGCCCGGGATGACGGTGCGTTTCCGAGAAAAATTCCCAAGCCCTAGAACGGGATATCGTCGTCGAGATGGCTGGACGACGAGCGTCCGCCGCCACCACCGCCACCGCCCGACATCGCCGGCTGGCGCGAACCGCCGCCGCCACCGCCCATCGCGCTGGAACGGCCGAAGGAGCCGCCACCGCCGCCGCCCGAGCGATCGTCCATATAGCCGCCGCTGCTGCCGCCACCCTCGCCATACTCGTCGCCGCCGCCCTGGCGGCTGTCGAGGATGGTGAGCTCACCGCGGAAGCGCTGCAGCACGATCTCGGTGGTATATTTCTCGACGCCGGATTGGTCCTGCCATTTCCGGGTCTGGAGCTGGCCCTCGATATAGATCTTCGAGCCCTTCTTCAGGTACTGCTCGGCGACCTTCGCCAGGTTCTCGTTGAAGATCACGACCGAGTGCCACTCGGTGCGCTCCTTGCGCTCGCCGCTCTGCTTGTCGCGCCAGGTCTCGGAGGTGGCGATACGCAGATTGACGACAGGCTCGCCGCTGCCGAGGCGGCGCACTTCGGGATCGCGCCCGAGATTGCCGACCAGAATGACCTTGTTGACGCTACCAGCCATGACAGGCTCCGTTTCCTGCGCACTTCACACAAACCGGCCTTGTGACCGGAGCCGAACCCTATCGGCCGATTGAGGCATTATCAATGATGTTCCTGTTTTGTTCAAGTGCTTCGAGCATGGTTTTCCCCCGCTGATTCGCTGACTGGTCAACGTGGCGGCTGTCGGGCTCCGAGAACCGCCTGCGCCATCCGGTCGAGCAGCACCGCGAGCAGGACGATGCCGAACCCGCCGACGAAGCCGAGGCCGGGATCGGCTCGTTGCAGGCCGAGCAGCACGACCTCGCCCAGCCCCTTGGCGCCGATCATCGAGGCGACCACGACCATGGCGAGCGCCATCATGATCGCCTGGTTCAGCCCCTGCAGGATTGTCGGCCGGGCCAGCGGCAATTCGATCAGCCAGAAGGTCTGGCGCGGCCTGAGGCCCAAAGCCCGCGAGGCCTCGACCAGCCCGGCATCGACGCCGCGCAGGCCGAGTTCGGTCAGGCGGGCGAAGGGCGGCAGCGCATAGACCAGCGTCGCGACGAGAGCCGGCGCGCGACCGAGCCCGAGCAGCATCGCGACGGGGATGAGGTAGACGAAGCTCGGGATGGTCTGCATGAGGTCGTAGAGCGGTGCGAGCGCCCGCCCCAATCGCGGCAGCCGCGCCGCGGCGACGCCGAGCGGCAAGCCCAGCAGCACGACGAAGACGACGGCGACCGTCACCAGAGCGAGCGACTGCATCGCCTCGCCCCAGACCCCTAGTCCCGCAAGCGCCAGCGGCAGGGCCGCCATTGCTAATGCGAAACCGACCCGCCGCGTCGCGAGCCAGGCGCCGGCCGCGACCGCCAACACGAAGGCCGGGGCCGGGACATGCTGAAGCAGCGTCTCGGCCAGGCGGACAGGCGCCGTCAGCGCCGCACCGAAACCATCGAGCCTGTCGCCATAACCGGTGACGAGGGCATCGACGGCCCGGTTGATCGCGCCTTGCAGGGTCCTCCCGAAATCCGGCACCAAGGCGGTCGTCACAGGCTCGCAGCAACCTTGCCGGCGACATCGGCCGGCAGCCATTTCTTCCAGGTCTCGCCCTGCGTCTTCAGGAAGACGAGCGCCTGCTGCTCGGGCGTGACGCCCTTCTCGCGGGCTTCGGCCAGCATCTTCGAGGTCACGTCGCTGGTCGTGCCATAGCTCTTGAAGAAGCCGGCGAGCTGCGGCGCCTTCCTGGCGAGATCGACATTGGCGCCGATCACGACCTTGCTGGTCGGATAGGCCGTGGCGCGTTTGGGAGCGTCGCTCGCCTTGAGCTCGGCCCAGATGCTCGCGTCGAAGGGCGCCTCCTCCAGCTTGACGAGATCATAGGCGCCGAGCAGCCAGCTCGGCCCCCAGTAATAGAACACGACCGGGCGCTTGCGCTTCAGCGCGGCCTCGATCGCGGCGACCAGCGCCTCGCCCGAACCGCCGCGCGTATTGGTGAAGTCATCAGCGAGCCCGTAGACCGCGAGCTTCTTGGTGTTGATGCCCTCGCAGACCCAGCCGGCGACGCAATTGTAGAAGCGCCCCTTCCCCGGCTCCTCCGGGTCGGCGAACAAGGCCTTGTAGCGCTTCAGGTCCTCGGGCTTCCTGAGGTCCGGCGCCTTGGCATCGGCGCCCGAGACGAGATAGCGCGGCACGAACCAGCCCTCGCTCGCATCCGGGAAGGTGGTGCCGAGCGGCTCGACCTTGCCGGCCTCGGCCGCCTTCACCCAGGCATCGACCGGGTTGGCCATCCAGATTTCCATGACGATATCGACATCGCCGCGTGCCATGCCGTTGACCAGCGGCGCGATCACGCCTGGCACGCGCTCGACCTTGCAGCCGAAGCCACGCTCGGCGATCGCGCTGGCGACGGCGGTGTGGAAGGCGGCGGAATCATAGTCGAGACCGGCCATCTTCAGCTGCCGGTCGAGTTCGCAGGCCATGGCCGGCGCGCCAAGGCCGAGGCCGAGCGCAAGCGTCGCTGCTCCAAGAAGGGCCTTCATCATCATCGCTCCCCCGATCGCTCATGGCTGGCGCCGCCGGGCCGATGGCTGGGGCGGCTCGCGCTGAAACGCAGGACCGGGCGGTTTGATCCGCCCGCCTGGCCTTTCCCGGGCGAGCATCGCGCAATCGGACCGGCGAGGCGAGCCCGCCCCTGTCAGCGCCCGTCAGGACCGAACGGGCCGCGGCAAGCTCGTCTGAAACGTGAGACGCATTGACGGCCCATGACGCGCCTGATCCAACGGGATCAGGCCGCCCGCTGCCAGCGCGAAACAGGACGATCCCACCGTGACCGCCGATAACCGCCTTGTGCTCTCCAGCGACCACGCCGCCATCCCGCTCCGGCAGGCTATCGCAAAGCATTTGTCGGCACGGGGCTGGACCGTGGTCGATATCGGCCCGACGACGCCGGAGAGCACGCCCTATCCGAAACATGGCGAAGCGGCTGCAAGGCGCGTCGCCTCCGGCGATTGCCGGCTCGGCATTATCCTATGCGGCACCGGCCAGGGCATCATGATGGCCGCGAACAAGGTCAGGGGCATCCGCTGCGGCGTCTGTTCCGACACCTTCTCGGCCCGCATGATCCGCGAGCACAACGACGCCAACATGCTCTCGCTCGGCGCCCGGGTGGTGGGCGAAGGGCTGGCGCTGGAGATCGTCGACGCCTTCCTCAGTGCCACATTCGAAGGTGGCCGGCATGCGACGCGGGTGGAGATGATCGCGGCGCTGGAGGGGTAGCGCGGGCGTAGCGCTCACGGGTCAATGCGCACAGGAAAGCCGAAGCCCGCTTTCGACCCATAGCGGACATAATTCGATCTACGAACAACCAAGGCGAACGCTCGGAATAAGCCTCGATACGACGCCAATGATCGCGGCACCTAACGCGGCCAATGGTGTGGCCAAGATAGTAATGAGCATCGCCCCAATAAGCGTCTCTCCCACCGACAGGCGATAATGTTGATCTAGCGGCCACCCAAGAAAGTGAGAGGTCAGCATTTCCGAAAAAAGCGTGATGGTAAAAAAGCCAACGATGTAGCTGAGCAAGTAGGCCTTCACGGGATTAACGGCGGTAGCGCGAAGGACGGCTGGTAAGCAGAAAAGAACCGAAACGACGAAGCTCATCGCTACTGCGCTTATTATAGAAAATGCCACATCGCGCCATCCGAACTCTGGACGCGAAAGGAAGATGGACAGAGCTAGAAATTGGAAGGCTGCCGCCAGCATTATGGCGGTAGATAGGGCAGCGCTACGGCTGATCGCAGTTTGGCCTGACATGAGTGCCTAAGATAGCTTGCGCCCTGAGAAGCCTCAAGGTCCGCCCACGACCCTTTACAGACCGTAGTTGCGCCTACGCGATGCGGCCTGGCATCAGAAGCTTCGCTCGATGAAAATCTGTGCCGAGCTCTGCCGGCCTGAAAGGCTCGCTGCGCGCGCGTTCCCGGCGATGTCGAGCTTCTGCCAGGCGAGCGAGCCTTCGAGGCCGAGGCGCAGTCCCTTGATCGGCGCCCACACCATGTTCGCCGCCACGCGATCGATCTGGATCCGGCCGGACAGCCCGGACAGGTTCGGGATCGAAAGGCGGTAGCGGCTGACATAGGCGTTGCTCGACCATTCGTCCGTCCACTCCCGCCCTACCGCGACCACGCCGGACCAGCCACGTGTCGTCAGGTCGCCGGTCAGGACCGAAAAGGCCGTACGCTGGTCGAGCTTCGAGCCGATATAGGGCGCAGCGTCGATGGCACCGGCGATCTGGGCTGTCAGCGTCAGCGGCCGCTCCAGAAGTTTTTGCTCCCAGGTCGCGCCGATGATCGCCGCCCGGCCGACACGACTGGAATTAGCCCCCGGCACCTCGCGCGCCGCAACGGCCCCGTGCAGCGTCAAGCCGCCCTGCTCGTAAAGCAGGCGCGCGACGCCGTCGGGCATGCGATATCCCCCGGCCGGCAACACCGTGCGCCGGTCGGCAGAGGCATCTTCGACCGAAAGCGACAGGCTGAGCTGCTCGGTCAATTGCCGCCCGTAGCCGATCAGGGCGACCGTCCGGCTCGGAATCCGCCCGATGAAGGCGAAGTCGTCGCCAGCCCAGAAATCGAAGCGCGAGCCTGTCAATCCGAAGGCGAAGGCGCCGAATGTGACGCTGGCCTCGCTCATCGTCAGGTCGCTGCCGCCTTCGCTGTTCGTATCCATGGAGAACCCGAAGGCGGTCGCCAGATAATGGCCATCGGCAAGCATCCGTCCGGTCTCGATCCGGAAGCTGGCGCTCAGGGGAAAGCTGGTGGCGTTCTCCGGAACCTGCCCGGTCGCCCGCGCCAGCGCATTCGCCTTGTAGTCGTCGCGCTGGAGCCCGGCATTGACCGAGCCCGACACCGCGATGCAGGTGCCGGCGTTCGGCGAGACGAAGCCGCGAGGGCTCTCGTCATCCCCGTCTTCGCCTCCATCCTCATCGTCATCGTCATCGGTCTTGGCCGCGGATTTCGACCCGCCGGGCAACGCGAAAAGCGGCGCCGGGTCCGGCGGCGCGATCGTGCAGCTGCGCAGGAACTGAGGAGGCTTGCTCGCGGCGCGAACCGGAGAGTCCGCGAACAGGACGAGGCAGGCCGTGGCCAGCACCGCCGTGCCATAAATCCTCGCCGCGATCGGCACAATGCCGCGCCAAACCGGCGGATCGCGTGTCTCGTCAGGAAGCATGCGTTTGGCGGGGACCGTGGACGTCTCGCGCGATCATCGCATTCGGGCGCGAGGAACGCTATGAAATCTCCAACCCCGGTTCCGGGCGACAGCGAGGGAGTTCGCGATGTTGAAACGCTATGTTGCCCTGGCCTTCATGCTTCTCGGACCGATCGGCTGCACCACGCAGGATACCGTTCCCCGTGCGAGGGCCGACGGGCCGGCCTATACGCACCCGGGCATCGGCGCCCCGGCTCGCCAGACGGATTCGTTCGGAAGCGCCCTGCGCTAGGCGCGCTCAACTGGCCGAGGCACCTCGGCTCGGCCCCCGCTCAAAAAGCCCAATAAAAAAACCGGCAGGCCCAAGCCCGCCGGTTCATTGACGTCAGATCGTTTGGCAGTCTCAGCCGCGCGGCGCGAAGGCCTTGAGCGTCGCGGCAGCCAGCCCCGACTTCAGGATGGCGCCGAGGATGAAGGGCACCGCGCCGACGGCGATCGCCTTGGACAGGCCGATCAGGGTGCCGAGCCAGGCCACGCCGATCACCAGGCAAAGCGCGTTGCCGGCCAGCATCGCGGCGAAGGCGAGGCCGACGCGGCTGCCGTTCCAGCCCTGCTGCGCCAGCCAGCCGGTCAGGGCCGCGGCGAAGGGGAAAGCCAGCAGGTAGCCGCCGGTCGGGCCGGCGAAATAGGCAGCGCCGCCGACAGCGCCGGCGAAGACCGGCAGGCCCATCGCGCCCTGCGCCAGCCAGGCGATGACGGTGACCGCGCCGAGGCGCCAGCCATAGAGCGCGCCGATCAGCGTCACGGCAAAAGTCTGCATCGTCATCGGCACCGGGTACATCGGCACCTTGATCTGCGAGGACAGGGCCAGCAGCAGGCTGCCGACGATCACGGCGCCGGCCTGCCAGGCGAGCGAGCGGCTTTCCAGCCGCAGCGGGCTGAACGGACGGCTGAGGGCAAGATCGGTCATGGTCACTCCTTCGTCGCGATCAAAATTATCTATAATTTCGATCTTTGATCTATGAGGAAGTCCATATCTCGCCGGAAAAGGCAAGTGCGCCCTTTGTGCGAAACCGCCCACGCCGGAGACGGACAACGCCTAACCGACGATGGCGAAGGCCCCGCGCGTCGCTCCGGAGGCGGTGCGAACCGGGCGCTCGCCGATCCATTGCGCGTGCCGCGCCAGCGTCGCGATCGCGGTTTCCAGGTCGCCATTGCGCAGGGCGTTGAGGATCGCTCGGTGGTCATGGTCGGTGCGCGCCTCCCATTCCGAGCGCCAGGCCGAGAACAGGAAACGCGCGCTCGCAGCATGGAGATCGTCGATCGTCGCGAGCAGGCGCTTCATCCCGCAAGGCGCGACCAATGTGCGGTGAAAGCGCCGATTCGCCTCCTCCCAGGCCCGGACATCGGTGGCGGCGTCGCAATCGCGCCGCGCTTGCTCGGCCTTGTCGAGGATGGCGGCGGTGAGATGCGGCGCGGCATGGCGCAGCGCCAGCACCTCCAGCGCCGCGCGCATCGCCGCCACCTCCTTCACCTCCGAGAGGTCGAAGGAAGCGACGCGGACGCCCCGGCGCGGCTCGCTGATCGCCAGGCCCTGCGCCTCCAGCCGGCGGAAAGCCTCGCGCACCGGGACATGGCTGGTCTCGAATTCCTCGGCGACATGGTCCTGCCGCAGGCGCGAGCCGGGCTCGATCGTTCCGGCGATGATCCGCTCGGCCAGGGCCTTGGCGATGCGGACGGCGATGGTGTCTTCGGCAGGCTTCGTCATGATTTATAGATAATTCGAGCGCGCGGCGGAGTCGATTGCGATCGGTGCGACAATCCCCATATCGAGCCCTCGCCGATCCTGACGTTTCCTGTCAGGAAGACGGCAGCAGCCGGCACGGCTGCGTGCTATTCATGCCGGGCAGATCGCCGCGAGGCTGGAACGGCCCGGCATTTGCCCTACATCTAGCGCTTCACCGCAACGGACGCCCCGATGGCCCGCAAGACCGATACCGCCGCTGCCCAGGCCGCTGCGCTGGAAGACATGTTCGACCGCAACCGCGCGGCCGATCCGAACAGCCGCGCCATCACCGTGCGCGGCGCGCGCGAGCACAATCTCAAGAATGTCGATCTCGCCATCCCGCGCGACAAGCTCGTGGTCTTCACCGGCCTCTCGGGCTCGGGCAAGTCCTCGCTCGCCTTCGACACGATCTATGCGGAAGGCCAGCGCCGCTATGTCGAGTCGCTCTCGGCCTATGCCCGCCAGTTCCTCGAGATGATGCAGAAGCCCGATGTCGATCAGATCGACGGGCTCTCGCCGGCGATCTCGATCGAGCAGAAGACCACCTCGAAGAACCCGCGCTCGACCGTCGGCACGGTCACCGAGATCCACGACTACATGCGCCTGCTCTGGGCGCGCGCCGGCATCCCCTATTCGCCGGCGACCGGCCTGCCGATCGAGAGCCAGACCGTGCAGCAGATGGTCGACCGCATGGTCGAATTGCCGGAGAAGACGCGCGGCTACCTGCTCGCGCCGGTGGTCCGCGGCCGCAAGGGCGAGTTCAGGAAGGAGATGGCCGACTGGCTGAAGCGCGGCTTCCAGCGCGTCAAGGTCAATGGCGAGTTCTACGAGATCCCGGACGCGCCGGCGCTCGACAAGAAGTTCAAGCACGACATCGACGTGGTGGTGGACCGCATCGTCATCCGCCCGGACCTCGGCGCCCGCCTCGCCGACTCGCTGGAGCAGGCGCTGGAGCTGACCGACGGCATCGCTGTCTTCGAATATGCCGACGAGAAGGAGGAGAACGGCGAAGCCAGGCGCGTCACCTTCTCCTCGAAATTCGCCTGCCCGGTCTCCGGCTTCACGATCCCTGAGATCGAGCCCCGGCTGTTCTCGTTCAACAACCCGTTCGGCGCCTGCCCGGTCTGCGACGGCCTCGGCCACGAGATGCGGATCGACTCGGACATGATCGTCCCGGATCATTCGCTGACGCTGAAGAAGGGCGCCATCGCCCCCTGGGCCAAGTCGACCTCGCCCTATTACGGCCAGACGCTGGAAGCGCTCGCCAAGCATTTCGGCTTCTCGATGACCAAGCCCTGGTCGGAGCTGCCGGAGAGCGCCCGCAAGGCGATCCTGTTCGGCACGGGCACCGAGCCCGTGCGCATGGCCTATAATGACGGCTTGCGCAGCTACGAGGTGAAGAAGCCCTTCGAGGGCGTCATCACCAATATGGAGCGGCGCTGGAAGGAGACGGAGTCGGACTGGGCGCGCGAGGAGATCGGCCGCTTCATGTCCGAGACGCCCTGCGCCGCCTGCAACGGCTATCGCCTGAAGCCCGAGGCGCTGGCGGTGAAGATCGACATGCGCCATATCGGCGAGGTCTCGAAGCTCTCGGTCAAGGACGCGCTGGACTGGGTCACCGCCCTGCCCGCCCGGCTCTCGAAGAAGCAGAACGAGATCGCCCCGCGCATCCTCAAGGAAATCCGCGACCGGCTGACCTTCCTGCTCGACGTCGGCCTGGAATACCTGACGCTCGCCCGCGCCTCCGGCACGCTCTCCGGCGGCGAGAGCCAGCGCATCCGGCTCGCCTCGCAGATCGGCTCGGGCCTCACCGGCGTGCTCTATGTGCTGGACGAGCCCTCGATCGGCCTGCACCAGCGCGACAACGAGCGCCTGCTTGGCACGCTGCGGCGCCTGCGCGACCTCGGCAACACGGTGATCGTGGTCGAGCATGACGAGGACGCGATCCTGACAGCCGACTATGTCGTCGATGTCGGCCCCGGCGCCGGCATCCATGGCGGCGAGATCGTCGCCAAGGGCACGCCGCAGGACATTCTCGACGACCCGAATTCGCTTACCGGCAAATACCTCACCGGCGAGATGTCGGTCGCGGTGCCGGCCAAGCGCCGCAAGGCCACGAAGGGCCGCAGCCTCAAGATCGTCGGCGCGCGCGGCAACAACCTGCGCAATGTCGATGTCGAGATTCCGCTGGGGATGTTCACCTGCATCACCGGCGTCTCCGGCGGCGGCAAGTCGACGCTGGTGATCGACACGCTCTACAAGGCGGTGGCGCGCAAGCTGAACGGCTCGATCGACCACCCGGCCCCGCATGACCGCATCGAGGGCATCGAGCATCTCGACAAGGTCATCGACATCGACCAGTCGCCGATCGGCCGCACGCCGCGCTCGAACCCGGCGACCTATACCGGCGCCTTCACGCCGATCCGCGAATGGTTCGCCGGCCTGCCAGAGGCGAAGGCGCGCGGCTATCAGGCCGGGCGCTTCTCGTTCAACGTCAAGGGCGGCCGCTGCGAGGCCTGCCAGGGCGACGGCCTCATCAAGATCGAGATGCACTTCCTGCCGGATGTCTACGTCACCTGCGACGTCTGCAAGGGCAAGCGCTACGATCGCGAAACCCTCGAAGTGAAATACCGCGACAAATCGATCGCCGACGTGCTCGACATGTCGGTCGAGGAGGCGAAGGGCCTGTTCAAGGCGGTGCCCTCGATCCGCGACAAGATGGAGACGCTGGCGCGCGTGGGCTTGGACTATGTCAAGGTCGGCCAGCAGGCGACGACGCTCTCGGGCGGCGAGGCACAGCGCGTAAAACTCTCCAAGGAATTGTCGAAGCGCGCTACCGGCCGCACGCTCTACATCCTCGACGAGCCGACGACCGGCCTGCATTTCCACGACGTCGCCAAGCTCATGGAGGTGCTCCACGAGCTGGTCGACCAGGGCAATTCGGTGGTGGTGATCGAGCACAATCTCGAGGTGGTGAAGACCGCCGACTGGGTGATCGACATGGGCCCCGAAGGCGGCGACGGCGGCGGCCAGGTGGTGGCCGAGGGCACGCCGGAGGACATCGTCCGCATCGGCAAGGGCCACACCGCGCGCTTCCTCAAGGAAGTGCTCGACCGCCGGCCGATCAAGAAGGGCAAGGTGCAGCGGCAGGCGGCGGAGTGATGTGCTGACCGGGAAGAAATATCCCCGGCAACCTCGGATGCTTTAGAAAAAGCTCCCGCGCTCGCCTCGCTATAGCAGGCCGTCGCATGGCGCTTGCCGAGTCCGGGCGCGACGAAGCCTGAATTGGCAATCCTGTTACACAAGCGGCGTCGGCTTGCCTGTAGGATGCCGATCTCGGCCTGCAAGCGTACCATACGTAAATTGGTAACGAATCGTTAGCCATACTGATTGCAGCGAGACCCAAGGCGTGCGAAGACCCTTTCAAATCGCCTTCGAGGGATCGATTCTTAATCAGCCTGGTTCTTTGTCAGCTGGGACAGGGAGAGCCACATGAGCAAGATCGCCGGTCGCATGTCCTCCTCAGAGCTAGGGGAGTTAGCGTTGGATGCTGCCATCCAGGTCGAGGACGTAATCCATGGCCGGGCGATGCGCCTGACTTCTGTAAAGGAGTTGATGGAAGCTCTCCTTAGCTCGCTCCAGAACCCGACGACCTCACAAGCTCCACTCGATTTGGCGCTTTTGCCAATCTATGAATCGGCATTCGATGTAATGGGGAGCAAGCCGGACAAAGTCGACGATTTTCGACGTGGTGTTTATGATATTCTGGAGAAATTTGTCGAAGCGGACCCTTCAAAAGGCTCCGAATTTCTGACACGTCTAAGAGATTTCTGCGTAGCTATACACGATCAGTCGCTATCTCAACGTATCGACCTTCTCCGAGCATCGGCTTATCATGACGGAATGGCAATTCGAGCCTATTGACCTTTCAACAAATGCCGCTTTAAAACTTGATAGACTTATCGCTCAAGCTGATGCAATCATTAGCTCTGAGCACCCCAATATCGATAGTAAAGCAGCAGCTATTGAGTTAAGAGCGCAAGCGGAAACCGCCAAGCGAAGACTCTCGTCATTCTCTCAGTTTCCGGCCAATTTGCAGAATTCTCTGCTGCGGCAGGCAAATTTTACACTTACTCGAATAATGGAGCTTTTAGGCTTTATAGTTCGCTCCACGGCGACGAGGAATCTCTTCGAGCTGTACTTCCCTTTCCGGGAAATCTCTCAGCGCCTAGTAGGCCAAGACGTTAGACTAATTATCTCCTCCGACTGGCGGTACTCCCCTTTTACGTACCCGTTTGGGCTAGAGGAGCTTCCTAAATTTGTACTAATTGGCCTTCCCGCGTCAGAATCGGAGAATGCTCTCGTATTTCCGACAGCCGGACACGAGCTCGGCCACAACATTTGGCGGGCGAAGGACTTCAAGGATAAATTTCAAGCTGACGCAGAAGAAGCAACCTACCAAGCGTATGAAAAGCATCGCGCCAGCTTCGAGACGATATTTCAAATTAGAGGGGCGGACATTAGAAATGATATGTTCGTTCAGCCGATCATCTACAAAAGCCTAGCATCAACCATGCGACAATTGGAGGAGATTTTCTGCGACGCGGTTGGAGCTATACTTTTCGGCGCCTCTTATCTCTATGCCTTTGATTATTTAATTGCCCCTACAGTTAGCGGCAGACGTTCAGGGGAATACCCAAATACGAAAACTCGCGTCGAATATATTCAAAAATTCTCTTCAAGCATAAATCTCGCCGTCCCAAATATTTCGCCCCGCTTCATGGACGAGTCGTTTTCCGGTATAGCCACTTCGGATTTCATAATTCAAATGGCAGATGATGCAGTTGGGCAACTAGCTGCTGATGTTTTTAGCGCGGCATACTCGTACGTATCTAGGCATGCGTCGATTGATACCGATTTGGCCGGTAGTGAAAAAGCGCTTTCTTGTTTCGAACACGGGCGCCCCGTGGGCGATCAAACTCAGCTGGGCGCGCTGATCAACGCCGCATGGGCCGTGTACAACGACCCTATAAAGGCGCGGCGACTAGCTGATCATGGCGTCGATCTAATCCCTTTCTTGACCGACCTAGTTATTAAATCAGCTGAAAATCTAGAGTTCGCGAGCTTCCGAAATGCTTAGCACCCTGGAAGTTAGAAAGCGTATGACAGACAATTCGCTTGAGACTAGCGAGCGCATTGTTTTGGTGCCGGACCCTTTTGAGGTGGATGAGGCTCAGATCGGGCGAACGTCGATCGATCTTCGGCTAGGCCGCTGGTTTACTTTACTACAACAGACACGAACAAGCCTGATCGACTTCGCCAAACCGCGCGACGAAGGGCAATTTTCGGCCCGTGAAGGGAAAACTTCGTTCGTCCCATTTGGACAGAAGTTCGTGCTTCATCCGAACCGCTTCGTGTTGGCCAGCACGTTCGAGTGGCTGGCGCTTCCGTCGAATGTTGCAGCCTATATTTCGGGAAAATCTGCGCTTGGACGCATGGGTTTAATTATCGAGACCGCAGCAGGCATCCATCCAGGTTTCTCAGGGACAATAACGCTGGAGCTCTTCAATTGCGGTGAGGTTCCGGTCGGCATCTACCCCGGCATGCGTATATGCCAGCTCTTTTTCCATGAGGTTGCTGGCGAAAAAACCGTGAAGAAGACCTCGTTTGGCGGCAGACGAAAGCCTGCATTCGGCTCTTACACCCCCGATAAGATTCTCGAAGCCATGCGGCCCGACGAGGCAAATACCTTGTTTTGAGAGGCTCGCTCCAGAATACGCACAGCGGCAGCCCAAAATGACATTAAAGCGCTGCGGCTCTCTCGCCCTCCCTGTTGCGGCTCCAAATTTATCCCCACCCCTCATCACCCGTCCTATCCTGCTCTCGCCCATCACCCAAACGGGGCGGCCGTCCGGAGGTATGCTGGAGGTTGGGTGAGGGTCGGCGCCTGCGGGCGGGGGTTACGCCCTGCTCCCGGGAGGCTTCGGGGCACCGCCCTGGGGACACTACGGTCCCTGTGCGAGGAGCTCGCTGGAAGGCTCGGCCGGTGAGAGACAGGCAAGGCGACGGCGCGACGACCCGCTGAGGGGAACTGGCGTCTGAACCGGCCCATCCCGAACCGCCTTTGCCCGATAAGCGCGGCCCGGAGCCAAAAGTCGCCGGAGGCGGAGCGCCACGGGGCGTGCGACGGGTGGCTCAATCCCGCCGCGCCGCAGCCTGGCTCAACGGTTGCGGATGTCCCTCGCGCCTCGCGGCGCTCCGCCAGTCCCGCTCGAAACCCGCCGCGCATCCGCGCGGGCGGATGGTCCCGCGTGCCTGACCCAACCGGAGTTCCGCCATGCCGAAACGCCAGAACACCCCCGTCGCCATCACGCCGATCACCGATTTCGAGAGCTGCCAGAGGGCGCGGCCGCTGATCCTGCGCCGCTTCGCCGACATCCTCGGCGTCTGGGAGGTCTGCGCCAACAAGACCTGCACCCGGGCGCGCGGCTGCCAGGGCGATGGCACGGGCTGCCTGCGCGCCTTCATGCAGGCGATCCCCGACGCTGACCGCCGCGAGATCCGCTACGCGCTGGACAACCGCGCGGCCGGGCTCGCCCCCGGCGAGGCGATGGAGCAGGCGCAGGCCCGCGTCGCCGGGGAGATCGCGCGGGGCGACGAATAGCGCCGGGGCAGCGAAGTCGTCTTCGCCCCTCGCCCCTCAGAACCGGTCGATGATCGTCACGCCGGTGCCTTCGAAGCGGTCCATCGCCATCAGGGCGGGGATCGATTCGGCGAGGTCGATGCGGCGGCCGACGAGCTGCTGCGGGGTGAGCTTGCCGGCGCTGATCATGTCGAGCATCGCGCCATAGCGATGCGCCTGCATGCCGTGGCTGCCGAGGATTTCGAGCTCGTGGGCGATGACCTGCGCCATCGGGATCGGCGGCGTCGCCTGCTCCGCCAGCAGAAGCCCGACCTGGATATGCTTGCCGCGCTTGCGCAGGTTCGCCACCGAGTTGAAGCAGGTCTGGGGGTGGCCGAGCGCATCGAGCGAGACATGGGCGCCGCCGCCTGTGGCGTCGCGCACGGCGGCGACGACATCGGGCTGCGTCCTGGCGTTGATCGTCACCGCGGCGCCGACCTCGCGGGCGAGGCGCAATTTGTCATCGGAGATGTCGACGGCGACGACATTGGCGCCCAGCGCATTGGCGATCATGATCGCCGAGAGGCCGACGCCGCCGCAGCCGTGGACGGCGGCCCATTGGCCGCCCGTGACCTTGCCCTGGTCGACCACGGCGCGGAACGAGGTCACGAAGCGGCAGCCGAGGCTGGCCGCCGTGGCGAAATCGATCTCGTCCGGCAGCCGCACGAGGTTGAAATCGGCCCGGTCGATGCGGACGTACTCGGCGAACGAGCCCCAATGGGTGAAGCCGGGCTGGAACTGGTCGTCGCAGACCTGCTGGTTGCCGGAATGGCATTGCGGGCAGGAGCCGCAGCCCGAGACGAAGGGCACGGTGACGCGGTCGCCCTCGCGGAAGCGCACGACGCTGCGGCCGACCGCGGCGATGACGCCGGCCAGCTCATGGCCCGGCACATGCGGCAGGCGGATATCGGGATCGTGCCCGACCCAGCCATGCCAGTCGCTGCGGCACAGGCCGGTCGCCTCGACCTTGATGATGACGCTGTGCGGCTCCGGGGTCGGGTCCGGCAGGATGCGCAGCTCGGGGGCCTGCCCGAAGGCTTCGTAGACGACGGCTTTCATGGGGCGGGCCCTCCTTGGTCGAGCTCCGTGTCATGCGGCAGCGCTGCCGGAATCGTCAATCGCGGAGGCCTGCGGCGGTGAGACGCCCTTAAGATTCCGCGCCTATGGTGACTTCGCGCTCGGCCTGCCGCATCGGCGGGCTTTCCGAAGACGGCCGCGAAACATCCATGAGCGACAGCGTCCACGGCTCGACGATCAGCGATAGTTCCCGATCCGCGACCGAACCCGGCCTGCTCGGCGGCATCCTGGCCGGCTGCGGGCTGTTCGTCCTGATGCTGTCGCTGCAGCCCTTCGCCGGCGCGCCGGAACAGACGGCGCCGGGCGAATCGACCGGCAACATCGTCAACCAGGTCGGCTGGTTCGGGCTTGGCCTCGTCTTCCTCGCGGCGATGCTGGGGCTGACGCAGCGCGACGTGCTGGCGCGGCTCGGCTTCGGCCGCTGGGCCGCCGTCTTCGGCATCGCAGCGCTCTCGATCGTGCAATCGCTCGACCCGACCGCCTCGGCGCGCGGCCTGCTGCTCACCGCGATCGTGATGATCGTCGTCGCGGGCGTCCTCGTCCTGCCGCGCGACGAGCGCAACTTCGCCGTGGCCGCGGTCAATGCCTGCCTCGCGCTGCTGGCCCTGATCTACGCCATGCTGGTGCTGGCGCCGCATCTGGTCCTCCACAGCGCGGAAGGCGCCGAGGGCGTGCATGTCGGCGACTGGCGTGGGCATCTCTCGCACAAGAATTTCGCCGCCCCCGTCTTCTCGATCGCGGCGATGATCGGGATCTATGGCTGGCGCAGCGGCCTGCGCTGGCGCGGCGCCATCGTCGTGGCGCTCAGCGTTCTCTTCGTGCTCAACAGCGGCTCCAAGACCACGATGGGCTTCCTGCCGCTCGCCGTCGGCGTGGTCGCGTTGGCGCGTATCACCGGCCGGCCGGGGCTCGCGATCGCTGCCCATCTCGTACTGGTCGCGCTGATCGCGGCGCTCACCATCGGCTCGGTGATGTCGCCTGCGCTCAACGCCCTGCTCAAGGCGATGATCTCGGACCCGACCTTCACCGGTCGCGACGAGATCTGGAAATTCGCCTTGCAGCGCATCGCCGAGAAGCCCTGGTTCGGCTACGGCTATGCCAGCTTCTGGCAGACGCCGGTGGTGACCGGCTTCGAGGAGAATTACGAGGCGAGCTGGGATATCCGCGGCATCGGCTCGGGCCATAACAGCTATATCGATGCCGCGGTGAGCTTCGGCATACCCGGCGCCCTCCTGATGATCTTCCTGCTGATGGGTCTGCCGCTCGTCGACTATCTGCGAGCCTGCCGCGTCACGGCCAATCGCCGGCTTGCCGACCTCTTCATCATGATCGTGATCTTCCTGACTTATGTCGGGATGCTGGAATCGTTCCTGCTCAACCGGGCCGATCCGCTCTGGGTTCTGTTCGCGCTGGCGATAACCGGCATCAGCCTGGCCGGGCGGATGCGGACGAAGAGCGGCTAACAAGTCAGACGCCGGAACAGCACCGAACCACTGGACAAGCGGACCTTGTCCGGGGAAACAGCAGCCGTCCCCATACCCGGCAAGCGAGACGTCCATGAGCGCAACCCCGATTTCCCTTGGCCTCATCGGCGCCGGCATCATGGGCGAGCGCATGCTGCGTGCCGCGCTCGACCAGCCCGCGACGGCGCTGCGCGTCTCCGGTATCTGGGACCCTTCGACCGATGCGATGGCGCGGATCGGCGCTGAATTGCCTTCGGTGGCACATCAGCCCGACGCGGCCGCCCTGATCGCGGCGAGCGATTGCGTCTATATCGCGTCGCCGCCCTCCTCCCATCTCGGCCATGCGCGCGCCGCGCTCGCGGCCGGCAAGGCGGTGTTCTGCGAAAAGCCGCTGGCGGTCGATGTCGAGGATGCCCGCGCGTTCGTGAGTGAGGCCGGCGCGCGCGGCGCGGTGAACTTCCCCTTCGCCTCCTCGCCGGCCGTTGCACGGCTGCGGGAATGGATCGACTCCGGCGCCATCGGCGCGCCGCAACGCATCTCGATCGAGGTCGCCTTCGCGACCTGGCCGCGCTCCTGGCAGGTCGATGCGGCCGGCTGGCTCGACCGCACGGCGCAGGGCGGCTTCACTCGCGAGGTCGTCTCGCATTTCCTGTTCCTGACCCGCCGCATCGCCGGCCCCTTCAGCGGCCTTTCCGCCAAGGCGGCCTATCCCGAGGCGGGCAAGAGCGAGCGCCGGATCGAGGCGACGCTGACCGCAGGCACCCTGCCCGTCAGCTTGACCGGCAGCGTCGGCACGACCGCGAAGGATGACCATAACGTCTGGACGCTGGAGGGGGATAAGGGCGCGATCCGGCTCTGCGACTGGTCGCGCGCCGAGCGACGCCTTCCCGACGGCAGCTGGCAGCCCGATCCGGAGGCGCTCTCCCAGAACGAAGCACGCCCGCTGGCGCTGCGCCGCCAGCTCGAAGGCGTGGCGAAGCTCACCCGCGGCGAACCGCACCATCTCGCGACGCTACGCGAAGCGTTCGATGTGCAGGACATCGTCGAGACAATCCTGAAAAGCGCCTGACGCGCAGGCTTGCACCTGGCAGCGCTCCGCATTTCAACGCGAGAAGCTCCCCGGATGGCATAAATTTGCGGCAGATCGGCCAGAAAGCGCTTCTTCAGGATAATTCTACTCTAGCACGCCGATAATTCGAAAAAACCGACTACCTGATGTGAATTGAGCTGAAACCCGCCTGTAGCGTAAAATCCCTGTTCGAAAGACCGAACGGGGATGGGCGTTATCGTGGCAGTTCTCAACGTCATCGATCGACAGGGCCGGAGCCATGAACTCGAAGCCGTTGAAGGCTGGCGGGTCATGGAAATCCTGCGCGACTACAAGGTCGGCATCGAGGGCGTCTGCGGCGGCTCCTGCGATTGCGGCACCTGCCATGTCATCGTCGCGCAGGAATGGGCCGAGCGCCTGCCCGAGCCGCGCGACGAGGAGATCGACGCGCTCGACGAACTGCCATTGATCGAGGCGACCTCACGCCTCTCCTGCCAGATCATCTGGGCCGACGATCTCGACGGGCTGACGCTGACGCTCGCGGAGGCCGCGTGATGGCTGCTCCGGCGAAACGCGTTCCCCTACCGGCGATCCTTCTCGCCAACGACCTGCTCGACGGCGATGTCGTCTTCGCCTTCGTCGACGGCGCCGGCCCACTGGCCTGGACGCGCGACCCGGCGCTGGCGCTGGTCGCCGCCGACGATGCGGCGGCCGAACGGCTCGAAGCCTTCGCCGCCACTGAGCTGCGCGGCAACAAGGTCGTCGACGCCTATCTGGTCGATGTCGCCATCGAGAGCGGCAGTCCGGTTCCCCGCCATTTCCGCGAGCGCTTCAAGACGCTCGGCCCCAGCAATCGTCCCGATCTCGGCAAGCAGGCCGGTGAAGGCATCGCCTCCGCGCCGAAGGGCTGACCATGTATCGTTACGATGAATTCGACGAGCGTTTCGTCCGGGAGCGTGTGGCCCAGTTCACCGACCAGGTGACGCGCCGTCTCGACGGCTCGCTGACCGAGGACGAGTTCAAGCCACTCCGGCTCAAGAACGGCGTCTATCTTCAGCTCCATGCCTATATGCTGCGGATCGCCGTGCCCTATGGCACGCTGAATTCGCGGCAATTGCGCCAGCTCGCGTTGATCGGCGAGCGCTATGACCGCGGCTACGGCCATTTCACCACGCGGCAGAACCTGCAGTTCAACTGGCCGAAGCTGCGCGACGTGCCGGCCATCCTCGGCCTGCTCGCCGATGTCGAGATGCATTGCATCCAGACCTCCGGCAACTGCATTCGCAATGTCACCGCCGATCATTTCGCCGGCGTCGCGCAGGACGAGATCGAAGACCCGCGCCCGACGGCCGAATTGATCCGGCAATGGTCCTCGGCCCATCCCGAGTTCAGCTACCTGCCGCGCAAGTTCAAGATCGCGGTGACCGGCGCCGAGGCTGACCGCGCCGTGATCAAGGCGCATGATATCGGCCTGCGCCTGCGCCGCCATCCCGACACGCACGAGACCTGCTACGAGATCAGCGTCGGCGGCGGGCTCGGCCGCACGCCGATGATCGGCAAGGTGGTGCGCGACTACCTGCCGAAGAAGGACCTGCTCGCCTATCTCGAGGCGATCATGCGGGTCTATAATCTCGAGGGCCGGCGCGACAACAAGTACAAGGCCCGCGTCAAGATCCTCGTCCACGAGATCGGCGCCGAGGAATTCACCCGCCGCGTCGAGGCCGAGTTCGCCTTGCTCGACGGCCCCTCGATCAATGCCGACCCGGAAGAAGTCGCGCGCATCGCGGCCTATTTCGCGCCGCCGCGCTACGAGCTGCTGCCGGAAGTCAGCAACACGCTGGAAGCGGCGAAGGCGAGCAACCCGGCCTTCGCCCGCTGGGTCGAGGTCAACACGGTCCCGCACAAGGCGCCGGGCTATACCGCCCTGACGATCTCGCTGAAGCCGGCCGGACAGGCGCCGGGCGACGCGACCAGCGAACAGATGCGCCGCGTCGCCGATCTCGCCGAGCGCTATTCCTTCGATGAGCTGCGCGTCACCCATGCCCAGAACCTCGTCCTGCCGCATGTGCGCCAGCGCGACCTCTTCGCGATCTGGCAAGCGCTCGGCGAGGCGGGCTTGGCCACGGCCAATGTCGGACTCGTCACCGACATCATCTCCTGCCCCGGCCTCGACTATTGCGCACTGGCGACGGCGCGCTCGATCCCGATCGCACAGGCTATCCAGCAGCGTTTCGCCGATGATGCCCGCCAGCGCGAGATCGGCCCGCTCGGCATCAAGATCTCCGGCTGCATCAATGCCTGCGGCCACCACCATGTCGGCCATATCGGCATTCTCGGCCTGGAGAAGCGCGGCATCGAATCCTACCAGATCACGCTCGGCGGCGACGCCACCGAGAACGCCGCGATCGGCGAGATTCTGGGCCCTGGCCTCGCCGCCGAAGAGGTGCCGGACGCGATCGAGCGGATCGTCTCCGTCTATCTCGCCGCGCGCAGCGAGGGCGAGAGCTTCATCGACAATGTCCGCCGCATCGGCCTCGGACCGTTCAAGGCCGCCTTCCAGGAGACCGCCCGTGCCGCTGCTTGACCGGAACGGAAGCGCCGAGGACCGTTGGACTCGCAGCGAGGGCGCGGCAATCGGCAACATCCCGGCGGCGCTCGTGCCCTGGGAGCTGCTCGTCGAGGCGCTCGACACGCAGGAGCCCGAGCAGGTGGTCGGCGTGCTGATCCCCAACAACGTGCCCTTCGCCGAGCTTGCGCCCTTCCTGCCGCGGCTGGCGCTCGTCGCCATCGCCTTCCCGGCCTATGCGGACGGGCGCGGCTTCAGCCTCGCCCGTCAGATCCGGCGCGCCGGCTTCGCAGGGGAGATTCGCGCCAGCGGCCCGCTGATCGCCGACCAGTTCGCCTATGCCCTCTCCTGCGGTTTCGACACGATCGAATTGCCGGAGGCGAACGCGGCCCGCCAGCCGGTGCCGCAATGGCTGCACGCCAAGGATTCGTTCAGCGCCACCTACCAGCGCGGCTATGGCGAGAGCGGCCGCAACGTCCTCGACCAGCGCCGGGCGGCGAGAGCCGCCGCGCCCATCGCAGCGGAGTGAGGCATGACGATCTCGACCGCAACACATGGCCCGATCGAACGCCGGCAGGCTGTTACCGGCTTCGACGAGAACCGCCCGGACGCCGAGTTCGAGGCGCTGCTGCCCCGCCCGGCTGCGGGCGAGGCACGCGGGCGCTGGTTCGATCTTTGCTTTCGCCTTATCATCCTGGCACTGGCCGCGCTGTGGCTCTTGACGCCACCGGCGGTCAACGAGCGCATCGCGGCAGACGAGAAGGCCGTAGCGACGACCCGATGACCGAAAGACAGCCCGAATCCACCGCGGCCCGCATCGAGCCGCTGGCGACGCTGCCGCTCTTCCACAAGCTGGTCGGGCGCAAGGTCGTGCTCGCGGGCGGAACCGAGGGCGCGCTGTGGAAGGCGGAGCTGCTGGCAGCGACCGGGGCCGAGCTCCACGTCTTCGCCGATGGCGAAGCGGAGCTGTTCGCCGGGCTGGCGCAGGGCGAAATCGGCCAGCGCGTGCATGTGCACGGACGGGCCTGGCAGGCCGACGACCTCGTCGACGCCGCGATCGCCGTCGCGGATATCGACGATGCCGATGCAGTCCACGCCTTCGTGGCAGCGGCGCGGCAGGCGGGCGTGCCGGTCAATATCGTCGACAAGCCCGAGCATTGCGATTTCGCCTTCGGCGCGCTGGTCAACCGCTCGCCCCTGATCGTGGCCGTCTCCACGGATGGCGCGGCTCCCGTCTTCGGACAGGCGATCCGCACCAAGATCGAAGCGCTGCTGCCGGCCGGCTTGAAGAACTGGGCGCAGGCTGCGGCCGATTGGCGCCCGGCTGTCCAGGCCCGCGAACTGCCCTTCGCGCTGCGCCGGAGCTTCTGGGAGCTCTTCGCCGGTAAGGCGATGGCCGAGCCGGAGCGCACGCCGAACCTCGACGACGAGGCGGAGCTTTTCGCGAAGCTCTCCAAGATCGAGGCCGCCCATGACGGCAAGGGCCGCGTCACGCTGGTCGGCGCCGGCCCGGGCGACCCGGAGCTGCTGACGCTAAAGGCGATCCGCGCCCTGCAGAGCGCCGACATCATCCTCTATGACGACCTCGTCTCGCCCGGCGTGCTCGAACTGGCCCGGCGCGAAGCCAAGCGCATGCTCGTCGGCAAGACCGGCTATGGCCCCTCGGTGAAGCAGGGCGACATCAACGCGCTGATCGTGTCGCTGGCCGCCCAAGGTAAGCATGTCGTGCGGCTGAAGGGCGGCGACCCCGGCATCTTCGGCCGTGCCGGCGAGGAGATCGAGGCCTGCCACGCGGCCGGCGTGCCCGTAGCGCTCGTGCCCGGCATCTCGGCGGCGCAGGGCGCTGCGGCCTCGCTCGGCCTGTCGCTGACCCATCGCGACCATGCGCGGCGCCTGCAATTCGTCACCGGCCATTCGCGCAAGGGCGAACTGCCCGAGGATCTCGACTGGCGCGCGATGGCGGATCCGGCGGCCTCGACCGTGATCTATATGGCGCGCGCCACCCTGCCCGGCTTCCGCGAGCGCGCCATCGCCGCCGGCCTCGATCCGCAGACCCCGGCCGTCGCTGTGCTGGCCGCCACGCGCCCCGACGAGCTGCGGATCGCCGCGACCATCGCGGAGCTGCCGGAACGGCTCGGCGAATTGCCGGCGAGCGGCCCCGTTCTCGTCCTGCTCGGCCATGCCTTCGGCCCGGCCCTGTCTGCCGCGAATCCGGCGGAAGACCGCCGCCGGGCCTGACCATGGCCCGGCCTCGTCGCCGGGTGGAACGTCATCGCCGGAGATGCGTTTTCTCCTCCGGCGCCCGAATTTGGAAGGCGCCCATTGCGTTAGGTCATTGAGAAAAGACCGATAATTCAGTACGTTTCGTTTGTTATTAAGAACGGATCGATGCCTCATCCGAGCCTCGCCGTGAACCAACGGAGCCCTGACATGACGCGACCCGTTTACAGCCGCCTCCTCCGGGCCGGACTCGTCCTGGGAGCCTTCACGCTCTGCTTCGGCGTCGTCGCCGGGGCCCGCGCCCAGACCGAGCTTCTCAACGTTTCCTACGATCCGACCCGCGAACTCTATCGCGAGATCAATGCGGCCTTCATCGCCGAGTGGAACGCGAAGAACCCCGACAAGAAGATTTCGACGATCCGCCAGTCGCATGGCGGCTCCGGCGCGCAGGCCCGCACCGTGATCGACGGGCTCAATGCCGATGTCGTGACGCTGGCGCTGGCCGGCGATATCGATGCCGTGGCCGAGCGCTCGAAGAAGCTGCCGCTCGACTGGCAGAAGCGCCTGCCGCACAATTCCTCGCCCTATACCTCGACGATCGTCTTCCTCGTCCGCAAGGGCAATCCCAAGGCGATCAAGGACTGGGGCGACCTCGTGAAGCCAGGCGTCCAGATCATCACACCGAACCCGAAGACCTCAGGCGGCGCGCGCTGGAACTATCTCGCCGCCTGGGCCTATGCCGAGAAGGCCTTCAACAAGGACGAGGCGAAGGTGCGCGACTATATCGCCAAGCTCCTCGCCAATGTCCCGGTGCTCGACACCGGCGCGCGCGGCGCGACCACGACCTTCACTCAGCGCGGCATCGGCGACGTCTTCCTGTCCTGGGAGAACGAGGCCTTCCTGGCGCTCAAGGAATTCGGCGCCGACAAATTCGATATCGTCGTGCCGAGCCTCTCGATCCTGGCCGAGCCGCCGGTCGCGTTGGTCGACGCCAATGTCGACGCCAAGAAGACCCGCGAGCAGGCGCAGGCCTATCTCGACTTCCTCTACACGCCGAAGGGCCAGGCGATCATCGCCCGGAACTTCTACCGCCCGCGCAATCCGGAAGCGGCCGACAGCAAGGATGTCGCCAACTTCCCGAAAGTCGAGCTGGTGACGATCGACGACGTGTTCGGTGGCTGGAAGAAGGCGCAGCCGACCCATTTCGGCGATGGCGGCACCTTCGACCAGCTCTACAAGCCGGCCCGCTGAGGACTGCCTATGACGGCGGCGACGACGACCTTCCGCTGGCGTGAGCCGAGCATCCTGCCCGGCTTCGGCCTGGCGTTCGGCATCACCGTGACGGCGTTGTCGCTGATCGTGCTGATCCCGCTGGCGGCGCTGTTCCTCAAGGCCGCCAGCGCCGGCCCCGCCGATATCTGGGCGGTGGCGACCTCGCCGCGCACTTTGGCGGCATTGAAGCTCTCCTTCACCGCCGCGCTGTTCGCCGCACTGGTCAATGCCGTCTTCGGCCTGATCCTGGCCTGGGTGCTGGTGCGCTACGACTTTCCCGGCCGGCGCCTGATCGATGCGGCCGTCGACCTGCCCTTCGCCCTGCCGACCGCGGTCGCCGGCATCTCGCTCGCGGCGATCTATGCGCCGAATGGCTGGGTCGGCTCGCTGCTGGCGCCGCTCGCCTTCAAGCTCACCATCCCCTTCACCGATCTCTCCTTCGGTTTCGACGGCAAGGTCGCCTATACGCCTGTTGGAGTGATGGTCGCGCTGATCTTCATCGGCTTGCCCTTCGTCGTGCGCACCGTGCAGCCGGTGCTGGAGGAGCTGCAGAGCGATGTCGAGGAGGCCGCGGCGCTGCTCGGCGCCAGCCGCGCCCGGACGATCTTCCGCGTGATCCTGCCGCCGGTCCTGCCGGCGCTGATGACCGGCTTCGTGCTCGCCTTCGCACGCGCCGTCGGCGAGTACGGCTCGGTGATCTTCATCGCCGGCAACGTACCGATGATCTCGGAGATCGCGCCGCTGCTGATCGTGATCCGGCTCGAGCAATTCGATTATGCCGGCGCCGCCGTGGTCGCGACGATGATGCTGCTGATCTCCTTTGCCCTGATCCTCGCCGGCAACCTGATCCAGGCCCGCGCGCGCCGGAGGTTCGGCGATGTCTGACGCCACCTTGCCTTCCGTCTCCGCAGCGGCGCCAGCACGCAAGCCCGGCTGGGCGCGCGGCGAGAGCCCCGTCGTGCAGGTCGTGCTGATCGCGGTTTCACTTGCCTTCCTGCTGCTTTTCCTGCTGCTGCCGCTGGTCACGGTCTTCATCGAGGCTGCCGCCAAGGGCTGGGAGGCCTATCGCGCCGCGATCACCGAGCCCGATGCGCTGGCAGCGATCCGTTTGACCTTGCTGGTCGCTGCGATCGCGGTGCCGTTCAACATTATCGTCGGCATCGCCGCCGCCTGGGCCGTCGCCAAGTTCGAATTCCGCGGCAAGAACCTGCTGATCAGCCTGATCGACCTGCCCTTCTCGGTCTCGCCGGTGATCTCGGGTCTCGTCTTCGTGCTGCTCTTCGGTGCGCAGGGCTATTTCGGGCCGTGGCTCCAGGCCAACGACCTGAAGATCGTCTTCGCCTTGCCCGGCCTGATCCTCGCCACCGTCTTCGTGACTTTCCCCTTCGTGGCGCGCGAATTGATCCCGCATATGCAGTCGCTCGGCTCGGCCGACGAGGAAGCGGCGCTGACGCTCGGCGCCTCGCCCTGGCGGGTGTTCTTCTCGGTGACGCTGCCGAACGTGAAATGGAGCCTGTTCTACGGCGTCCTGCTCTGCAACGCCCGCGCGATGGGCGAGTTCGGCGCGGTTGCCGTGGTCTCGGGCAAGATCCGCGGCCTGACCAACACCATGCCGTTGCATATCGAGATCCTCTACAACGAGTACATGGGCGCCGCGGCCTTCGCGGTGGCCTCGCTGCTGGCAGGGCTGGCGCTGGTCACGCTCGTGCTGAAGACCTTGCTGGAATGGCACTACGGCGATGTCATCGCCGCCAGCCGCCGTCACTGACCCACAGACGAAGGATTTCTCGCCATGTCGGTCGCCGTCACCATCGAGACCATCGAAAAGCGCTTCGATAACTTCCCGGCGCTGCGCGGCGTCTCGCTCGATATTCAGCCGGGCGAGCTGGTCGCGCTGCTCGGCCCCTCCGGCTCGGGCAAGACCACGCTGCTGCGTCTGATCGCCGGACTGGAAGAGGCCGATCGCGGCCGCGTCCTGTTCGGCGAGACCGATACGCGTAATCTCTCGCTGCGCGACCGCCGCATCGGCTTCGTCTTCCAGCAATACGCGTTGTTCAAGACGATGAACGTCGCCGAGAATATCGGCTTCGGCTTGAAGTCCCGGCCGCGGCACGAGCGCCCGAGCAACGACGAGATTCGCAAGCGCGTCAGTGATTTGCTTGAACTGGTTCAGTTGCCGGGGCTGGAAAAGCGCTATCCGAGCCAGCTCTCCGGCGGCCAGCGTCAGCGCGTCGCCCTGGCGCGTGCGCTCGCCATCGAGCCGCGCGTGCTGCTGCTCGACGAGCCCTTCGGCGCGCTCGACGCCAAGGTCCGCAAGGACCTCCGCGCCTGGCTGCGCGAATTGCATGGCCGCACGGGCCACACCACCGTCTTCGTCACTCACGATCAGGAAGAGGCCCTGGAGCTGGCCGACCGGGTCGCCATCCTCAACGAGGGCCGCATCGAGCAGGTCGGTTCGGCCGACGATGTCTACGATCACCCGGCAACGCCTTTCATCTGCGAATTCCTCGGCGAGGTGAACAAGCTGCCGGTCAAGGTCGTCGGCAGCCAGGCCTTCTTCGGCGACCGGCCGGTGCTGGGCGGATTATCGCAGAACCAGGGCGGCCCGGCCTCGCTCTATGTCCGGCCGCAGCATCTGCGCATCGTCGACGAGACGCCGCTCGCGCTGCCCGGCACGGTCGAGCACCTGCGCCGCAACGGCCCGATCCGCAGAGCGGAAGTGGCGGTCGAGGGGCTGAAGAAGCGGCTCGAGGTCGATCTCGCCAGCCAGGTCGCCCCGGCGATCGGCGAGCGGATCAGGCTGCGCATCGCCCATGGTAACCTGTTCGCCGCCGCCTGATCCCGAAAATTCGCGCATCGCAGCCTGCGAAAACCGGATTCCCCTTTCCGGCCCGATGCCATAGCCTCCCCGGCGAATCCGGCAGCCGCATCGGCGCCGGTCCTCGATCCGGACAGGAGATCGCGATGAAAGCACGCGCGAAATGGGTTGATGGCATGGCCTTCATGGGCGAGTCCGGCAGCGGGCACGCCATGATCATGGATGGCGCGCCAGAATATGGCGGGCGCAATCTTGGCATCCGGCCGATGGAGATGCTGCTGATCGGGCTCGCCGGCTGCACGGCTTTCGACGTCGTCGGGATGATCAAGAAGGGCCGCGAGAACATCACCGGCTGCGAGGTCGATGTCGAGGCCGAGCGCGCCACGACCGACCCCAAGGTCTTCACCAAGATCCACCTCGCCTACCGCATCACCGGCAAGGGCCTCTCTCATGCCAAGGCGGAGCGGGCCGTCACATTGTCGAAGGAAAAATACTGTTCGGCTTCGATCATGCTCGGGGCGACCGCCGAGATGAGCTACAGCCTCGAAGTGATCGACGAGCTACAGAAGGAGGCTGCTGAATGAGCCAGGCTGAATTCGCCGGATTGATCACGCCGGAGGCGCTCGCCCCGCGCCTGGGCGACGAAAACCTCGTCATCATCGATATCCGCACCGCCGCAGACGGTGCGAAAGCCGCCTTCGAGGCCGGGCATATCCCCGGCGCGGTCCATTCCGACTATGCCGCCGACGGCTGGCGGGCGAAGATCGGCAATGCGCCGGGCATGCTGCCGCCGCTCGACCATCTCGCCACGCTCGCTGGTCGGCTCGGCATCAAGCCGCATGACGACGTCGTCATTGTTCCGGCCGGCACTGCCGCGACCGATTTCGCGGCAGCGGCACGGGTCTACTGGACGCTGAAATTCATCGGCCATGGCCAGCAGGCCATCCTCGATGGCGGCTTCAAGGCCTGGGCGGCCGATCCGAAGCGCCCGGTCGCGACCGGCGCGTCAGTGCCGAAGAGCGCCGCTCCCTATCCGGTCGTGGCGCAGCAGGGCCTGCGCAGCACCGCGGATTCGACCCTCGTCGCCTCCCGGAGCAAACAGGCGAGCCTCGTCGATGCCCGTGGCCCCAGCTATTTCGAAGGCCGCGAGAAATCGGCGGAAGCCGCGCGTGCCGGCCATATCCCCGGCGCGATCCAGCGCGACTATGCCGGCGCCTTCGAGCCCGGCAGCGGCAAGCTGAAAGCGGCCAGTGAGCTGGAGCAACTCTTCGCGGCCGTGCCGCAGGGGCCGGTCGTCTCCTACTGCAATACCGGCCATTCGGCGGCGGCGAACTGGTTCGTGCTGTCCGAGGTTCTGGGTCGCGACGAGGTCGCGCTCTACGACGGCTCGATGACCGACTGGACGCAGGACCCGGACCGCCCGGTCGCGACCGGCAAGGCGGCCTGATCGCGCTTTCGATTGCAAATCAGCTTGAAAAGGTTCAAAGGAAGCGCCGATCGCGTGCTGTGACGCGCGGCGCTTCCTGACATTCTGAACCGAGCCATCAGCCGATGAACGCCGTCGCGCCGAAAATCTCCTTCGTTTCGCTGGGCTGCCCCAAGGCGCTCGTCGATTCCGAACGGATCATCACCTCGCTGCGCTCCGAGGGCTACGAGCTCTCGAAGAGCCATGCCGGCGCCGACCTCGTCATCGTCAACACCTGCGGCTTCCTCGATTCCGCCAAGGCGGAGTCGCTTGAGGCGATCGGCTCGGCCATGGCCGAGAACGGCAAGGTCATCGTTACCGGCTGCATGGGCGCCGAGCCCGAGCAGATCCGCGACGTCTTCCCGAACGTGCTCGCGATCACCGGCCCGCAAGCCTATGAAAGCGTCGTCTCGGCCGTGCACCAGGCGGTGCCGCCGAAGCACGACCCCTTCGTCGATCTCGTGCCCGATCAGGGCGTGAAGCTGACGCCGCGGCACTACGCCTATCTCAAGATTTCAGAGGGCTGCAACAATCGCTGCACCTTCTGCATCATCCCGAAGCTGCGCGGCGACCTCGTCTCGCGGCCGATCGGCGACGTGCTGCGCGAGGCCGAGAAGCTGGCCAGGGCCGGCGTCAAGGAACTGCTGGTGATCTCGCAGGACACCAGCGCCTACGGGCTCGACATCAAGTACGCCCCGTCGATGTTCAAGGATCGCGAAATCCGCACCCGCTTCTTCGAACTCGCCCGCGAGCTCGGCCAGATGGGGATGTGGGTGCGCCTGCACTATGTCTATCCCTACCCGCATGTCGACGAGGTCATCCCGCTGATGCAGGAAGGGCTCGTGCTGCCCTATCTCGACATCCCCTTCCAGCATGCCTCGCCGAACGTCCTCAAGGCGATGAAGCGCCCGGCCCATCAGGACCGCACGCTGGACCGCATCCGGAAATGGCGCGAGATCTGCCCGGACCTCGCCATCCGCTCGACCTTCATCGTCGGCTTCCCCGGCGAGACCGAGGAGGACATGGACATCCTCGTCGACTGGCTGAAGGAAGCGAAGCTGGAGCGCGTCGGCGCCTTCAAATACGAGCCGGTGAAGGGCGCGCCCGCCAACGACCTCGGCCTCGACCTTATCCCCGAGGAGATCAAGGAAGCGCGCTGGCACCGCTTCATGAAGGCGCAGGCCGAGATTTCCGCCCGCATCGTCAAGGGCCGTGTCGGCAAGCGCATCCCGGTGATCATCGACGAAGCCGGCCCGACAGTTGCCAAGGGCCGCTCGAAATGGGACGCGCCAGAGATCGACGGCAATGTCTATGTCGCGAGCCGCAGACCCTTGCGGGCGGGCGACATCGTCACCGTGAAGATCGAACGCGCCGACGCCTACGACCTGCACGGCATCGCCGTCTGAATCACCCAGATCTAGCAGGGAACCACGCCGTCATCCCGGACAAGCTGCCCAGCAGCGCCGATCCGGGATCCATCGTAGAGCGCCGAGCCCTCCGATGGATCCCGGCGCTCCGCTTCGCTGCGGCCGGGATGACGGCGTGTTTCCCCGCGAAATGGGATACCCGAGCGTTCCTCAGTTGAAGGTGCAGAGCCGGCGGATGGTGCGGCCGTTACGGTCGCGCGCCGTGCCGAGGCTACTGCAGGCGTCGCTCGCCATCACGGTCGCCGCCTGTTCGACCTGCCGGGGCGCCTCGCTGCAGATGCCGGCGGTGCAGCCGCTCTCGGCATAGCGCAGGCGCACCGGGCCGGGGACGCGCACGCGGCCCTTCTCGGCGCCTTCCAGGATCGCATCGGTATGGGTTGCGGTCGATCCACCGATTCCCCGGCTCTGCTGGGCCAGCGCGACGCCCGAAAGGGCGATGACGGCGAAGAGGAAAGCGGCGATCTGAAACTTGGACGACATGAGCGTCGGGGTCCTGAATGGTCGCCAGCATGCGCTGGCACCGATTCGTCGCGGCTCCTCGTGTCCGGGTTCATGATCTCATAAAAAATGCGCCCGGATGGCCGGACGCATCGTTCTTGCTGGCGAGATGCGCGGGCTCGACCCGGGAATCTCGGGAACCAGTACCCTCTCGTCATGAGATGCTCGGGGTGAGCCCGAGCATGACGGCGCTGCTCAGGGAATCAGCACCGTCGAGCCCGTCGTCCCGCGCGATTCCAGCAGCCGGTGGGCGTCGGCCGCGTCCTTCAGCGGGAAGGTCGCGTTGACCGGCACCTTGACCTTGCCGCTGGTCACGGCCCCGAACAGGTTCTGCGCCATCGCGATCATGGTCTCGCGCTTGGCCGTATGGGTGTTGAGCGTAGGCCGCGTGACATAGAGCGAGCCCTTGGCGGCGAGGATGCCGAGATTGAAGGCTTCCACCGCGCCCGACGCGTTGCCGAAGCTCGCCAGCAGGCCGAAGGGCTTCAGCGTGTCCAGGGACTTCATGAAGGTGTCCTTGCCGACGCCGTCATAGACCACGTCGCAGAGCGCGCCGCCGGTGATCTCCTTCACCCGTGCCGCGAAATCCTCCTCGCGGTAGTTGATGACATGGTCGGCGCCATGCGCCTTGGCGAGCTCCGCCTTCTCCTTCGAGCCGACAGTGCCGATCACGGTGGCGCCCAGCGCCTTGCCCCATCGGCAGAGGATGAGGCCGGTCGCACCGGCCGCGGCGTGGACCAGGATCGTATCGCCCGGCTTCACCTTGTAGGTCCGGTGCAGCAGGTACTCGGCCGTCAGCCCCTTCAGGAGCATGCTGGCGGCGGCTTCGTAGGAGATGCCCTCCGGCAGCGCCACAACCGAAGCCGCCGGCACGATCCGCTCCTCGGCATAGGCGCCGAGGCCCGCGACCACCGCGACGCGGTCGCCCGGTTTGAACTCGGTGACATTGGGGCCGACGGCGAGCACGTCGCCGGCGCTCTCGTTGCCCAGCGTGAAGGGCAGCTGCGGCGCCGGGTAGAGGCCCGAGCGGAAATAGGTATCGATGAAATTCAGGCCGATCGCCCGGTTGCGGATCAGGATTTCGCCGGGACCCGGCTGCGGCAGGGTGACGTCCTCGAACTGCAGGACCTCGGGGCCGCCGGTCTTGTGGGCGCGAATGGCTTTGACCATGAAAGGCATCTCCTACGGGATGGATGCCCCGACCATAGTTCATCGGGCCGGAAAGGCATCCGTGCCCAACGCAGAACGCACCTTGCGACTTTGCGGCCCGTGGCCAAGACGCCGCGCATCGGCTAGCCAAGAACGATGAGCATGGACATTGCCGATCAGGTCGATATCGCCATCGTGGGCGCCGGCGCCGTGGGCTTGGCGGCAGCGCACGCGCTGAGCCGCGAGGGGCGCAGCGTCGCCCTGCTCAGCCCGGTTGCGACGCCGCGCGACGGCCGCACCGTGGCCCTGCTCGACGGCTCCTGGCGGATGCTGGCCGATCTCGGCGTGCAGGACGCCTTGCTGGAGAAGGCCGCGCCGCTCGAAGTGATGCGCCTCGTCGACGACAGCGGCAGCCTGTTCCGCCAGCCGCCGGTCGAGTTCCGCGCCTCCGAGATCGGGCTGGAGGCTTTCGGCTGGAATATCGAGAATGCCGACCTGACCGCGATCCTGGCAGACAAGGCCGCGGAGATGCCGGGCCTGCGCATGATCCCCGGCTTCGTCCGCGCGATCGAAGCGGAAGAGGACGGCGTGCGTCTGTCCGGCGAGGGCTTCGCGCCGCTGAAGGCCCGGCTCGTCGTCGGTGCCGACGGACGCAATTCGCAGGTGCGCGCGGCGGCGGGCATCGACAGCCGCGACTGGCGCTACCCGCAGGTCGCGCTGACCGCGATCTTCGAGCACCGCCGCGACCATCAGGAAACCTCGACGGAATTCCACACGCGCAAGGGCCCCTGCACGATCGTGCCCTTGCCCGGCCGCCGCTCCTCGCTGGTCTGGCTCGTCGATCCGGAGGAGGCTCCGGCGCTGACCGCACTCGACGATGCCGCCTTCGCCCTGCGGGTCGAACGACAGGTGCAGTCGCTGCTCGGCGCGATGACCGTGTCGGGGCCGCGCGGCAAGGTGCCGATGGGCGGTCTTTCGGTCGATCGCTTCGGCGCCGGGCGCATGGCGCTGATCGGCGAGGCCGCGCATGTCTTCCCGCCGATCGGCGCGCAAGGGCTCAATCTCGGGCTGCGCGATGTCGCGGCGCTGAGCGAGGCACTGGCGGGAGCCATGGACGCCGGTGCGGCGAGCGTGATTGCTGGTTACGACAGCGCACGGCAGGCCGATGTCCGCTTGCGCACGGGCGCGGTCGATGTGCTCAACCGCACGCTGCTGACCGACCTGCTGCCGGCCGACCTGATGCGCGGCGCCGGCCTGCTGGCGCTGTCGCGGATCGGCCCGCTGCGGCGTCTGATCATGCGGCAGGGCTTGGCCGGCGGCGCTGCGCGATAGGCGCTGGTCAGCACCTGATCACGACTGCGTCGAGCGATTGTCATTCCGGGGCGCACCGCAGGTGCGAACCCGGAACCCACGACCGGGTGAGATATTCGACGTCGGGTTGCGAACCGCTCGCCCAGTCGTGGGTTCCGGGTTCTTCGCTCTGCGAAGCCCCGGAATTGTCTGTTTGAGTTTTGGTATTGTTGTGTG
>NZ_JBBCUM010000021.1:0-70696 GCF_037147855.1 Allobosea sp. MMO-172 | reverse complement strand
CTCATCAAGCGCCAGAAAAAGCCAATCGTCGCTATCGTCGCCATCATGCGACGCATCATCGTCGTCGCAAACGCAAGGCTCAGAGACGCTAAATACTGAGTTGATGACAAGCAGGGAGGCAAAGCCCTAACCAACGTCCAGTTTTCGCCCCCTATTTCGCAACCAGAACGGCAAACCCGACAACAGCGCCCGCAGCGCCGCCTCATTCTGATGAAGACCATTGAGCGAGACGCGCGGCAGGGCGTGGAGATGGCCGGCGTGCTCGGGCAAGAGCTGGCCCGGCCGCGTGGTCACCGCGCTTTCGAAGCCCGCCTCCGCAGCCAGCGCGAAATCGCGTGGTCCGGCCGAGCCGGGATCGCCGACCGGATAAGCGAAATGGCGAATGGGTATGCCGAGCTCCGTTTCAAGCCGTTGCTTGCTGCCCACGATCTCACGGCGCGTGACATCCACGTCATGCTTCGCCAACATCGGATGCGTCAGGGTATGGGCGCCGATGGTAACGCCCGGCGCGCCTGACAGCGCCCGCAGCGTCTCCCAGGGCAGGCATTCGCGCTCGACGAGGGCGGCAGGGTCGATACCGGCTTCGGTCGCCAGCATGGCAATCGCCGAAAGCAGAGTCGCTTCCGGCCCCCGGCGCAGGCGCCAGTAGAGCCTGGCGAAAGCGCGGTCCTTCTCGGTATCGCTTTCCGTGCGGGCGGTGAAACGGCCATCCGG
Source organism: Allobosea sp. MMO-172 (assembly GCF_037147855.1). Lineage (NCBI taxonomy): Bacteria > Pseudomonadati > Pseudomonadota > Alphaproteobacteria > Hyphomicrobiales > Alloboseaceae > Allobosea > Allobosea sp. MMO-172. Next base: position 69,982 of record NZ_JBBCUM010000021.1, on the reverse strand, counting down.
CAAAGCGAGGTCAAGACGCGGCAGCGCCCGGATCGCCTCCTCAAGCTCCAGCCACCAAAGCCGGGCCGTGCGGTCGGCGAAGCCCGGCGTCACGAACAGGGTCCAGGGCGCCTCATGTCTGGCGAGAACAGGCCAAGCCTCCTCGACATTGTCGCGATAGCCGTCATCGAAGGTCAGCGCGACGAAGAAGCGGTCAGGTCTGGGATTGCGCAGGCGCGCCAGCGCTTCCTGCAACGAGACGATATCGTAGCCCTCGGCCCGGATCAGGCGCATCGCGAGATCGAGGAAATCCGGCGTGATGTCGAGCAGGGCGTTCGGCGCGAATCCGCGCGGCTCGGCCGCCCGGACATGGTGCAGGGTCAGGATCACGCCCTGCCCTTGCGCGAAGCCGCGGCTCCAGCGGTCCGCGCCCGTCGCCGCCATCATCCGGAATGCAGCCGCGATGGCCTTGTGACGCCCGTTCATCGCCGACAAATGCAACCGCTCCCTCGCAAACACCCATCTTCGATGTATCGCATCGTCTTCACGCGAACCTGGCTCCACTTCACGCGAACCTGGCTCCACTTCGTTCGACAATGCTTTAACGCTATCGCGCAATCGCGCAGCCGACCGGGCGCAATGTGGCCGATCCGTTCACAATGACGGGTTAAGAGATGCCCTCTGCCCCCTCGCGATGGGCCAGGGAAGCATGCCTGCTGCCACCATTTCACCGCCGGCCAGCCTGATATGACCTCGACCAGCCACGCCGCACCGCGCCCCTGGGCCTCGATCGCCATCGAGACCGATATCGCCGGTCTCGCCGAGACATGGCGCGCCTTCGAGGCTATGGCGCTGGCGACGCCCTATCAGAGCTATGACTGGATCAGGCCCTTCGTCGAAACGATCGGCGCCGCCCATGGTATGGCCTTGCGCTACGCACTCGTGCGCGATGCGGATGGCGCGCTCTGCGCGCTGCTGCCGCTCACCGTGACCGGGCGTAGCGGCTTCCGTTTCGCCGAGTTCATCGGCGGCAAGCACGCCAACTATCATATGGCGCTCTACGCTCCGGCCTTCGCCGCGCAGCTCGACGCCAGGCTGACGACGCAGTTGCTGACCGAGATCGGCACGGCGATCGGCGGGCTCGACGCGCTGGCCTTCGTCAACCAGCCGGTCAGGTGGCAAGGCACCGACAATCCCGCGGCGCTGCTCGCCGCCGGCCCCAGCCCGAGCCGCTCCTATAAGCTCGCCCTGATCGCGGGCGATGGAGACGCGACGCTGAAGCGCTCGATGAGCAGCCATGCGCGCAAGAAGCTCAAGAACAAGCATAGCCGCTTCCGGGATTTCGGGCCGTCGACACTGACGCAAGCGACGACACCGGACGAGATCGCGCGCGTCATCGACGCATTCCTGTCGCAGAAGGCGGCGCGCTTCCGGGCCATGGGCGTGCCCGATCCTTTCGCCGAGCCGGTGATGCGCGCCTTCCTCGAACGAGGCGCGATCGGGGACGGATCGGTGCGCCCGGCGATAGAGCTCTACGCGCTCGATCTCAGCGGCCAGGCGGTGGCGACCTATGTCGGAGCCACACAGGGCGAGCGCTTCTCAGGCATGGCGACCTCGTTCGACATGGCGAGCGAAACGGTCAAGACGAGCCCCGGCGAATTGCTGCTGGCCGAGCTGATCCGCCTAAAGGCGAGCGAGGGCGTCGCGGTCTTCGATCTCGGCGTCGGCGAAGCCCGCTACAAGACCACCTTCTGCGACGACCATGACGATCTCGTCGACAGCTTCCTGCCGCTGACCCTGAAGGGCCACTTCTTTGCGCGGATCGCTCGGGCGAAGCGCGAGCTGAAGCGGCGGATCAAGCGCTCGCCGGTCGCCCTGAAAATCGCGCATCGCGCATCGGGCCTGCTTCGGGGCAAGCGCCCCGAAGAGGAGTAGAACGTCGGCGCCGGTCAGGCCTCGACCGGCATTTCCGTGCGCGCAGCCGGCGGCATCGGCGCACCGCCCTCGCCGTCGAGGATCAGCGTCACCGGCGCATCGGTCAGCTCGCTCAGGCGATAGGCGGTCTCCAGCGCGTGGCCGTTGCCGACCTGCCCGCTCATGACGAGCCCGGCCTGCGCGCGCCGCGCGATCGGCTTCAGCACCGCGCCGTCATCGTTCGAGGCGGCGGCGACCAGCACCCAGTCATAGGTCTCGCAAAGTGCATCGAGCGCGACATCGACGAGATCGGGCGCATTCAGCACGGCCTCGCGGCCGGCGCGGCCGGAGCCGATGCGATGCAACCGCGAGCCCGACGCCCGCATGATGATGTCGGAGAACAGAGCCTCGCCGGCGAGCAGTTCCGAGAAGCCGGCCTCGCCGCCGTCCGCATCGGAGGACAGGTCGACGAGCACGCAGCGGCAGCGCTGGGCCAGCAATTCGGCGAGATCGCGGGGGCGCGCGGCGTCATTTCCGGCGCCATCGAGGACGAGCGCGAGCGGCGCCATGCCGCGCGCCGGCTCGCGCGTCCGCTCGGCGATCTCGGCCAGGGTCAATTCGGGGCGGTCGAGATCGAGCCGGGTCTGGCCCAGCCTTCCGGTATGGGTCAGCAGGCCGGCGACACGCTCATGGCGCGGCGCGGCGGGAGCTGGACCAGCCGATCCGGCCTCGTCTTCGGGCGAGCCGGCGGAAACCCAACGCGGCCCGCGCGACGTGCCCGGCAGGGGCCGGCCCTGACCGTTGAGCAATTCACGCGTCACGATCGTCGCCAGCGCGATCAGGAAGGTCGCAAGCGTCGCGACCAGCACGACCGGCACCTTCTTCGGGAAGGACGGCTCCGTCGGCTCGACGGCGCGCGAGATGATGCGCGCATCGGCCGGCGTGGCATTCATGGTGTCGCGCGCGACCGCCTCGCGATAGCGCTGCATGTACTGCTCCAGCTGCTCGCGCATCGTGCGGGCCTCGCGCTCGAGGGCGCGCAGCTGCACTTCGCTGTCATTGGCGCTGGAGACGTTCTTCTTCTGCCCGTCGAGCGCGGCCTGGAAGCTTTCGACGCGCTGGCCGGCGATCTTGGCCTCGTTCTCCAGCGTACGCACGGTGCGCTCGGCGGCGGCGCGGAGCTGGCCTTCGAGGTCGAGCAGCTGGGCGTTCAACTCCTTGATCCGGGGGTGCTCGGGCAGGAGGCTGCGCGATTCCGCGGCGATCTGGGCGCGCAGATTGACGCGCTGCTCGATCAGCCGGCGGACGAGGTCGTTATTGGCGACGTCCGGAATCTCGAAGGTGCGGCCCTGCTTGATCGCGTCGCGGATCAGGCCGGCCTTGGCCTGCGACTCGGCCTGCTGGCTGCGGGCCGCGGAGAGCTGAGCCGACAGGTCGGTGAGCTGCTGCGAGGTGATGGTGGTGTTGTTCGGGCCGGCGAAGAGGCCGTTCTTCGAGCGGAAATCCTCGACCTTGGCCTCGGCCTCGGCGACGCGCTTGCGCAGAGGCTCGATCGTGGTCGAAAGCCAGTTCGACGCGCTGCGGGCGTTTTCCTGCTTCGCCTGCTCCTGGAACTCCAGATAGGTCTCGGCGATGGTGTTCGCCGCCTTGGCGGCAAGCGCGGGATCGCGCGAGGTGAACTCGATGGAGACGATGCGCGAGCGAGCGACCGGATAGACCAGCAAACGGTCAAAATACTTCTCGAGGACGCGTTCTTCCGGCGACCGGTCGGCCGGATGGCCGCCGAGCCCGATCATGACCGCGAGCTTGCGCACGGCACCGAGCGCGCCGACACCCGAGTCGAATTCGGCATTGCCGACGAGGCCGATCCGCTTCACCGCCTCGCGCGCCAGATCGCGGGACATGATGACCTGAACCTGGCTCTGCACGGCCTCGGTATCGATCTGGCTGCTATCGCCCGCCGACTGGCCCGGCAGCGCGAAGAAGCCGCCGCGGCTTTCGAGCAGCAGCCGCGCCTCGCCGGTATAGCGCGGCGTCACGACATTCACGGCGACGAAGGAGAGGCCCAGCGCGACGAGCGTCGGCCCGATGATCCAGAGCTTGCGGCGCTTGATCGCCGCCCAGAGGGCGGAGAGATCGAGCATGTCGCCTCGGCCTTCGCCGGCGCCGCGCGCATCAATCCCAGCTTGAGCGGTCATGGGCCCACCTATCAACGCAAAACTGTCGTCCCTCGGAGGGACGCGGGCGACATTGAACACTCCTTAAGGTTAGTGCCGAGTAAATGCCGACGTCGAAGCGGCACGAACGGCGCGCGCCCCACCCTTTCGCCAATCGTGCATGCCGACCGACGGGGCCGGCCGGGCGAATCGCGACCGACGAACTTCCGGCATCGCAAGGCCGGCCCAACGCTCCGCCCGGCACCGCATGACCGAGGCGCCGCGGAGCGATTTATCGGCCGCGAGCGCGTTCGTTCGTAAACGATTTCCCGAGCCTCCCCACCTTTGTCACCAATGCCTTGGCTGCGCGAGACCGGAGGCGCGGCAAGGATGGTTAACGAGTCGTTACACCCTCACGAAGCCGCGGCTTCATCCGCCCTTCAACCAGACCGTCGAGATTCGATTCGTCCGATCAAACGTGTCGCCATGATCGGGCCGCTGCCGACTGCTGCTACCCCCACAGCCTAGCAGTCGGCAGCGTATTTCCCTCCAGCGCGTGCGCGAGCCGACCAACAAGGGAAAGCGACCGCGGCAGCCAGCCATTGCACGCGCGAAGTCACCGCCCTGCCTGGCAAGGCACGCAAAACAGCGCCCCGGGAAGCCTTTGTTAACCATATCCGACCTAAAGATCAGGCGAGTTCTGCACGGGTAAGCCAGTGATGAGTCGACGCCTCGCCTCTCTCGCCTTGGCCGCCGCCATGATGGCGGGCGCCTGCGCGCCCCGCCATCCGGCGCCGGACTATGCGCTCGCCGAGCCGGCCGGGCCCTACAGGCTCGCCAGCGGCGACCGGCTGCGCGTCATCGTCTTCGGCCAGGACAATCTCTCGAATATCTACGCCGTCGATGGCGCGGGGCGCATCGCCATGCCCCTGATAGGCTCGATAGAGGCGCAGGGACGCACGACGCAGCAGCTCGCCCAGGCGATCGAGGCCAAGCTGCGCGGCGGCTATCTCCGCGAGCCGAAGGTTTCGGTCGAGATCGATACCTACCGGCCGTTCTTCGTGCTCGGCGAAGTCACCAATTCCGGCCAGTTCCCCTTCGTGAACGGCATGACCGTACAGACGGCCGTCGCCATCGCCGGCGGCTTCACCCCGCGCGGCCAGCGCTCCTCCGCCGAAGTGACGCGCCAGATCGAAGGGCAGACCGTGACCGTGACCGTGCCGATCACCTATCCGGTCCAGCCCGGCGACACCATCGTCATCAAGGAACGCTGGTTCTGAGATCGCACCGCGCTCATGACGGATCGTCTCGCCTCGCGCCCCCTGAAAATCCTGCATGTCTTCCGCGCGCCGCTCGGCGGGCTGTTCCGGCATGTGCTCGACGTCGCGCGCGGCCAGGTCGAGCGCGGGCACGATGTCGGCATCTTCTGCGATTCCAGCACGGGCGGGGCGCGTGCCGACACCGTCTTCGCCGAGCTCGCGGCGCAATTGACGCTGGGCGTCACGCGCGTGCCGATGTCACGCTATCCGAGCATCACCGATTTCAAGGCACAGCTGTCAGAGATCGCGCTGCGGCGGCGCCTCGCGCCCGATGTCGTGCATTGCCACGGCTCGAAAGGCGGGGTCTATGGCCGCATCCCGGCCCTGTTCTCGCCCGGCCGACGCTATGTCACCGCCTACACGCCCCATGGCGGCAGCTTCAACTACAAGCCGGGCGGCACGGAACATAAGGTCTATATGACGGTCGAGCGCCTACTCGAAGGCGCGACCGACATGTTCCTGTTCGAAAGCCGCTTCATCGCCGGCCGTTTCGAGGCCCATGTCGGGCATCTGCCGCGCACGGATCATCGCATCGTGCTCAACGGCGTCTCCGATGCGGAATTCGAGCCGATCGATCACAGCGCTGCGGAATTCGACCTGCTCTATCTGGGCGAGCTGCGCTCGGCCAAGGGCGTCGACACGCTGATCGATGCGCTGGCGCTGCTGCGCCGACGCGACAAGCTGACGCCGCGCATCCTGATCGTCGGCTCCGGTCCCGACGAAGACGAATTGAAGCAGATGACGCGCGAGCGCGGCATCGCCGACCAATGCGTGTTCGAGCCGCCGGCGCCGATCCGCAAGGCCTTGGCCCGCGCACGGGCCATGGTGATCCCGTCGCGGGCGGAGTCGTTGCCCTATGTCATCCTGGAGGCGGCCGCGGCGGCGCAGCCGCTGATCTCGACCGACGTCGGCGGCATCGGCGAGATTTATGGCCCCGGCCATCGCCAGCGCCTGATCCCCGCCAACGACGCCACGATCCTCGCCGAAGCGATCAAGGCCATGATCGAGACGCCGGCCGCGGAGCGCCTTGCTCAGGCGACCGATCTCGCCAGCCATGTCCGGCAGAATTTCCGCCTGGACGATATGATCGACGGCGTCATCGCCGGCTATCGCGATGCGTTGAAGGCACGCGGCATCGCCTGAAGCCCGCGCTTCAGACCATCTTCAGCGCGACGACGCCGCAGACCACCAGCAGGATTCCGATCCAGCCCACCGGCCTGATGCGCTGGCCGAAGACCAGCGCGCCGATGATGGCCGTGATCACGAGGCCTGCCCCGCCCCAGACGGCATAGGCGACCGAAAGATCCATGCCCTCGATGGCCTTCGCCAGCGCCGCGAAGGCGCCCATGACGAGGACGATGCCGCCGGCGCCCATCGCGCGGCGAGTCATGCCGTCCGAGAGCTTGAGCAAATAGGTGCCGCCGATTTCGAGCGCGACGGCGAGCAGGAGCCAGAGGAACGGCGCAGCCTGCACGAAGGAGGTGGTCACACGAGCCTCCCGTGATCCTCGCTGCGCTCGTGCCCCACTCCGTTCTCGATCAGCAGGATGCCGGCGAGGATCGCGGCAAGACCGGCCGCGCGCGCGGCGGTCAGGTGCTCACCGAAGAGCACATGGCCGATCAGCGCGATGCCGACGATGCCGAGACCTTCCCAGACGGCATAGGCGACCGCCATGGGAATGACGCGCAGCGCGATGCTGAGCAGGATGAAAGACAGGCCGATCAGGAGCAGCGGCAAGGTGCCGGCGAGCCATGAGGTGGAGACAGCCGACTTCAGCGCGGTCGTCGCGACGATCTCGACGGCGATGGCCGCGAGCAGAACCAACCAATGAAAAGACATGTTGCACACGGGCGAAGCCGGCGCTGGACGTCACGGGTGCGACGCAGGGACAGCCAAGCAATCGTTAGAGTTTAAAATCGACAGATCCGAAAAGAAGACTGGGCCGGAGACTTTCTCCAGCAGCCGGCGCCATAGGTAAAACACCTGTTCGGGCGCAGCGCTCATTCACGAGCAATATGTGCTTCTCAGACACTCATCGATAGCCAATATGCCCATCCGATAGCGAAGTGTCAACTCGCGATCACTTGCAATAACAATCACTTGCGGGAAACGACGACTTTTTCGCCGGCTTCGGATCGTTGTCAAATCACTGGCCGGCCAAGACAAAATCCACTTTTTCGCCATCGCGTTTCGGCATCATCCCAAAGACGCCCCGGAGAGGCCGCGGGACCGCCCCGGAGCTTTACGAATCCCCGGAAACAGCGAGCGGTCGGGTTAAACGTTCCGTGAGCAATTTCGGGTACAGCCGAACCGGGATCGCTGCACCCCGGCGCGGCGCTCCGAGTTGAGGGTGTAGAGTCATGGGGACTTTCGACGTCCGCGATATGATGAAGGCGGATGCGGCCGCCTCGGCCTCGTCGACGATGTTCGGCGGCACCGAGAAGGGGCAGACGCGGCGCTTCCATCCGCTGGCCGAGCGCATTGCGGCGATCCCGGTCAAGCCCACCCTCTCTCCGGTGATGATCGAAGGCGCCGCACGGCTGCTCGACCTGATCGCCGTGCTCGCGACGGGCGGCCTGATCTACTGGCTCTATGCCGCCGGCAAGGTCGAGTACACGTTGCCCTATCAGGTGACCGTCGGCGCGCTGGCGCTTGGCTCGCTCGCCCTGTTCCAGGCGCTGCAGCTCTACCCGATCGGCGCGCTGCGCCATGTCATCGGCAGCGTGGTCAGGCTGATCACCGGCTGGACCATGCTGTTCCTGGTCGCGCTCGCGGCCTTCTTCTTCCTCAAGATCGGCGATCAGGTCTCGCGCGTCTGGCTGGTCGGCTTCTATTTCGCCGGCGCCGGCGCCCTGATCGCAGGCCGCGTGGTGATGATGGTCGGCGTACGCCATCTCACGCGCACCGGCCGGCTGGAGCGGCGTACCGCCATCGTCGGCGGCGGCGAAGCGGGCGAAGCCCTGATCCGCGCTCTGGAAAGCCAGAAGGATACAGGCTTGCGCATCTGCGGCGTCTTCGACGACCGCAACGACGAGCGCTCGCCCGACCTCGTCGCAGGCTACCCCAAGCTCGGCACGATCGACGATCTCGTCGAGTTCGCGCGCCGCACCAAGCTCGACCTCGTGATCTTCACCTTGCCGATCTCGGCCGAGGCGCGGCTCCTGACGATGCTGCGCAAGCTCTGGGTGCTGCCGATCGACATCCGCCTCTCGGCCCATCTGTCGAAGCTGCGCCTGCGCCCGCGCGCCTATTCCTATTTCGGCGCCGTCCCGGTGCTCGACGTCTTCGACCGGCCGATCGCCGACTGGGACATCGTCGTGAAATGGGCTTTCGACAAGGTCGTCGGCACGCTTGCGCTGATCGCGCTCTCGCCGGTGATGCTGGCGACCGCGATCGCGATCAAGCTCGACTCGAAGGGGCCGGTCTTCTTCCGCCAGAAGCGCTACGGCTTCAACAACGAGACCGTCGACGTCTTCAAGTTCCGCTCGCTGCGCCACGACATGGCCGACCATAACGCCGCCAAGCAGGTCACCAAGGACGATCCGCGCGTGACCCGCGTCGGCCGCTTCATCCGCAAGACCTCGATCGACGAGTTGCCGCAACTGATCAACGTCGTGTTCAAGGGCGATCTCTCGCTGGTCGGCCCGCGGCCGCATGCGATCCATGCCAAGGCCTCGAACCGCGCCTATGAGCAGGTCGTGGACGGCTATTTCGCGCGCCACAAGGTCAAGCCCGGCATCACCGGCTGGGCCCAGATCAACGGCTGGCGCGGCGAGACCGACACCGACGAGAAGATTCAGCGCCGCGTCGAGCACGATCTCTACTATATCGAGAACTGGTCGGTGCTGCTCGACCTCTACATCCTCGCCAAGACGCCGTTCTCGCTGCTGACCAAGAACGAGAACGCCTATTGAGCGCGCTGGCGCAACATCCGCCGCGCAACGAGCGCTTGATCGTCTCCTATGACGCGATCAAGCGCGGCACGCTGTGGCTGCTCGCCGTCTCGAGCGGCATCGCCCTGATCGAGCCCTCGCCCTACGAGTTCGTCTTCCTGCTGGTGCTGTTCGTCTTCGCGCTGACGGGCATCCGCTTCTCGCAAAAGCTGCTCCCATTCGCGCTGCTGCTGCTCGGCTACAATATCGGCGGCATCTTCTCGCTGATTCCCTGGATGGACGAGAGCGCCTCGGTGCGTTTCACCGCCGTCTCGGTCTATCTGATGATCACGGCGGTCTTCCTCGCCGGCATCATGTCACAGGACGCTGCCGCACGGCTCGAGACATTGCGCCGGGGCTATCTGTTCGCCGCCTGGGTCTCCGGGATCGCGGCCCTTCTCGGCTATTTCGATATCGCCGGGCTCGGCGAGATCTTCACGCTCTACGGCCGCGCCTCGGGCACCTTCAAGGATCCCAACGTCCTGGGCTCCTATCTCGCCTTGCCGATCGTCTATGTGCTGCAACGGGTCATGACGGGGCAGACCGGGATCGTACGCGGGCTCGTGACGATCAGCATCCCGCTCGCCGCCGTGTTCTTCGCCTTCTCGCGCGGCGCCTGGGGCGTTCTCGCCGTCGCGACGGTCCTGATGACCGCCCTCACCTTCCTGACGGCACCGAACGCCGCCGCACGGGCGCGCATCGTCGCGATGTCCGTCATCGCGCTCTTGGCCGTGACCGCCGCGCTACTGGTCGCGCTGTCCTTCGAGGAGGTTCGCGCCATCTTCGAGCTTCGCGCCAGCCTGGTGCAGGACTATGACGGGGGCGTCACCGGCCGCTTCGGCAACCAGTGGCGCGCCATTCCGATGCTGCTGGAGGCTCCGAACGGCCTAGGGCCGCTGCGTTTCCGCTGGCATTTCAACCAGGCCGATCCGCACAACGTCTACATCAATGCCTTCGCGTCCTATGGCTGGCTCGGCGGGCTGGCCTGGCTCGGCCTCACGGTCGCAACCTGCTATGTCGGCTGGCGGCTGGTCTTCCGGCGGGGAGCGACCCAGCTGCATGCGATCGCCATCTGGTCGGTGCTCTTCGTCACCATCCTGCAGGGCTTCCAGATCGACACCGATCACTGGCGCCATCTCTACCTGCTGATGGGCCTCGTCTGGGGGCTCGCGGCGCTGCCGCCGGAAAGCGAAGCGGCAAACGCGCCCGCTCAGCCCCTGCCCTTGCGGACGACAACATAGATCGTCGCGCACTCGGCAGGACGCAGCCACGATGAGCCATCTTTTGGTTGTCGCATCTGAGTTCGCCGCCAGGACATTGAAGGCCAGGTAGGCCCGCTTCAGCATCGACACGAGCACGGCCGGATGGCGACCCGTGGCGACATGGCTCGCCCGGCCGCAGCGACAAGCATAATCATGGTTAATGGCAGCGGCAGCCTTGTTCAAACCGGAATCACCCCTCGGGCGACCATGCGGGAACCAGGATCGGCGCCGAATCCGGCCGCGGCCTCGACGATCAGCTGAAAGGCGATATCGAGCGCATCGGCACGAACACCGAGCACGTTTCAACCGATTGATTTTAAAGGATTTATGGTCGGAGCGAGAGGATTCGAACCTCCGACCCCTTGTCCCCCAGACAAGTGCGCTAACCGGGCTGCGCTACGCTCCGACGGCTCGGCTTATAGTGGCGGGGCGGCGCAGATGCAATGCGCTTCGACACGATCTTGCACAATCCACCGAAACGATCCGACAGGCGGCCCAATCCACGATCGGAAGCTGTCGCCTCCCCCAAATGGGGGGTGCGCGAACGGCGGTCTTGAGGGGATGATGATCCTGCGGCGTCAGGTAGATCGATCATGAAGCATAAGCAGCAGATGTCGCTCATCGCGCGACGGGCCCAGATTCGACGTGCGGCAGCCAGCCGCAAGGACCAGCTTTCGGCCCAGCGTGCCGGCCGGCCGATGCTGCGCCTCGTGACCGCGACCGGCTACGAAACCGACCGGGACCAGCAGAGCGAACATCGCGAACAGGCCGTCGCCGTCGAGTAGACGCTCCGCTTTTTCGATCCTGAACCGCACGTTCAGCCGATAGTCATGTGCGATGGCCCTTGATGCCACCGCGGCACGCGAATTGCCGTAACGTCATCGACGAACACGGGCGGTATCGCGTTGAGACAAGACGGGTTCCATTGTGAGGATTGCGGCTCGCCGGGCGTATCGGTTCCGCACGCGCTCAGCGATGCGAGCGTCGTTTCCTGTGCCAATTGCGGATTGAGCCTCGGCTCCTGGGCGGATTATCGCCGCCGGATCGACATGGCGCTGATGGCCGAGCAGGCCTGCAAGGCGCGCCGCGTCATCGTCGCGGACCCAGTCGGCAGCGCGCTGGCCGAGGCGTAGCGCGGCATTTCCCGCCGCCTTGTCGCGATCACCCACACGCATCTTTCACGACAGGCGGAGTTGTCCACCCTTTAGCATCGCCGGCCGGCTTGCCAGACGGGCCGTCCCGTCTCACGATCCCCTGACGTAGCGTCGATTGGGAGGTCGAGGATGCGTGCCGTGTCGCGTTCGTTGGATGTTCCGATTTCAAGCCAGCGCGCCGTTATGCTGCGCGTGCTGGTGGTTCTGGCCATCACCATGGCCATTCTGATGCCTCTGATCGACTAGAAGCAGCAGCGCCGCCGAAAGCGGCGTCGCGGGGTACTCTCCACGACGCCGCCTATCGGGTCAGTTGCGTGCCAGCCAGTCGCTGAGCAGGCCGATATCCGCCTGCCCGAGGCCGTGGCCTGCCGGCAGAACGCGGTGCTCGACAGCCGCACCACTACCAGAGAGCCGGCAGGCAAGTGCCTCGGCATTGCTCTTCGGCACGATCGGATCGAGCGCGCCCGACAGGATCAGCACAGGCTTGCCCGAGAGATCGCCTTCTGACACTTCCGCGAAGGGAACCATCGCACGCAGCAACGCGGCACCAGCCAGGATCTCCGGCCGCTGCTGTAGCAGCGCCGCCGCGATATTGGCGCCGTTGGAGAATCCGAGCGCGATCGGCGCCGGCAGACCGTAACGTTCCCGCGCCCACAGCACGAAATCCGCCAGCTCGTCGGTGCGCCGCTTGAGATCGGCTTCATCGAAGACGCCTTCGGCAAGGCGACGGAAGAAGCGCGGCGCCGCGCCTTCCAGAACCTTGCCGCGCGGCGAGAGCAGGCTTGCCCCCGGCGCGACGGTGCGGCCGAGCGAGAGCAGGTCGCGCTCGTCGCCGCCGGTCCCGTGCAGGAGCAGCAACGGCCGGCGCGCGGGATTGTGGCCCAGCTCGAAGACATGGATGAAATCGGTATCGACGGTCGTGTCGGTCATGGTCGTCTCCCTTCATCAAGCGGAGCCGCCCTGCCCCTTGCGACAAGCAGGCAGGGCGTCGTCTTGTTGCTTCGCCGCCCGCCAGGGCGGCGGGCGGCGGGTTTCGTCAGCCGAGAGCGGGCAGGACCGCCTCGATCTCCTTGCGATGTGCCTCGTACTGCGGCGGCAGCTTCAGCGAACGGCCCAGCTCGGCCGCCGGCTCGTCGACCGCGAAACCGGGGATGTCGGTCGCGATCTCGAACAGGACATGGCCGGGCTCACGGAAATAGACCGAGCGGAAATAGTTCCGGTCGCGCTGTTCCGTGGGGCTGATGCCATGGTTCTGGACGAGGCGGCGCACCATCTCCTCCTGCGCGGCGTCATCGGCCGCCCGGAAGGCGATATGGTGGACCGAGCCCGCGCCCTGCCGGGCCGGCAGGAAGCCGCCGGCGACGCGCAGGTCGATGACGCCACCGATCGCTGTGCCCTTTGCGGCGTAGCGGATCAGCGTGTCCTCGCGGCCGGTCTCCGTGAAGCCGAAGACGTCGTCGAGGATGGCCCCTGTCGGCGCGGCATCGGCCAGCAGCAGGCTGACGCTGTGGAAACCGCGCAGCGCATGCTCGGCAGCGATGCCACCGTCAGCCCAGGCGGGCTCCTTCTCGACACCCGGCAGGCCGACGAGGGCGAGCCTCATGCCGTCGGGATCGCGGAAGCTCAGCACGGTCTCGCCGAAGCGCTTGACCGGCACCTCATGCGGCACGCCCTGCTCGACGAAGCGATGAGCCCAGAAGCCGATCGAGCCTTCCGGAACCCGGAAGACCGTCTCCTGCGTCTCACCGATGCCGAGGCGGCCGGGAGCGGCATGCTCCCACGGGAAGAAGGTCAGGATCGAGCCGGGCGCGGCATCGGCATCGCCGAAATAGAGGTGATAGGTGCCGGGATCGTCGAAATTGACCGTCTTCTTGACGAGGCGCAGGCCGAGCACGCGGCTGTAGAAGTCGAGATTGCGGCGCGCCGGGCCGGAGATGGCGGTGACGTGGTGAAGGCCGTTGATCTGCATGGTTTGGGTCCTCCGTTGTTCTGATCACGATGAGCGGGGCATCCGCTCCGTTGGCCGGAAGATCGGCATGAAGGCGGCCGAACGCCAGAAGCAATTCATTGCACAAATGCAATCTCATGATCGCCAATTGACAATTTGATTTGCGGATCAGGCTGCCCGATCTTCTGCCCCGAGACCAACCGGTCCCGTTTCAGGAGACTTCCCATGATCGACAATCGCCTCGCCCCTTATGGCGCCCTTGGCCTGCGCGTCGCGCTCGGCCTGATGTTCATCGCCCACGCCTATCTCAAGCTCGTCATCTTCACGCCGGCCGGCTTCACCGGTTTCCTCGGTCAGGTCGGCCTGCCCGGCTTCCTCGCCTGGCCGATCATGCTGGCCGAGCTCATCGGCGGCATCGCCATCCTCGTCGGCTTCCATGGTCGCTATGTTTCGCTGGCGCTGATCCCGATCCTGCTCGGCGCGCTCTCCGTCCACGCCGGCAATGGCTGGGTCTTCAACGCTCCGAATGGCGGCTGGGAATATCCCGCCTTCCTTGCCCTGACCGCGCTGGCGCATGTGCTGATCGGCGACGGCGCACTTGCCGTCACCGGCTCGCGCGCCCCGGCCGCCGCCAAGCCGGCCCTGGCGTGACGCGAACCCGCCTTGAAGGGGCTCGCGCCTTGGCCGAGAGTGAGCGGATGAATCAAGCCGCGAAGCCCCTGGCCTGGGACGATTTCCGCCTGATCAAGGCGATCGCCGACAAACGGGCGCTGCCGGCAGCCGCGGCAGCGCTCGGCGTCAACCACTCGACGGTATTCCGCCGCCTCGGCCAGATCGAGGAGGCACTCGGCACCCGCCTGTTCGAACGCCATCGCAGCGGCTATGTCGCGACGCCGGCCGGCGAGGAGATGATCCAGCTCGCGGCCCGCGTCGACGACGACATCACCGCCTTCGCCCGCAAGCTCGCCGGACAGGAGATCAAGCCCGCCGGCGAATTGCGCGTCGCCACCAACGACTCCCTGCTGGTCGACCTGCTGACGCCGCTCTTCGCCCGTTTCCTCGGGCAATGCCCAGATATCCGGCTGGATATCCTGATCGGCAACCAGGCCGCCAATCTCTCGAAGCGCGACGCCGATGTCGCGATCCGCGCCACCGACAACCCGCCGGAAACGCTGATCGGCCGCAAGCCGGCCCGGATCGCCTGGGCGCTCTATGGCCGCGCTGCCGATTTCCCCGATGCGGAGACGCCCTCCCGCGAAAGCCTGTGGGAGCGCAGCTGGGTCTCGCTCGGCGACCAGTTCACCATGCTGAGCGCGGTACGCTATCTCGCCCGCCATGTCGCGCCGGAGCGCGTCGTCTACCGGCTCAACACCGTGCTCGGCCTCGCCGAGGCGGTCGAGGCCGGGATCGGCGTCGGCTTCCTGCCCTGCTTCATCGGGGATACGCGCCCGGCCCTGCGGCGCCTGGGGGAGCCGGACCCTGATCTGGCCGCCGACCTCTGGCTGCTGACCCATCCGGACATGCGGCACACCCCCCGCGTCAGGCTCTTCCTCGATTTCCTCGCGGTCGAACTCGGACGCTTGAAGCCGCTGGTGGAAGGCGGGCTGCCGATCAGGGGCGCCAAGGGGCCGGAGATTGCGTCCAAAGCCTCCGCCTGAGCAGCGATCATCGGACCAGCCGGTGATTGCAGCCCAACCACTCCACAGGTTAGGCTCCGGTCATGGAGATCGTCATCCCCCTCATCGTCGGCCTCAGCCTGATCTGGCTCATCGGCCGCGGCGTGCCCTGGAATGCGAAGCTCATGACCCTCGTGGTCACGCTGGCAATCATCGTCCTGATCGTGCTGGTGGAACGCGGCGGCTACTGGCCGGAATCCTGGCGCCGAAGCTGACGCCCAAGGCGTTCAGGCCGAAACCAGCTTGAGCCCGACGATGCCCGCAACGATCAGGCCGATGCAGGCCAGCCGCAACGCCCCTGCCGGCTCGCCGAGCAGGGCGATGCCGAGGATCGCCGTGCCGATCGTGCCGATGCCGGTCCAGACCGCATAGGCCGTGCCGACGGGCAGCGACTTCAGGGCAAGCCCGAGCAGACCAAGGCTGACGATCATGCTCGCGCCGGTGAACAGCGTCGGGACGAGGCGCGTGAAGCCTTGCGTATATTTCAGGCCGATGGCCCAGCCGACCTCGAACAGGCCCGCGACGAACAGATAAAGCCAAGCCATGTCGGCGCTCCCGAGTAATGAGACGCGACGATCCGCGCCGGATGGGACGCCGTCAGCGCGTCCCCGGCCTTGAAACTAGGGTCAGCAGTCGGGTGATCAACCGGCGCAACGCCTGCATCGGCGCAAACGCCGCAGGCGTACCCGCAAATCCGGTCAGGCCGCGTCAGGCGCGGGCTGCAGGGCCTGTTCGAGAATGCGTCGGCATTCGCCGAGCTCCTTCATGACCGCGGTCAGGATGGAGACGTCGTCGAGCCCTTCGGGCACGGGCTGCCGGTAAGGCGCCGTCCGCTCCGGCGAGGCCTCGGCCATGTCGCCCGGCATAGCGGCTGGGCCGCCTGGCGCGACAGCCGGCGCTGCGCCGCCCATGGCGCCGATCGGCGCACCGCGCCCGATCGCCTGGACATGGCGCGGCCCCTGTTCCTTCAGGATGCGCTGGAGGCCCTTGATCGTATAGCCTTCGCCATAGAGCAGGCGCCTTATGCCCTTGAGCAGGGCGACGTCGTCAGGCCGGTAGTAGCGGCGGCCGCCGCCGCGCTTCAGCGGCTTGATCTGGTTGAAGCGCGTCTCCCAGAAACGCAGCACGTGCTGGGGTATGTCGAGGTCTTCGGCGACCTCGCTGATGGTCCGGAAGGCATCAGGGCTCTTGGTGTCCAATTCGGCCTCGGTATCGCCGGCGTGGAACTCCAGGCTCACTCAGTCTCACCCTCACCCGTCTGCCCGTTGATGCGGGCCTTCATCACGTTCGAGGGTTTGAACACCATCACGCGACGCGGCTCGATCGGCACCTCAACGCCAGTTTTCGGATTACGCCCGATTCGCTCGCCTTTGTCTCGTACGACGAAAGAACCGAACGAAGAGAGCTTCACATTCTCGCCGCGCGCGACCGCGTCGCAGATCTCGTCGAGCACCGCTTCGACAAGCTTCGACGACTCCGTCCGCGACAAGCCGATCTTCTGGTAGACAGCCTCGCACAGGTCCGCGCGAGTGACCGTTTGCCCCGCCATTCATATCCTCCAAGGCGTATTGCAGGCAGCGGCTGAAACAGCCGGCCTTTCGCCATTACGGACGGCGGACGCTAGGCGCCCCCGTCGCGCGGGTCAATCCTCAAGCGGGGCCAATATGCCCGCTCAGGCCGGATTCGACCCGAAATGACGATGTTTCATGACAATTTTCGCGAATTCTCTACCGCAACGTCACCAGCGGATCAGGGCCGAGCCCCAGGTGAAGCCGCCGCCCATCGCCTCGATCAGCACAAGCTGGCCGCGCTTGATGCGGCCATCAGCGTGCGCCTCGGCCAAAGCCAGCGGAATCGACGCCGCCGACGTGTTGCCATGACGGTCGACCGTGACGACGACATTGTCGTGGCTGATGCCGAGCTTGTCGGCCGTCGCGTCGATGATGCGGCGGTTGGCCTGATGCGGCACGAACCAGTCGATATCGGCGCCCGACAGGCCGGTCTGCTCGAAAGTATGGCGTACCGTCTCGGCGAGATTGGTGACGGCGTGGCGGAAGACCTCCTTGCCCTCCATGCGCAGGAAGCCGACCGTCTTGGTCGAGCCGGCGCCGCCATCGACATAGAGCTTGTCCTTGTAGCGGCCGTCCGAGCGGATATGGGTGGTGAGGATGCCGCGATCGGCCAGCGTCCCCTCGCCCGGCATGGCCTTCAGCACGACGGCGCCGGCGCCGTCACCGAACAGCACGCAGGTGGCGCGGTCCTCCCAGTCGAGAATGCGCGAGAAGGTCTCGGCGCCGATCACCAGGGCGGCGCGGGCGCCGCCCGTGGTCAGGAACTTGTCGGCCGTCGCCAGCGCGAAGACGAAGCCGGAGCAGACCGCCTGCACGTCGAAGGCCGCGCCGCCGGTGATGCCGAGCGCCGCCTGGATCTGCGTCGCGGTGGCGGGAAAGGTGTGATCCGGCGTCGCGGTCGCGACGATGATCAGGTCGATCTCGTTAGGGTCGATGCCGGCGTCAGCGATCGCCGCCTGCGCCGCCTTCAGGCCGACGATGGAGGTCGGCTCGTCATCGGCCGCGACATGGCGCTGGCGGATGCCGGTGCGCTGGACGATCCACTCGTCGCTGGTGTCGACGCGCGCCGCCAGCTCGGCATTGGTGACGATGCGCGCGGGCAGATAGGAGCCGCAGCCGACGACTTGAGAGCGCAGGATGGACAAAGGAGGTTGTTCCTTACTCGGTCTCGGCAGGCTGCGCGGCCGGCAGTTCCGGGCGCGTGCTCGCTGCGACCATTTCGCGGACCTTCGCCATCAGGTCCTCGCGTGCCATTTCATAACCCAGTTCGGCGGCGCTGGCGAAGCCGATCGCATCCGTGCCGCCATGACTCTTGACGACGATGCCCTCCAGACCGAGGAAGACGCCGCCGTTCGACTTGCGCGGATCGAGCTTGTCCTTCAGCGCCGCGAAGGCGCCGCGGGCGAAAAGGTAGCCGATTTTCGACATCACCGAACGGCCCATCGCAGCGCGCAGATATTCGGCGATCTGTTTGGCGGTGCCTTCGGCGGTCTTGAGCGCGATGTTACCGGTGAAGCCCTCGGTAACGACGACGTCGACCGTGCCCTTGCCGAGATCGTCGCCCTCGACGAAGCCATGATAGGCGAGATGCGGCAGGTCGCTCTCGCGCAGGATACGCCCGGCTTCCTTGACCGCCTCGACGCCCTTGATCTCCTCGACGCCGACATTGAGCAGGCCGACGGTCGGGCGGTCGAGATCGAGCACGACGCGGGCCATCGCCGCGCCCATCACCGCGAGATCGACGAGATGGCGGGCATCCGCGCCGATGGTGGCGCCGAGATCAAGCACGATGCTCTCGCCGCGCGCTGTCGGCCACAGGCCGGCGAGCGCCGGCCGGTCGACCTGCGGCATCGACTTCAGGCAGAATTTCGACATCGCCATCAGCGCGCCGGTATTGCCGGCGGAGACCGTGACATCGGCCTCCCCTGTCTTGGTCGCATCGATCGCGCGCCACATCGAGGACTTGTAGCGGCCATAGCGCAGCGCCTGGCTCGGCTTGTCGTCCATCTTCACCGAGACCTCGGTGTGATGGAAGGTCGTGACCGCCTTGAGCTTCGGATGCTGGTCGATCAGCGGCAACACCTGCTTCTCGTCTCCGAAGATGACGAAGCGGCAGTCCGGGCGGCGCTCAAGCATCAGGGCGGCGCCGGGGATGACGACGGAAGGGCCGTGATCCCCGCCCATCGCATCGAGCGCGATTGTAACCGGTCTTGTCATGGAATTCTGGCGTGTCCCGGAAATGGCCGACCTTCGATCCGGGACGGCTCAGTGCCGGCCGGACAATAGCGACTTGGGCCAATGCCGCAAGCAGCGCAAGGGCCGGAGAGCGCTTCAGTCACCGCGTTTCAACTTTGCAAGCGCCGCGAAAGGCGATTCCGCGCCAGTGTCACCCGCAGATGACTCGAAGCTGGCTCCGGGCTTGCGCGGATAGGGATCGAGCGCCAGCGCGAGGAATTCCAACGTGATGCCGCCCAGGTCGATCACGCCGTCGACGATCGGCTCGGGCGGGTCTTCTTCGTTCAGCAGCACCTCGATGTCGATCTCGGCATCGTCGCGCTCGTTGCGGCGCGCGAAGGCTGCAACCTCCTCCTCGGGGGCGAAATCGAGCTGCACCGGCACGTCGAGCTGTACCGGGAACGGCTCGAGCGTCACCACGCAGGCCTGGTGCAGGCGGGCGGCGATGCGGCCGTCGAGCTTCACACGCTCGCCATTGCGCGAAAGCGTGTAGCGCGCCTCCAGCGACTCGATGGAGACGAGCCCGAGCTGCGCGGCGATGGCGGGCAGCTGCTCAGCCTCGGCCCGGACCACGACGTCGCCGCCGCGCGGGCGGATCGCCTCGACGCGGATCGGGTGCCTGAGCGGCGCAGCCGGCAGATGATCATGCGTCATGAGCGACCTCCGGGATCGAGAAGGCCGGGAACAGATCGTCCCGGTTCATGATGCCGTCGAGATCGACTGTAGCCAGCCTCTCCTGGGCAGCACGCACATAGGCAGCAAGCCCCGGCGCCGCCTCCGGCGCGCAGGCATTGCGGCCCAGCGCCTCGATCAAGGCCCCGGGGCCGGAATCTGCAAACGCCGCCTCATAGGCCTGCACGCGGCCATAGAACATCTGGCCGATCTTCTTCATCTTCTTGGGCACGGCGATGTCGCTGATGCCGCCATTGCGGAAGCCGAGTTCGAGATAGGCGAAACAGGCATCGACGAAGTCCTGCGCCAGATCGGCGGCCGGCGGCGGCAATTCGCGCAAGCGGCGCAGCACGAGAAAAACGTGCAGGGTCAGCGATTCGAAGCGCCCCTCGAAGCTGTCCGGAATCCCGCCCTCGATATAGAGAGCCGGCAGGCGCGAGGTCTCGGCGACCCGCGCGAACAGCGTGTCCACAGGGGAGCGCCGATTGGCGCGCTTGCCGAACAACCCGAAAATCACCTGTTTGCTCCCGCCCGCTCTTGCCCTGGGCGTCCTTGCCTTGCCAAAGCCATCCTCGGGCGTTACGCCAACCCTTACCCTTTTGACAAGCGGCTTGGGATCGTCCCGAGCCGTGCTCGCCTTTCGGATCGTGCCCGCATGACCCAGATCACCCGCCGCACGGCTCTGCTCGGAGCCCTCGCGACCACCTCCCTTGCGCTCGCCGGCTGCGGCCCCGATGCAGGCGGCTTCGTGCTGCCGACCTCGTCGGGCATCAACGAGGTGTTCAAGCGCGGCTTCGTGATGGACGAGGCGCTGATCGCGCAGATCAAGGTCGGCATGGACGTGCAGGCAGTGCTGACGACGCTCGGCACGCCCTCGACGACCTCGACGGTCGGCAATCGTACCTTCTACTATATCAGCCAGACGATGCGCCGCCGGTTCCAGTTCCAGGACCCGCAGATCATCGACCAGCAGGTGCTGGTGATCTATTTCAACAAGAGCTTCAAGGTCGAGCGCATCGCCCATTACGGCCTGCAGGACGGCGTGATCTTCGACTTCATCAGCCGCACCACTCCCACGGGCGGCGAGGAGCAGAGCTTCCTGCGCAACCTGTTCAAGGGCGTCACCAAGTTCAACCCGCTCGGCGCGTAAGCGCGGCGCGATCGCTCAATCAGAAAAGCCCGCGGCACCGGCCGCGGGCTTTTTGCTTTCAGGCAGCGTCGTATCAGGTCGTCGCGCGGCGGCGCAGCGGCAGCGTCATCGCCAGAACACCGCCGATGACGAGGACGAGCCCGGCCCAGGCCGTCGGCGCCAGCGTCTCCCCCAGGAAGACCATGCCGATCAGCACGCCCGCCGGCACCCGCAGATAGGCGACCGACGTCGTCGCGACCGAGCCCAGCCGCGCGATCAAGCGGAAATAGATCACGAAGGCCAGGGCGGTGGAGACCAGCGAGAGCGCGATCAGCGCCTGGATCGATTGCGTCGAGGGCGACAGCGTCCAGGGGCGATCCAGCAGGAGGCTGAGCGGCAGCAGGACGAGCGCGCCGCAGAGCAGCGATCCGGCTGCCGGCATGATCGGATCGAGCCCCTTGAAGCTGCGCCCGAACAACGCGGCGCCGCCATAGCAGAGGCTGGCTGCGACCAAGGCAAGCTGGGCCCAGAGCTGCTCGCCGAAGCCAGACATCGCCTGCGCACCGACGATGAGCACGGTGCCGGCAAGGCCGGCCGCAATGCCCGCGAGGCGCAGAGCCGGCAGGCGCTCGGCCGAGGCCGAGAGGCAGGAGAGCAGGACGACGAAGATCGGGCTGGTCGAACTCAGGATCGTCGCCAGCCCCGCATCGACGCTGCGCTCCGCCCAGGCGATCAGCGTGAAGGGCACGACGCTGTTGAGGCAGGCCTGCACGAGGAACAAGCGCCATGTCGCAAGATCGCGCGGCAGAGCGAGGCCGCGCCAGCGAATGACGACGAGCAGGACGAGGCCTGCGATCAGCGTCCGGGCGGTGATCAGGGTCAGCGGCGGGATCGTCTCCACGCCGAGCTTGATGAAGGTGTAGGAGCCGCCCCAGAGCCCCGCCAGCACGAGCAGCAGGGCAAGTTCCACGGCGCGGTTCGGCGCGGCGGCGGGTTGATCGAGCGTTTGCGTGGACATGGTTCCTCC
Source organism: Allobosea sp. MMO-172 (assembly GCF_037147855.1). Taxonomy (NCBI): domain Bacteria; kingdom Pseudomonadati; phylum Pseudomonadota; class Alphaproteobacteria; order Hyphomicrobiales; family Alloboseaceae; genus Allobosea; species Allobosea sp. MMO-172. Next base: position 48,008 of record NZ_JBBCUM010000021.1, on the reverse strand, counting down.
CGGGTGTTGGCGGGACCATGCCAGCCGGGCGGCACCGAAGCATGCGGGAACGCTACGGAGCCGGCCGTAGCTTCGAAGCTTGATTCAAGAGCTTGCCGACTTGATTCAAGCGAAAGCCATAAATTATTGGCTTCAAAGGCTTTCTACCCTCGTCGGAGCTTTCTGTTTTCTGGCGGAACCGCGTCGTCATCCCGGACAAGCCGCGAAGCGGCGCCGATCCGGGGTCCATCGAAGAGTTCCGGAGCCCTCCGATGGATCCCGGGGCAAGCCCGGGATGACGCCGTGTTTCGGAGATGGATCGGGACGCTCTAGAGCTGTCGATCGGAGTCACGTTGCGCCCAACGAAAAGACCCGCGGCTTTCGCCGCGGGTCCGGATTGCATCGTCGATGCCTGCGCTCAGGAATGTGCCAGGATTGCCAGCAGCAGCAGCGCGATGATGTTGGTGATCTTGATCGCCGGGTTCACGGCGGGGCCCGCCGTGTCCTTGTAGGGGTCGCCGACGGTGTCGCCGGTCACCGAGGCCTTGTGGGCTTCGGAGCCCTTGAGATGGCGCACGCCGTCCTTGTCGACGAAGCCGTCCTCGAAGCTCTTCTTGGCGTTGTCCCAGGCGCCGCCGCCCGAGGTCATCGAGATCGCGACGAAGATGCCGGTGACGATCACGCCCATCAGCATGGCGCCGACGGCCGCGAAGGCGTTGTTCTTGCCGGCGATCCAGTAGATCACGAAATAGGTGACGATCGGCGCCAGCACCGGCAGGAGCGAAGGCACGACCATTTCCTTGATCGCGGCGCGGGTCAGCATGTCGACGGCGCGGCCGTAATCGGGCCGGTCCGTGCCTTCCATGATGCCGGGCTTCTCCTTGAACTGCCGGCGCACTTCCTCGACGACGGAGCCCGCCGCGCGCCCGACCGCCGTCATGCCCATGCCACCGAAGAGGAAGGGAATGAGGCCGCCGAGCAGGAGGCCGACGACGACATAGGGGTTGGACAGCGAGAAATCGACGGTGACACCCTTGAAGTATTGGAAGGCCGTCGAGCCCGCCTTGTTGGCCTCGGAGATGAAGAAGTTCAGGTCCGAGGTATAGGCCGCGAAGAGCACCAGCGCGCCAAGGCCGGCGGAGCCGATCGCATAGCCCTTGGTGACCGCCTTGGTGGTGTTGCCGACCGCGTCGAGCGCGTCGGTCGAGTGGCGGACTTCCTTGGGCAGGCCCGCCATCTCAGCGATGCCGCCGGCATTGTCCGTCACCGGGCCGAAGGCATCGAGCGCCACGACCACGCCGGCCAGCGCCAGCATGGCGGTGGTGGCGATGGCGATGCCGAACAGGCCGGCAAGGCTGTAGGAGGCGATGATGCCGGCGATGATGACTATCGTCGGCAGCGCCGTCGATTCCAAGGATACCGCGAGGCCCTGGATGACGTTGGTGCCGTGGCCGGTCACCGAGGCCTGGGCGATCGAGACCACCGGGCGCTTGCCGGTGCCGGTGTAGTATTCGGTGATGACGACGATGAGCAGCGTCACCGCGAGACCGACCAGCGCGCAGGCGAAGAGCCCGCCCGAGGTGAAGCTGACGCCCTGCACCGTCTTGAAGGCGGCCGAGAAGCCACCGAACATCACGTAGTTCACGGCCGCGATCGCGCCGATCGAGAGCACGCCGGCGGCGATGAAGCCCTTGTAGAGCGCGCCCATGATCGACTGGTTGGCGCCGAGCTTCACGAAGAAGGTGCCGATGATCGAGGTGACGATACAGGCCGCGCCGATCGCCATCGGATAGAGCATCATCGTGCCCAGCACCGGCTGGCCGGCGAAGAAGATCGCGGCGAGCACCATGGTCGCGACCAGCGTCACCGCATAGGTCTCGAACAGGTCGGCCGCCATGCCGGCGCAGTCGCCGACATTGTCGCCCACGTTGTCGGCGATGGTCGCCGGGTTGCGCGGATCGTCTTCGGGGATGCCGGCCTCGACCTTGCCGACGAGGTCGGCACCGACGTCAGCACCCTTGGTGAAGATGCCGCCGCCGAGACGGGCGAAGATCGAGATCAGCGAGGCGCCGAAGCCGAGCGCCACCAGCGAATCGATCACCGTGCGGCTGGAAGCCTCGAAACCGAGGAAGGAGGTCAGCACGCCGTAGTAGACGGCGACGCCGAGCAGCGCGAGGCCGGCGACGAGCATGCCGGTAACGGCGCCCGCCTTGAAGGCCACGTCGAGGCCCTCGCCCAGCGACTGCATCGCAGCCTGGGCCGTGCGGACGTTCGCGCGCACCGAAACGTTCATGCCGATGAAGCCGGCGACGCCCGAAAGCACCGCGCCGATCAGGAAGCCGATCGCCACCCATTTGCCGAGCAGCCAGGCGAGCGCGACGAAAAGCACGACGCCGACCATGGAAATGGTGATGTACTGGCGCTTGAGATAGGCCTGCGCGCCTTCGGCGACCGCGCCGGAAATCTCCTGCATGCGCTGGTTGCCGGCATCGCGCTTCATCACATCGCCATAGGCCCAGACGCCGTAGGCTATGGAAAGCGCACTCAATATGATGATGAGAAGCAGAGCTGACATTCGATTTCCTGACCCTAGAGCTTGCAGTCGGCGGGAGCGCTGTCGCTCCTCATTTTTGCAGCGTTGGACGTCAGGCAGCGAAAAAACGGGCCCTAAAGACTGAAGGCCCGCTCCGCGTCGCCAGTGTCAGGCGAATTTGTGGCAAGTTTCGGCGAGGAGCGCAAACGCCCCGGCTTACAAATTTCGTCGGATGTCAGGCCGTCTGGGGAAAGCTCAGAGGGCGAGATCGCGATTGACGTTCTTGTAGAGCAGATAGCAGGCGTCGCCATAACCGGTCGGATAGAACTGCTGCGGGCAAAAACCGCCCATCCAGATGAAATCCCGCACCCAGATCTCGTGCCAGTCGGCCCCGAGCAGGTAGAGCCCCTGCCCTTCCAGCATGTAGAGCCCGTGCTCCATCACATGGGTCTCGACCGCCGGGAAGCAGACGCCCGGCTTGAACCACATCAGGTTCATCTCGAAATCGAAGCGCATGTCGCCATAGGGTAGCAGGAACTGGAAGCCACGCCCCTCCATGCCGGTGTGATTCGCCATCGGCACGGCGTCCTGATGCGAGACGATCGGTTCGGGCACGGCGAGCCCCGGCGCGGCCTCGTAGCGCTTGCGCAGGGCGAGCACGCGGATCGCCTCGGTCGTCTCGTTGCGCAAGGTGAAGGCGGTCGCAGGCGGCAGATAGGCGAAGCCGCCGGTCGTGAGCGCCTGCGCCGCGCCGCCAGCAACCGCGATCCGGGCCTCGCCCGAGAGGACGTAGAAGAAATGCTGGATGCCGTCCTCGCTGAAAGCGGCCGGCGTGCCGCCGCCCGGCGCAATCTCGAGGACATACTGGGCGAAGGCAGCGCCCATCACAGGCCCGGTCAGGACACGCACGATCGTATCCCGGTACTGCGGCAGGCGGCTGACCAGCACGCCCTCCGGCGGCATGAAGGCGTAGTTGGATTTGATGACACCGCGATTATGCCCGATGGCGCCGGGCGGAACCTGGCCGGTCGCATGCGGGAAGGCGCGGTTGTTCATGGGTCTGCTCCGATCGGGAATGCCGGCCGTTCAGGCCGTGGCCGGGCGTTGGAAGCGCTGCCAGGCCACCAGCATGAGGGCAATCGCGACCGGCGGGAAGACCATCCAGTTCACGACATTCCAGCCGCCATGGCTGAGCAGGCCGCCCGACGAGAAGGAGGCGATGGCGACAGAACCGAAGACGAGGAAGTCGTTGGCAGCCTGCACCTTCACCCGCTCTTCCGGGCGGTAGCAGTCCGTCACCAGTGCGGTCGCGCCGATGAAGCCGAAATTCCAGCCGATTCCGAGCAGAATCAGGGCCAGCCAGAAATGGCCGACGCTGAGACCCGAGAGGCCGACGACGGCGGCCAGCGCCGTCAGGCCGAGGCCGACCGCGGTCACCGTGCCCTTGCCGAAGCGCGCGATCAGGCGGCCGGTGAAGAAGCTCGGCCCGAACATGGCCAGCACATGCCACTGGATGCCGAGCGTGGCGTCGCCGACCGAATGGCCGCAAGCGACCATCGCCATCGGCGCCGCCGTCATCACGAAGCTCATCAGGCCATAGGCGACGAGCGAGGCCGTGACCGAGGCGATGAACTTGGGCTGGCGCATGATCTCGCCGAGCGGACGCCCGCCGCCCGAGCGGACGGCAGCGACCGGCGGCGCGCGCAGGCGGGAGACGATCAGGATCGCGATCAGGGCGAGCGCACCCTGCGCGATGAAGCTCGCGGCAAAGGGCGCGGCCGGCGTCAGGTCGCGCGTCCAGTAGACCGATTGCGGGCCGATGACGCCGGCAGCAAGCCCGCCGATCATGACCCAGGAGATCGCGCGGGGGCGGAAGGCGTCGGTCGCGGTATCGGCAGCGGCAAAGCGGTAGCTTTGGACGAAGGAGCCGTAGAGCCCGCAGACGAAGGTACCGAGGCAGAACAGCCAGAACAGGCGCAGCGAAACACCGCCCGCGGCGATGCTCGCGCCGGCCGCGCCGACAAGCGCGCCGATCAGGTAGCCGTTGCGCCGGCCAAGCCGCCGCATGACCATCGCGGCCGGGATCACACCCGAGGCGATGCCGAGCTGGAGCAGGCTGACCGGCACGGTGGCGAAGGCCTGATCCGCAACGAGCTGCGCGCCGACGATGCCGCCGAGCGAGACGATGATCGCCGGATTGGCGCCGCCGAGCGCCTGCGCGCCTGCGAGCACCAGCGCATTGCGCTTGGCGAGCCTGTCGCCGTCGATAGCCGAGAAGTGCTGATTCATCACAACGCGCCTCGCGGCCGCCATGATGCGCCGCTGTCAGAAATGAGAGAAGGAGCCCTGCGCGAAGCTGCGCGCCTCACCCTTCTCGCGATACGTCACCACGCCGGCCTCGGCGGTGATCCGCCCGATCGGCGTCAGCAGAAGCATTGATCCTTCTGCCGCCGCGACCAGAGCAAGATATTCCTTTTCCGAGGCCGTGCAGAGAATTTCGTAGTCGTCTCCGCCGCTCCAGGCCAGTTCCGCCAGTGCGGGAACGGCCATGAGCGCGGCGCGGGCCGCGCCCGAAAGCGGAACCGCGTCGAGATCGATCTCGGCGCCCACGCCGGAGGCTTTCACGAGCTTGGCGAGATCGCCGACCAGACCGTCGGACACGTCCATAGCCGCCGAGGCATGGCGCTGCAGCGCGTCGGCCAGCACGTGGCGCGGCTGCGGATGAAGGTAGCGGTCGGCGAGGAAGGCGCGGTCCTCGGCGTTGAGTGCAGCGACCCAGCCCGGCTTGTCGGGGCCATGGGCCTTGAGGCCGAGCGCGCCGTCCCCGATGCTGCCGGAGACGAGCACGACATCGCCCGGCTTCGCACCGGAGCGCCTGACCATCCGCCCGGCAGCGACCGTACCGAAAGCGGTGATCGAGAGCGTGAGCGGCCCCGAGGTCGAGACGGTGTCGCCGCCGATCAGCGGGCAGCCGGCGGCTTCGGCCATGCGCGCCAGCCCGGCCGCGAAACCGGCGAGCCAGCCTTCAGTCCAGCCGCGCGGTAGCGCGAGCGTCAGCACGAAGCCTTCCGGCTTGGCGCCCTTGGCGGCGAGATCCGAGAGATTGACGGCCAGCGCCTTCCAGCCGATCGCATCGGGCGGGTCGTCAGGGAAGAAATGGACGCCGGCGACGAGCGCGTCGGCCGTGACCACGACCTCGTAGCCGCGGCCCGGCCGCAGCAGGCCGGCATCGTCGAGGAGACCAAGCCCGCCCGGCCCGGCGATCGGAGCGAAATAGCGGGCGATCAGCTCGAATTCGCCGGGGCGCTGGTTATCGGCCATGGGTCACCGAAGCTCCGCAACTATTCCAAGGTCATCCCGGACGAGCGGCGCAGCCGCGCCGATCCGGGATCCATTCCCGAGCCTTCATCGGAGGCGTTCCGGAATGGATCCCGGGTCTCCCTTCGGTCGCCCGGGATGACCGTTGAGGAAAACCTACGCCGCCGGGCTATCGAACTCGTCGGCGCGGAAGTCGCGGGCCATGCGGTCGAGCACGGCATTGACCATGCCGATCTCGTCGCCCTCGTAGAAGGCGCGCGCGACTGCGACATATTCGGAGATGACGGCGCGGGCCGGTACATCCTTGCGGAAGGCGAGCTCGTAGGCCCCGGCACGCAGGATGGCGCGGACCACGGCCTCGACCCGCTTCAGGGGCCAGTCCTTGGCCAGCAGTTCGTCGACGGTCCGATCCACAAGGCGCTGCTCGCGCACGACGCCGCCGAGGATATCGCGGAAGAAGGCGATCTCCGCCTCCGGCAATTCGATCTCCTCGACCTCCTTGCCGATCCAGAAATGCTCGAACTCGGCCATCGCCTCGACGACGCCGCGGCCGCCGATTTCCATCTCGTAGAGCGCCTGCACGACCGAGAGCCGCGCCCCGCGCCGCTTCTCGGCGCGGCTCATTGGGACGGCTCCGCCAGGGAGCGCTTGTAGCGCAGCACGGCGAGCGCCGCTTCGGCGGCGCCGCCACCCTTGTTCATGTCTTCGCGGTTGGCGCGGGCCCAGGCCTGCGCCTCGTTCTCGACGGTCAGGATGCCGTTGCCGAGCGGAAGCGCGAAGGCGACCGAAAGGTCCATCAGCGCGCGCGAGCTCTCGCCGGCGACGATGTCGTAGTGGCCGGTCTCGCCACGGATGACGGTGCCGAGCGCGACGACCGCCTCATAGGGATCGACGGCCTCGTCGGCGGCGCGCAGGCCGATGACGATCGCCGAGGGGATTTCGAGCGCACCGGGAACGGTGACGACATCGACGCGGCAGCCGGCTTCTTCCAGCACCGCGAGCGCGCCCGCCAGCAATTCATCGGCATAGTTGTCGTAGAAGCGCGCCTCGACCACGAGGACGCGGGCGCCGTCGATCTCGACGGCAGGAGTTGCGGCCTTGTCGGCCGAGGTCTGCCGGGGTCCGGCCATTTCTTTTGTCCTTCTTGGAATGTGATCGGGCTCGTTACCCTTGCGGGCGCGCCTCCGCAAGCCGCGCGGCATACCGTGCCATCAGATCGACCTCGACATGAACGGGGTCGCCCTCCCTCCGCTGCCCCCAGGTGGTGACCGCGAAGGAGTGCGGAATCAGCAGGACGGTGAAGACATCATCCTCCACCGAGTTGACGGTGAGCGAGGTGCCGTCGAGGCAGATCGAGCCCTTGGTCGCGATGAAGCGGGGCAGCCCCTGCGGCGCGCGAATATGAAAGCGCGCCGTCGCGCCCCAGGGCTCGTCCGGGTCAGGCTCGATCGGCTCGATCTTGAGGATGCGGCCGACACCGTCGACATGGCCGGTGACAAGATGGCCACCGAGTTCCTCGCCGACCTTGAGCGAGCGCTCCAGATTGATCCGCGTACCGGGCTCCCAGCTGCCGACGTTCGTCTTCGCCAGCGTCTCGGCGGCGGCCTCGACCTGGAAGATGCAGCCGGGCTCGCCATCGGTGCGGGGGCGAAGGGCGGTGACGGTCAGGCAGACGCCCGCGCAGGCGATCGAGGCGCCGATGGCGATGCCCTCCGCCTCATAGGGGCAGGCGATCGCGAGGCGCTTGAGGCTCGGCCCCTTGCGCTCGGCCTCCACGACCTCGCCGATGGCGGTGACGATGCCGGTGAACATCAGCCTCTCCTCGTGAAATGCTCGAAACGGTCCTGACCGATCTGACCGGCCTCGACAAGGGCGTATAGATCGGGGTCCGCCAACTGGGCGGCAAGCCCCGGTCGCACGGCAACAATGCCGGGCTGCCCCAGCGTTTTCGGGGAGGTCGAGACGATGACCTCGTCCGCCAGCCCTTCAAGCGCGAGCTTCTCGCCGATGCGCGGGCCGCCTTCCGAGAAGACGCGGTTGATGCCGCGCGTGCCGAGCAGCGTCAGCGCCTCGCGGAGGTCGAGATGGCCGTCGGGCCCCAGCGAGACCCGCATGACCTCGACACCGGCCGCGACCAGCGCGCGCTCCGGCGCGATCGGCGCCGTCTCGGCCGCGATGACCCAGACGGGCACCTCATGGGCCGTGCGGACCAGCTTCGAGGTCAAAGGCAGGCGCAGATGCGTATCGAGGATGACGCGGATCGGCGAGCGATCCGCCATGCCGGGCAGGCGCACGGTGAGCTGCGGGTCGTCGGCGAGCACCGAGCCGATGCCGAGCATGATCGCGTCATGATGCGCGCGCTGGAGATGGACCCAGCCCCCAGCAACCGGGCTCGATACGGCGAGCGGCACGCCTCCGGCCCCGCCGGCAAAGCCATCGGCGGTGCGCGCGATCTTGAAGGTCACCATCGGGCGGCCCTGCGTGATGCGCGTGAGATAGCCTCGATGCGCCTGCCGCGCCTCGTCCTCCAGCACGCCGACCGTGACCTCGATGCCAGCGGTACGCAGCAAGGCATGGCCAAGCCCGGCGATGAAGGGGTTGGGGTCGGACATCGCCGAGACGACGCGCTTCACGCCCGAGAGGATCGTGTATTCGACGCAGGGGATGCCGCCGCGCACCGAGCGGTGCGAGCAGGGTTCGAGCGTGACATAGAGCGTGCCGCCCATCGAGGCCGCGCCGGCCCGCGAAAAGGCATGCGCCTCGCCATGCGGGCGGCCGCCGGGCTGGGTATGGCCGCGCGCGACCACGACGGGACCGTCCGGCGTGTCGCGCGTGACGATGGCGCCGACGGAAGGGTTGGTCGCGGTCTTTCCGAGACCGCGCGCGCCATAGGCCAGCGCCTGGTGCATGAAGAGGCGGTCGGTCTCCCGCTTTCGTTCGGACGCGCTTTCGCTGCCCGAAAGCGCCTTGAGATCAGTCATCGACGCGGCGCGGCGGGGCGGAGACGCCCTCCTCCTCGATCGTGCCGAGCTGGCCGAGCAGTTCCTCGAAATCCTTGGCCTCGCGGAAATTCTTGTAGACCGAGGCGAAGCGGACATAGGCGACGTCGTCGAGGCCTTTCAGCCCCTCCATCACCAGTTCGCCGATGGCCGAGCTCTGGATCTCCGCCTCGCCCGAGCTTTCGAGCTGCCGGACGATGCCGTTGACCATGCGCTCGATCCGCTCCGGCGCGACCGGGCGCTTGCGCAGGGCGTGCGCGATCGAGGTTTCCAGCTTGTCGCGGTCGAAGGGCGTGCGCCGGCCCGAGCGCTTCACGACGGTCAGCTCGCGCAATTGCACGCGCTCGAACGTGGTGAAGCGGCCGCCGCAATCGGGACAGACCCGGCGGCGGCGGATCGAGGCGTGATCGTCGGTGGGACGGGAGTCCTTCACCTGCGTGTCGAGGGAGCTGCAATAGGGACAGCGCATTCCGGTTCGCCAGCCTTTCTCAGAGCCCCTTCAACGATGCCTCAATAGATCGGGAAGCGCGCGGTGAGCGCCTTGACCTTGGCGGTGACCGCCTGCTCGATGGCGGCGTTGCCCTCCTCGCCATGAGCGGCGAGACCGTCCAGCACCTCGGCGATCAACTCGCCGACCTGCTTGAACTCGGCGATGCCGAAGCCGCGCGAGGTCGCCGCCGGCGTACCCAGGCGGATGCCCGAGGTCGTCATCGGCTTCTCGGGGTCGAAGGGGATGCCGTTCTTGTTGCAGGTTATGTGGGCGCGGCCGAGCGCGGCCTCTGCCGCCTTGCCGGTCAGCTTCTTGGAGCGCAGGTCGACCAGCATCAGGTGGTTGTCGGTGCCGCCGGTGACGAGGTCGAAGCCCTTGGACTTCAGCGTCTCGGCCAGCGCCTTGGCGTTGGCGACGACGGCATGGGCATAGGTCTTGAACTCCGGCTGCAGCGCCTCGTGGAAGGAGACCGCCTTGGCCGCGATGACATGCATCAGCGGGCCGCCCTGGATGCCCGGGAAGATCGCCGAATTGACCTTCTTCGCGATCGTCTCGTCATTGGTCAGGATCATGCCGCCGCGCGGGCCGCGCAGCGTCTTGTGCGTCGTGGTGGTGACGACATGGGCGTGCGGGAACGGCGAGGGATGCGCGCCGCCGGCGACGAGCCCGGCGAAATGGGCGATGTCGACCATGAAATAGGCGCCGACCTTGTCGGCGATCTCGCGGAAGCGGGCGAAGTCCCAGTGGCGGGCATAGGCCGAGCCGCCGGCGACGATGACCTTGGGCTTGTGCTCGACGGCGAGGCGCTCCATCGCGTCATAGTCGATCATCTGGTCGACGACGCAGACGCCGTAGGAAACGACGTTGAACCACTTGCCGGACTGGTTGACCGGCGCGCCATGGGTCAGGTGCCCGCCAGCGGCGAGATCGAGGCCCATGAAGGTGTCGCCGGGCTGCATCAGGGCCATGAAGACGCCCTGGTTGGCCTGGGAGCCCGAATTCGGCTGGACATTGGCATAAGTGCAGCCGAAGAGCCGCGTGGCGCGCTCGATCGCGAGCTTCTCGGCGATATCGACGAACTGGCAACCGCCATAGTAGCGCCGGCCCGGATAACCCTCGGCATATTTGTTGGTCATGACCGAGCCCTGCGCCTCGAGCACGGCGCGGGAGACAATGTTCTCGGAGGCGATCAGCTCGATCTCGTCGCGCTGGCGACCGAGCTCCAGGTCGATCGCGCGGGCGATCTCGGGATCGGCATCATGCAGCGAAGCGCCGAAGAAGGAGTTCGAGAGGTGCTTGTTCAGCGCGGCGTCGGTCATGTCCGGCTCCTGAAGTTCAACGGCCGGTGGGCGCCCGGCTTCGTCGCGGCTCACCTATCATGTGGCGGGGGGCTGTCCAAGCGATAGATCGCGCCCGGGAAAAGCTGCATCGCCGCAGCGGTCGATTGTCCGGTTATCGCCGCTTCGACAGCAGTTTCTTCTCCTTGTCCGGGCGCGACGGCGTGTAGGCGAGCGGCCGGCGCGAAGCCGTGCGCAGCAGTGCCCGGAAGGTCGGGCACTCCAGATGAGTCGGCGCCCGGCAATCCGCGACATGGCGGAGCGCATCGCGCAGCGTCCGCAAGCCGATCATCTGCCGTTGCAATTCGTCGGCCTGCGCCCGCAACTGCTCGCGCGGGATGTTCGGCTGCCCGTCCGCCCCGAACATCGCGGCGATCTCGTCCAGCGAGAACCCCGCGGTCTTGCCGAGCCCGATCAGCGACAGCTTGAGCAACACGTCGGGATCGTATTGCCGCCGCAGGCCACGCCGCGCCTCCGAGCGGATGAGGCCGATCTCCTCGTAATAGCGCAGGGCCGAGGCCGGCACGCCCGAGCGCTCCGCGACCTCCCCGATATCCAGAAGAAGCATGCTTGACCTCAAGTCGGCTTGAATTCGTAGGCTCTGCCGAACGGATGATTTCGGCAAGAGGAAAAATCATGGAAAGCCTTGTACTGACACGGGAAAGACCGATCTGGCAGGAGCCGCGCGCCATCGCGCTCCTGCTGGCGGCATCGCTCACCACGATGGCGAACGCGACCATCAGCCCGGCGCTTCCGGGCATCGAGCGCCTGTTCGCCGACGACCCCAATGCCGCGCTGCTGACGCGGCTCCTCGTTCCCGCGCCATCGCTGAGCGTCGCGCTGTTCGCGCCGCTGGCAGGCCTCGCGACCGACCGCATCGGCCGGCGCATGATGCTGCTGGCCGGCGTCATGCTGTTTGTGGTCGCGGGCTGCGCGGGCCTCGTCCTGCCCGATCTGCCCGCGATCTTCGCGAGCCGCCTCGTGCTCGGCGTCGCCGTCGCTCTGATCATGACGGCACAAACGGCGCTGATCGGCGACTATTTCACCGGGGACGGTCGCAATGCCCTGACCGGCCTGCAGATCTCGGCGCGGAATTTCGGCGGCCTCGTCTTCATTTCGCTGGCCGGCTGGGCCGCCACCCTGTCGCCGCGCCTGCCCTTCGCGATCTACGGGCTCGCCGCCCTCTTCCTGCCGCTGATGTGGATCGCCATCGTCGAGCCGCCGCGCGCCGGCTCGATGGCCGGGGCCGCGCCTGCGAACGGCCGCGACGGTCATCCGTCCTGGCGCGGCCTGCTGGTTCTGCTGGTCCTGCTCCAGGGCGCCACGAACATGATCTTCTTCCTGATGCCGACGCAGATCTCGTTCTTCCTGGAGGCTCGCGGCTACGAGAGCGCGGTCATGACCGGAACCGTGCTCGGGCTATTGATGATCTCCGGCGGCTGCTCCGCCCTGCTCTACCGGCGCGTTCAGCGCCTTGTCGGCTATGCGGGTGTCTTCGCGATCGGCTATGGCGCGATGGCGCTCGGCTTCCTGCTGCTGTCGCAGGCGGCGACATCCCAATCCCTGCTCGCGGCTGCGCTCGCGATCGGGGCCGGCTATGCGCTGGTTTCGCCGAGTTTCGTCGCGGTCGCACTCGATCTGGCGCCGGGGCGTTCGCGGGGCCTGGCCGGGGGCATCCTCACCGCCTCGATCTTCATCGGCCAGTTCTGCTCGCCCTTGGCCAGCACGCCCCTGATCGCGAACCATGGCTATGCCGGGCTGTTTGGCGGCACCGCCTGGCTGCTCGCGCTGATGACTGTCGCGGCGACGCTGGCCTGGAGCCGGTCACTCGCTGCCCGGAAGAGTTGATCCCGGCAGAGCCTTCCACCGGTCGCCATCGAGAATCAGCACCCGAATCCCAGCCGAACCTTGCGGAAACGCATTGGTTAACAAATTATGGCTTGCGGCTTGCTGCGAAGGTCCCAGCGCAACACTGGATGCCCCTCGATGACACAGAACGCCCCAAAACAAGACGCGCGTCGCGCTTCGGCCTCGCCGATCTCCGCGCAGATCAAGAAGGTTTTTCTCGGCGGCGCGAGCGCCGTCGCCCTCTCGATGCCGATGATGAGCCAGGATGTGGCGGCGCAAGGCTTGCAGATCACCAGCCAATACTATCCGGGCGGGCACACGACGGTCATCCGCCGTGTCCAGGGCGGCCCGGGCAATGTCGCGAAGCTCAACGACCCCGCCCCTGGCAACAACTGCCCGGTGCCGGCTTTCGAGGTCCTGAATCCCGGACGCGGAGAGGCGCGCTGCGTCGGTTACGTCGTACCGTCCTGGCTCACGCGCTAGAGCACCGGACTGAACATCGCATTCAGTCCTATTCTCTAGCTCTTTGATCTTGCATCGGCTTTTCTCGAAAACCGCGCGCCACTTTTCGGGCCGATGCTCTAAGGCCTGCCGGCACGGCAGCCAGATACGAAAAAGCCCACCGGGGGCCGGTGGGCTTTTTCACTTTTGGCGTGACGCGAGCGCCTCAGATGTCCTGCTCGCCCTGCAGCGCGGCGACGGGCGCCGGTCCAAGACCATCCTTGTTGTAGATGTCGTCGCGGAACTGCACGCCGCCATCGGGCGTCGCCCAGGCGGTGACATAAACCCAGTAGCAGGCCACCGGATCGGCGATGCGAGCGTTGACGCGCTGGCCGGACTGGATGGTCTCGTCGATCTTGGCGCGGTCCCAGCCGGGCGTGTTCTTCAGGAGCCAGGCGACATAGTCGCGCACGTTCTGGACGCGCATGCAGCCCGAGGAGACGAAGCGGTAATCGTCGCCGAAGATGCCCTTCGAGGGGGTGTCGTGCATGTAGACGCCGTGCGGGCTCGGAATGTTGATACGCACGAAGCCGAGCGAGTTGAACTCGCCGCCCGGGTCCTGCCGGAAGGTGTAGCGCGTCGCCTCGTCCGAATTCCAGTTGACGCTGGCCGGCGCGATCTCGCCGCCGCTCTGCGAGATGATGCGGATCTTGTTCTCGGTCAGGTAGTTTGGCTGCTTGCGCATGGTCGGGATCAGATCCTTGCGGATGATCGAGGCCGGAACCGTCCAGGTCGGATTGAAATTGACTTCGGGAATCTTGGTCTGAAGCAGCGGCGACTGACGGTCGATCTTGCCGACGCCGGCGGCATGGCGCGTCGCGACATGGCGGTTCTCGACGGTCTCGACCATCGCGGCCGGGATATTGGCGACGACATAGCGGCCGCCGAGATTGCCGGACCAGCTGCGCAGCCGGACGACATTGGTCTCGAGCTGGCGAATGCGGCGATCGATCGGCACGTTGAGAGCGGCGACGGTCGCACGGTTGATCGAGCCGGTGGTCGACAGGCCCATGCGCGACTGGAAGCGGCGCACGCCCGCTTCGACATAGGAATCATAGACATTGCTGTCGCCGGCGGAAGCATCGAGATCGCCGGTGACGATCAGGCGGCGGCGCAGGGCCACCACGCCCGGCCCCTTGGCACCGACGCTCATGCGCTCGGGCAACTGAACCTGCGGCCAGCCACCGCGCGCGGCGAGATCGCGATAGGCCGCGATCGCCTGCTCCGTCGCCTGCAGCGCCTCGGCCGACAGCATCGGCGTCGAGGAGCGCTGCACGGCGTTGCGCGCGCCGGCATCATAGCTCTGGCGCCATTCGGCCTGCTGGGCGAGCGCCGGTGCGGCGGCGGCCGTGGCAGCGCCCGACAGCAGGGCCAGCACGGTTTCGCGGCGGGTCAGGCTCAAATGCGACATCTCTTCCCTCTTCAAGACTTCACGCATGCGCGCAGACCACACAAAAACGTCGCCGGAACGGGCGACGCTGGCGATGCACTGGCGCGACGGACAAGTTCACTGCCGCCGACGGTGTCCTAGCACAGTTAACGAGGCGTGATGACAGAGGCGAATTTAGGGCATGGCCTGCTTTTGCTGCATGCATGGCAGCAAAAGCACAGTGACCGGCGGCAACGGCCGGAAACGCGCCAGCGCGACCGGGAGGCTCTCCCGGTCGCGTCAGGGCAGGCGGATAGGCAGGCTGTCGTCGAAAAGCGACTGATATCTCAGAGCTTGTAGCGGATCTGGTCGGTCCAGAAGCGCTCCAGGCGCAGCAGGGCATTGTTCATCCGCTCGAAGTCGTCGGCCGCGATGCCGCCGATCTGCTCGACCGTGCGGACATGCTTGTCGTAGACGCCCTTCACGATATCGTGCACCGCAGCGCCCTTGTCGGTCAGGCTGATGCGCACCGAGCGGCGGTCGATGCGCGACCGGGCGTGGTGGAGATAGCCGAGCTCGACCAGCTTCTTGACGTTGTAGGACACGTTCGAGCCGAGGTAGTAGCCGCGGGTGCGCAGCTCGCTGGCCGACAGCTCGGCATCGCCGATATTGTAGAGCAGCAGGGCCTGCACGCTGTTGACGTCGTCCCGGCCGCGGCGCTCGAACTCGTCCTTGATGACGTCGAGCAGACGGCGATGCAGACGCTCCACCAGCGTGAGGGACTCAAGATAAAGAGGCTTCACGTTGAGGTCGGCATCGCTCGTCTTGGCAACATCCGAAGTCTTGACGCTCGCTTTCATGGTATATCCCGCCTGTTGTGTGTCGGCCAGGATTTGTCTCCCGGTCCGCTTCTGAAAAACACCATATGCCGAGGCGGATGAAAACGAGTTTAAATATCAGGATGAATCAGGGATTTACCCCTTTGGGTGAATCGTAAGTGAAGCCAGAAACGCTTAAGCTAAAGCGATTCTTACCATGACTCGGCGCAATCGAGCGGTCGTTCGGCTAACCCGCACTGTCATCCCGTGCGCGGTGCAGCGCGCAGCGGTGCGCCGCAGACACGGGACCGCGTGAGGAGAAAGGCGCCCCTTTCTGATGACGTTCCCGCATCTGCGCAGCAGCGTTTCACGCTGCGGCGCGCACGGGATGACAGGCACCTTTGCCGGGAGACGGTCCCGCATCTGCGCAGCGGCATTGCATGCCGCAGCGCGCGCGGGAAGACACCTTCTGCCGAACCGCCGCCAGCTATTCGGCCTCGTTCTCGGCCGCCCAGGTCGCCAGGAAGTAGACGGCGATCAGCCCGATATAGAGGCCGACGAGCCAGGCCGTCATCGGCACGAAGCGCGGGAAGAAGAAGCCGAGCAGCATCTGGCTGATCGCGGCGAGCAACCAGAGCACGCCGCCCCAGGTCGAGGTCAGCCAGAGGCCGACGGCAGCGACGAGATCGATCACCGCGAAATAGACGATGATCGCCTGATAACTCAGCAGGCGGTTCTCGAAGGGCGGCTGCGGGTTGCCGGGCAAGCCGAAGATCACCATCCAGGCCGTCAGCCCCTTGGCGAGCCAGAAGGCCGAGAGCAGACGCAGGAACCAGACGAGCACGAGCCGCCAGCGGTTCGCCCGCTTGGCTTCGGCCTCGCCCGCCCCGGCACCGCGCAGGGCCTCGCCGTCTCCGCCCAGACCCAAGCTCAGCCCTCCAGCTTCAATTCGTCCGCGCCGAGCGGCGCGAAATAGGCGTCGATATCAACCTGCTTCACGTCATCGAGCGTCGCCGGCTGCCAGCGTGGCGCCTGGTCCTTGTCGATCACCACGGCACGCACGCCCTCGTAGAAGTCATGTCCGCGGGCGATGCGCGAGACGATGCGATATTCGGTGCGCATCGCCTCGGCGAAATCTATCCTGCCGCCACGCCGCATCTGCTCGAAGGCGATGGCGACGCTGGTCGGCGACTTCACCGCGATGGTCTGCAGGAGCTTCCCGGCCAGCGCGCTGCCCTTCCCGGCGGCCCGGCGCAGGCGCTCCATCACCTCGGGCAAGGTTTGGGCGGTGAAGGCTTCGGCCATCATCGGCCTTTCGCCATGCAAGGGACCGGGTCCGCGCTGCAGCGTGAAGCCGGCGAGGATGTCGTCGACGGAGCCCGGCCGGGTCAGCGCATCGGCGAGCTCCGCCATGCGCTCGCTCGGAACGCCATGGGTCGCGAGCCCGGCCGCCAGCGCATCGGCCGCGCCGACCCGCTCGCCGGTCAAGGCCAGGAAGCTGCCGAAGCCACCATCCAGACGCGGCAAGGCATAGGTCGCGCCGACATCCGGGAAGAAGCCGATGCCGACCTCCGGCATGGCGAAGAGATAGCGATCCCCCGCGACGCGGTGGCTGCCATGCAGGGAGATGCCGACGCCGCCGCCCATGACGATGCCGTCGATCAGCGCGACATAGGGCTTGGGATAGGTCTTGATGCGGTGGTTGAGGATGTATTCCTCGCCCCAGAAAGCGAGCATCTCGTCGTGGCGGCCGGCCTTGCCGCAATCATGCAGCCAGCGGATGTCGCCGCCCGCGGAGAAGGCCTTCTCGCTCGTGCTGATGACGACGACGCGCGTGACCTGCGGATCGTTCTCCCAGGCATCGAGGGCGCGCGCGAGCTCGCGAACCATGCCGAGGCTCAGCGCATTCAGCGCCTTCGGCCGGTTGAGCACGACGACGCCGGCGGCGCCGCGAATCTCGCAGATGATCTCGCGATCTTCAGTCATGGTCCGATCCCGCTTCCGTGGGCAGCGGTTCTGGAAGGCGAGGCATGGCTTGTCAACGCGAGGGATCGGCGGTCCATCTGGGCATCAGCGCAGGATGATGCCGCGCCCGTAGCCGCCATGGGCGGAGGGCAGCACGGTGCAGACCATCGCCCGGCCATGCTGCTTTTCCACCGATTGCAGCGCCGCGACCTGCTCCTCATAGCTTTCGGTACGACGCAGGCCTTCCACCGTCCCCTTGATCGATTTCAGGTTCTGTTCGATCCGCTGCCGGCCGATCCGCAGCGACGGACAATGGCGCTCGGCATAGTCGGCGGAAGCCAGCGCGCTCGCGGTCTGCGCCTCGATCGCGTCCCGGCGCGTAACTTCGGCCAGGGCCGGCCGCGCGGCAAGGAAGAGAACGGGGACGATTGTCCAAAGCAGTTTCGGCACGCGGGAGATCCTTGCGGTCGGCAGGGCTGAGTTCGTCGCGAAAGGACGCGCAAGGCAAGAGCGGGATCGCCGCCATCCACGGCTGCGGCGATGCCCGCACGATTGCGACCATGCGCCCTGTTTTGGAATCGTTCCGATGTGATAAAGAAGCGATCGGCCGGTTTCGCCCGCATGACGAAAGCCTTGGCCTGTACCGTTCATCGCTTGAGGCAATCGCCATGGAATCCCCGGTCGTGCGGCCTTTCCCCACTCCGAAATCCCGTCATGACGACGTGCCGTCGCTTGGCCTGACGCGCCGCATGCGCCGCAACCGCAAGGCGGAATGGTCGCGCCGGTTGGTGCGGGAATCGGCGCTGACGACCGACGACCTGATCTGGCCGATCTTCCTGATGGATTCCGGCGAGGCGCGTTCGCCGGTGGAATGGATGCCCGGCGTCGACCGCCTCAATATCGATGAGGCCGTGCGCCAGGCGGCAGAAGCGGCCGCGCTCGGCATCCCCGCGATCGCGCCCTTCCCCTTCGTGGACAAGGCGCTGCGCGACCCCACCGGCTCGGAAGCGCTCAATACCGGCAATCTGATGTGCCGCGCCGTGCGCGCGATCAAGCGCGAGGTGCCGGAGATTGGCATCATCTGCGACGCCGCGCTCGACCCCTATACCTCGCATGGCCATGACGGCGTGATGGAGGGCGAACGTGTCCTCAACGACGCCAGCGTCCAGATCCTCGTCGGGCAGGCGCTTGCGCTCGCAGATGCCGGGGCCGATGTCATCGCGCCCTCCGACATGATGGACGGGCGCGTCGGCGCGATCCGGGCGGCGCTCGACGGCGACGGCCACGAGGACGTGCAGATCATGGCCTATGCGGCGAAATACGCCTCGGCCTTCTACGGCCCGTTCCGCGACGCGATCGGCACCAATGCCACGCTCGTCGGCGACAAGCGCACCTACCAGATGGATCCGGCCAATTCGGACGAGGCCATCGCCGAGGTGATGCTCGACCTCGAGGAGGGAGCAGACATGGTGATGATCAAGCCCGGCCTGCCCTATCTCGACGTGGTGGCGCGGGTGAAGGATCATTTCCGCGTGCCGACCTTCGCCTATCAGGTCTCCGGCGAGTACGCGATGATCATGGCGGCCGCCAATAACGGCTGGCTCGACGGCGACAAGGCGATGCTGGAAAGCCTGCTGGCGTTCAAGCGCGCCGGCGCCGACGGCGTGCTGACCTATTTCGCACCGCGCGTGGCGAAGAAGCTGAAGGCCGGCGCGTAAGCAAGCCAAGGCTGTCATCCCGCACGCGCTGCGGCACGTCGGTGCTGCTGCGCAGATGCGGGATCGTCCTCAGGAAAAGGCACTTTCTCGTCGCGCGGTCCCGTGTCTGCGGCGCATCGCTTACGCGCTGCACCGCGCACGGGATGACGCGTGCTCCCGGGAACACTATGGTTTCGACATGACGACGGATGAAAGCCAGAACTTCCTGGCCATGCTGAAGACTGACCTGCGGGCCGCCATGCGGGAGCGGAAAGCCGCCGAGATGACAACCCTGCGTGGTTTGATTTCCGCCATCGACAACGCACAGGCGGTGCCCGTCAGCGATAAGCACGACACATACGTCTTCCATGCCTTCGGCGACAGCGCCGTCGAGGTCCCGCGCCGGGCGCTTGGTCACGATGATATTCGCGCGTTGGTCGAGGCCGAAATTCGGGCCCGCAACGATGCGGCAGCGGACTATCGCCGTCTCGGCCGGGATGACAAGGCCCAGGAGCTGACCGGCGAAGTTCAGATCCTGAGCCGCTATCTCGGCCCGCACGGTTCGAGCTAGCCTGTCATCCCGCACGCGCTGCGGCATGGAATACCGCTGCGCAGATGCGGGACCGCCCTCCGGAAAGGGCGCCTCCTTCTACCGACGGCCCCGTGCCTGCATCGCGGCACTGCGCACGGGATGACACCCCTGCCCCGCAGGCGCTACCGTCGCGCCAGCATGCGCCCGCTCCTCCTGTCGATTCTGGCCGTCGTCACGCTCGCCCTCGCGGGCTGCGGCGCCGATTTCGATACCGACCAGATGCGCCTCTGCCGGCAGGCGATCCCACCGCTCAATCCGCCGAATGCCCGCATCGAGATCGAACGGGCCACCAAGGGACCGGTGCCGCGCGCGCTTCGATTGCTCTATCGGGTCCAGCTCGGCGATGGCCTGTCGCGCCACCGCAGCATCGATTGCCTGTTCGCGGGCGAAGGCAGCGGGCCGAGCCGCGGTGCCATGATCGGCATCGCCTCGGACGGGCGGCCGATGGCCGATGCGAGCTTCTACCTGCTGCGGCGCTTTTATCTGGAAGACCGGGCCTCGCCGCCGCCGGACCCGGCCGAACCGGCGGCCGAGAGCCTGCCGGCGATCCCCGCCAGCCTCGCTTACGGCCTGCAGCAGGGCCTGAGCGCCCTGCCCTCGGCGGCGATCTACGGCATGCTCGCGGCGGCCTATGCCCTCGTCTACGGGTTGACCGGGCGGATCATCCTGAGCTTCGGCGAATTCGCGGCACTGGGCGCGCTCGCTTCGGTCGTCGGGGTCGCGCTGCTGCTCTCGCTGGCGATCTCGACGCCGATCTCGGGGCTTGTTGTCGCCTTCGCGGTCGCGATCGCCGTCTGTGCCCTGCACGGCTTCGCCATGGGCCGCTTCGTGCTGCGTCACCTCGAACGCGGCACCGGCCAGCAAATGCTGATCGCAACGATCGGGCTTGCCATCGCGATGTCCGAATATCTCCGGTTGGCGCAGGGGCCGGAACTGCGCTGGCTGCCGCCGGTGTTCAACACGCCGATCCCGCTCGCCCATGCCGGCAATTTCATCGTCACCCTGAACCCGCTCGCGCTGGCGCTCGCGGCCATCGGCCTTGGTGCGACGCTCGGCGTCGTCCTGCTGATCCGGCGCACGGCCTATGGCCGGGCCTGGCGTGCCGTGTCGGATGACGCGAAGACCGCCGCGCTGTTCGGCGTCGATGCCCGCGCGGTCCATGACGTCGCCGTCATTATCGCCTGCGCCGCCTGCGGCATCGCCGGTGTCATCGTCACCGCGATCTATGGCGGGATGGGCTTCGCCGGGGGCTTCTCGCTCGGCCTGAAGGCGCTCGTCGCGGCGATCCTCGGCGGCATCGGCTCGGTCAGCGGGGCTGCGCTCGGCGGGCTCTGCATCGCCGCCTTCGAGGCGATCTGGTCGGCGACGCTGCCGATCGAGCAGCGCGACCTCGCGGTCTATTCGTTGCTGGCCATCGTGCTGATCTGGCGCCCCGGCGGCTTTTTCGGCGACGGCGAATTGACGCCGCGACGGGTGTGAGGCCCTGTTCTCCACCCAAGCTGATCGGAATCGAGACCCGAGCATGAGCGAGAGCTTCGCGATCACCCCCGAGGATATCGACGCCGCGGCTGGGCGCATCGCCGGGCATGTGCTGCGCACGCCCCTGGTGCCGGCGCCACGCCTCTCCGAACTCACCGGCGCGACCGTGCTGGTGAAGCACGAGAACATGCAGGCGACCGCCTCCTTCAAGGAGCGCGGCGCGGTCAACAAGCTGCTCTCTCTGAGCGAGGTCGAGCGGGCGCACGGCGTCATCGCGATGTCGGCGGGCAATCATGCCCAGGCGGTAGCCTATCACGCCAAGCGCTTCGGCATCCCCGCCACGATCGTGATGCCCGAGCCGACGCCATTGGTGAAGGTCGAGAACACGCGCGCCCATGGTGCCCGCGTCGTGCTGCATGGCGAGACGCTGTCGGAAGCCAGCCACAAGGCGCATGAGCTCGCCGGAGCCGAGCAGCTCACCTTCGTCCACCCTTATGACGATGCCGCCGTGATGGCCGGGCAAGGCACATTGGCGCGCGAGATGCTGGCCGATGCGCCCGATCTCGACACGCTGATCATCCCGCTCGGCGGCGGTGGATTGATGGCCGGCAACGCGGTCGCGGCCAAGGCGATCAAGCCGGGCATCGAACTGATCGGCGTCGAAGCCGGGCTCTACCCCTCCTTCTTCAATGCCGTGCACAGGCAGGACAAGCCGCTCGGCGGGCCGACGCTTGCGGAAGGCATCGCGGTGAAGACCGTCGGCCAGCTCACCCTGCCGATCGTCTCCAGCCTTGTCAGCGATATCGTCCTCATCGGCGAGGACCTGATCGAGCGCGCGGTCAACGCTTATGCCAGTCTTCAACACAGCCTTGCCGAGGGGGCCGGCGCGACCGGCCTCGCCGCGATGCTGAAGGAGCCCGAGCGCTATGCCGGCCGCAAAGTCGGGCTCGTGCTCAGCGGGGGCAATATCGATACGCGCCTGCTCGCCGCGATCATGGTGCGCGAACTGGAGCGCGACGACCGCATCGTCGCCTTCCGCCTGACCACCAACGACCGGCCGGGCCTGCTCGGCCGGATCGCGAGCCTGCTCGGCGAGGAAGGGGCGAACATCCTCGAGGTCAGCCATGGCCGGCTCTTCCTCGACGTTCCCGCCAAGGGTGTCACGCTCGACGTCACCGTGGAGACGCGCGGGGCGACACATTCGCGCGCGATCGAGGACGCCTTGGCCAAGAACGGCTTCGCACCGCGACGGATTCTGCCGCGCGGTCTTGCGGAACCGGCCCGCTGATCAAACATTACCTCATGGGCACGCATTCCGCGCGCCGATGGAGGATCGAAGTCCCGATGAGCGACACCCGTTATGGCCAGCCGCCGATCACGGCGCTGGAGCCGCGTCCCTACCAGAACGTCAGCGGCGTTCTCGGCTCGCGACTGTTCGCCTGGTTCGTCGATATCGTCGTGCTGTTCTTCCTGGGCTGGCTGGTCGTGTTCCTGCTGGCCCTGCTCGGCATCGTCACCTTCGGCGCGACCTGGCTGCTGATCCCGATCGCCACCGTCGCGACCGCACTCGGCTATGCCGCGCTGACGATCGGCGGGCGCAAGCAATCGACCTGGGGCATGCGCGTCGCTGGCCTCAGGGTCGAGACCGCCAGCGGCGGGCGCCCTGACGGACTGGCGGCGGCCGTGCATGCGCTGCTGTTCTATGTCGCGGCCGGCACCTTCCTGCTCTGGCTCGTCGATGTCGCCTGCGGCTTCGCCCGCGAGGACCGGCGCATGGGCCATGACCTGCTGACGGGGCTCGTCGTCGTCCGCACCTGAGCGATTGAGCTAGAGGCTGTTAGAGACCATGGGGCGAGTTTGATGAGGTCAAAACGCTGAAGATGGGAGGAGCATTGCGCAGCCGATACGTCTGTATCGGCAAGCGATGCGACGCTGCAGCTCCAGCGTTTTCACCTCACCCGCAGGGCGCGGCGCTTTTGCGCGACTGCGGTGTCGTTCTTCGTAGCAAGCCGGAAGGCTTGCGTCCTCGAACTCCTGGCATTCGCGCAAAATCGCCAGCGTCAAACCCGTCCCATGGTCTCTAACAGACTCTAGGTCAAAAGACCGCTCATCCACCCCTGATCGGCCGCGCCGCGCTTGTTGCCGGTGCGGCTGATGTTACATTCAGAGTCGGAAGCTTCCGGGGAGCCAGCCGACGTGACGCGCCCATTGCGGGATGCCCCGCAATTCTACCTGACCTCACCGACCACGTGCCCCTATCTGCCCGGGCGCGAGGAGCGGAAAGTGTTCACGCATCTCGTCGGGTCGCGGGCGCGCGAGCTCAACGACGTGCTCTCGCAGGGCGGCTTCCGGCGCTCGCAGAGCATCGCCTACCGCCCGGCCTGCGAGATTTGCCGGGCCTGCGTCTCGGTCAAGGTCTGCGTCGACGATTTCAGGATGTCGCGTGGCTTCCGCCGGGTGCTCGCCCGCAACAGCGACCTGATCGGCGAGGCCCTGCCGCCGCGGCCGCGCTCCGAGCATTATTCGCTGTTCCGCTCCTATCTCGATGAACGCCATCCCGATGGCGGCATGGCGACGATGTCGGCGCTCGATTTCGCGATGATGGTCGAGGACACCCATGTCGAAACCAGCCTGATCGAATATCGTCGCCGCGGCCCCGATTCCGGCTTCACCGGGCGGGGCGAAGGCGATCTTTTCGCGATGGCCCTGACCGATACGCTCAGCGACGGGCTCTCGATGGTCTATTCAGTCTATGATCCCGGCCTGGAGCTGCGTTCGCTCGGCACCTTCATGGTGCTCGACCATATCGCCCGGGCGCGCCGGCTTGGCCTGCCTTACGTCTATCTCGGCTACTGGGTCGAGGGTTCGCCGAAGATGGCCTACAAGGCGCGTTTCCTGCCGCAGGAGCGCCTAATGCCGCAAGGCTGGGAGCGCGTGGATCGGAACGATTCAACCGATTGAAACGCATCCGCGACGCGCAGAAAACGCGCTTGCCGCCCGCCGCTCCTGCCGACACTCTAGCGATAACGGCCATGGCACAGAGCCACGCGACAGAGGCCGATCCGGAGGAACGATGAGCCAGGAACTGACCGACCGGCTGGAGCGCTGCTATACCGGCATCATCCACGACACGATGCGGGCGATGGGCCTGAAGGACTTCGTCCTGCCGCCGGAACTGCGCCCGCTCCTGCCCGGCCAGAAGCTGGCTGGCCCCGCCTTAACCGTCGAGGGCAAGACTGGCGAATTCGACGCGCATGAGACGCTGCTCGGCTGGACCGGCCTGCTCTCGGCCGCCAAGCCCGGCCATGTCTGGGTCTGCCAGCCGAACACCAACGAGATCGCGCTGATGGGCGAGCTCTCGGCGGAGACCCTGAAGAACAAGGGCGTGCGTGGCTGCGTCATCGACGGGCTCTCGCGCGACACCGAATTCATGGTCGAGATGGGCTTCCAGGCCTATTTCAAGGCCTATACGCCGCGTGACATCGTCGGCGCCTGGCTGCCCAAGGCGGTCGACGAGCCGATCAAGATCGGTGAGGTCTGGATCCGGCCCGGCGACTATATCCTCGCCGATCGCGACGGCGTCGTCCGCATCCCCGCGGAGATCATCGAGGAAGTCCTCGACAAGTCGGAGACGGCGATCTCGGCCGAGAACAAGGTTCGCACCGCGATCCTCGCCGGCACCGACCCGCAGCAGGCCTATCTCCAGTACGGCAAGTTCTGAGACACTCCACCCGCGCCGTCATCCCGGGCGGAGCAAAGCGGAGGCCCGGGATCCATTCCGGAGCGCTTGCGAGTAATGTTCAGGCATGGATCCCGGATCGGCGCCGCCAAGGCGGCTTGTCCGGGATGACAGCCGGCGGGAAGGAAACAGGGCCATGACCCACGATCCGCGCCTCATCCTGCTCGATCCGCGTGACAACGTTCTCGTCGCGCGGGTTCGGCTGAAAGCCGGCGAAACGGTCGAAACCGGCTCCGGCCCGGCCGTGCTCGACCGCGACATCGCGCTCGCCCACAAGGTCGCGCGCCGTGCCATCGCCGCCGGCGAGAAGATCCTGAAATACGGCGCACCAATCGGCGTCGCGACCGAGGCGATCGCGCCGGCCGCGCATGTCCATGTCCACAACATGCGCAGCGACTACACGCCGACCTATCATCTCGAAGACGAACGCAAGACGGGAGCCTCGGCATGAGCACGATGCGCGGCTATCTCCGGTCCGACGGGCGCAAGGGCATCCGCAATACCGTCGCGGTCGCCTATCTCGTCGAATGCGCCCATCATGTCTCGCGCGAAATCGCCCTGCCCTGGCGCGAGGAAGGCGTCCACGCCATCGGCTTTCCCGGCTGCTACCCCAACCCCTATGCCGAGCGGATGATGGAGCAGCTCTGCACCCATCCCAATGTCGGCGCGGTGCTGCTGGTTTCGCTCGGCTGCGAGAGCTTCAACAAATACGCGCTGGAGCGAGCGGTGCGCGCCACCGGCCGGCCGGTGAAGACGATCATCATCCAGGGCACGGGCGGCACCCGCGCCTCGATCCGCGAGGGCCGCGCCTGGGTCGAAGAGCAGCGCGGCCTGCTCGACGCGCAGGAGACGGTGCCGATGGCGGTCTCCGAGCTCGTCGTCGGCACGGTCTGCGGCGGCTCGGACGGCACCTCCGGCATCACCGGCAATCCGGCCGCCGGACGCGCCTTCGACCAGCTCATCGCGGAAGGCGCGGCCTGCATCTTCGAGGAAACCGGCGAGTTGATCGGCTGCGAGCACATCATGGCGGCGCGCGCGATCACGCCCGAGCTCGGCGCCGAGCTGGAGAAATCCGTGGCCAAGGCGGCGCGCTATTACGCGACGCTGGGCTATGGCTCCTTCGCGGCCGGCAATGCCGAGGGCGGGCTCTCGACCATCGAGGAGAAATCGATGGGCGCCTATGCCAAGTCCGGATCCTCGCCGATCTCCGGCCTGATCAAGCCCGGCGACGTGCCGCCCCATGGCGGGCTCTATCTGCTCGACGTCGTGCCGGATGGCGAGGTTCGCTTCGGCTTCCCCAACATCAACGACAATGCCGAGATCGCGGAACTGATCGCCTGCGGCGCGCATTGCGTGCTGTTCGTCACGGGGCGCGGCTCGGTCGTCGGGTCGGCGATCTCGCCCGTTGTGAAGATCTGCGCCAATCCCGAGACCTATCGCCGGATGTCCGAGGACATGGATGTCGATGCCGGGCGCATCCTCGAAGGCCGCGCCGGGCTCGACGAGGTCGGCACCGAAATCCGCGATCTCGTCGTCTCGCTCGGCCAGGGCGGCCGGACGAAATCGGAGGAGCTCGGCCATCAGGAATTCATCCTGACCTACAAGAGCTTCGAGCCGCTCGGCCCCGCCTGCCTGCCGGCCGCTTGAGTTGGCGCAGGTAAGATCAGGATGCCCGATAACGGATATGCAACTATTGGTTGCATATCCTGCATCACCTGCTGCCGAGAGCAGTTGGTTCACCACGGACTGAACAACGGAGCCCAACGCTCCGTTGTTCAGAAACGGGCGTCGTCGCCTTAAGAGTAAATCAAGCTGGACCTGCGCAGAGTGCCGCCACTGCTTTGTCGCGGGGGCCCTCATGCTGCGTAACCTGACCCGAATGCCGGCGGATATGTCGTCGGATTCGCGCCGGCAGCTTCTCCATGCCGTGACCGACCTGTTTCTGCTCGACCACGACCCGAACGAGGCCGTGAAAGAGCATTACGGCGAGATCGCCGCCGGCTCGCTCGGTCATCTCGGCGACGAGGACCGCAAGGGCTATGCCGACCGCGTCGCCGCAATCCCGACCCTGCCTCACAATGTCGCGGTGACGCTGGGCGGCGACAGCAATGCCGAGGTCGCGCGCCTCGTGCTGTCGCTCTCCCCTGTCCTGACCGACACCGATCTCGCCGCCATCGCCGTCACCCAGTCGCAGCA
The DNA here is from genome assembly GCF_037147855.1 of Allobosea sp. MMO-172. Classification (NCBI taxonomy): domain Bacteria; kingdom Pseudomonadati; phylum Pseudomonadota; class Alphaproteobacteria; order Hyphomicrobiales; family Alloboseaceae; genus Allobosea; species Allobosea sp. MMO-172. The sequence goes on along the minus strand of NZ_JBBCUM010000021.1, from coordinate 21,148 downwards.
GCATCTCGTCGCCATCGCCGAGCGCGCCCGCCTGTCCGAGGGCGTCACCGACATCCTCGTCGAGCGTGGCGACCAGAAGGTGCTGCACACTGTCAGCGCCAATGAAGGCGCGGCCTTCTCCGACCGCGGCTTCGATCGCCTCCTCGAGCGCAGCGAAGGCGACGCGGCCATCACCGGCGCACTCGCCCGCCGTTCCGACCTCGCCCCGAACCGAGCCCAGCGCGTGCTGCGGATCGTCGAGCAGTTCTCGGACGGGGGCAATGCCGCGCCCGCCACCGACGCCAATGTCTCGCTCGCCCGACAGGCGCGCCAGCAGCGCCTCGAAGTCAAGCTGCTGCTCTCCGACCTTGCCGCGAAAGTCCGCGAGGTCGACGACGTGCTGACCATGCTGGCCGACGAGGACCGCGCCTATCACCTCTCGCAGGTTCTCGCCGAAATCGGCGGCATCTCGATCGAGCAGGCGCTGCGCGTGCTGATGCAGAGGGATTCCAGCGGCATCGCCGTCGCCTGCCGTTCGCTCGGCGTCGGGGCCACGGCCTTCCGCGCCATCCTGCAGCTGCGGGCGCGGCGGCTCTATTTCTCCTCGCGCGACGTCGACGATGATGTCGATGCCTATGACAAGCTCGATCTCGCGACGGCGGAGCGCACCCTGCGCTTCCTCAAGCTCAGGACCAAGATCGCCTGAGCGAGCCAGACGGCACGCCACAAAACCGCGACATTCGCCCCGCTCCATGCTAGCTTCCGACGGGGCACGCTGTCGCGAGGACGCTTTCGACGTGAGATTTCCGCTTCTTTCCGCCGCGACGCTCGCCGTTCTTCTTGGGACGGGCGCAGCGGCGCAAGCGCAGGCTCTCCTGCCCCTCTCCGGCTTTGCCCCGCTGCCGTCCTTCGCCTGGGACCAGCCGAGCCTGTCGCCGCGCTGGGAGGGCTCCTATGCCCGCATCTCCTCGGGTTTCCAGGTCACCAGCAGCAAGCATATGAGGACCAGCGCCGGCCCGACGATCGGGCTTGAGGCCGGCACGATGCTGCGCGAAGGCAATTTCATCTACGGCGTTGCCGGCGCGATCGACTACATGCCGGCGGTCGGCGGCTATGGCTACCCGAGCTTCGGCAATGTCGCCTATACCCGCGATTTCGCCGGGGCCTTCAAGGTCAAGGCCGGGGTTCTGGTGACGCCGGACGTGCTGCTCTACACGACGGTCGGCATGAGCGCGGCCAATGAGACCTGGCGCTTCGGCGCGACCGATTTCTCCTCGCCCTTCAGCCGCAGCAGCATCGCCGTGCGCCCCGAGGCGCGGGCCGGCGTCATGTGGGCCGTCACCGACAAGATCACGATGGGTCTGGAAGTCGGCGTCGTCGGGCAGGCGATCCGCTGAGAATGTGATTCAGGCGGCTGCGGGCTTGATTCCAGTTTTGCGCGCAAGCGCCTGATCTTGCGTCACTCTCGGGCTTGGCCCGAGCATGACGCGCGAACCGATACCCTCACCCGCCGAACGTATTGCTCTTCGGGAAACCCTTGGGCGGCAGGCGGCCGGCTTCGGCGCGGTGGCCGAGCCATTCGAGCAGATCGGCCTGCGTCACCGTCCAGGTCCGGCCGGAGGTGTCGAGCCAGGTCAGGCCATCGGCGAGGTTGAACGTCCTGGCGTCGGAGAGGCCGCCATCCTTGTAGCGCTGCAGGCGCACGCCCTTGCCGCGGCCCATCTCCGCCACTTCAGAAATCGGGAAGCAGAGCAATTTGCGGTTCTCGCCGATGATCGCGACATGGTCGCCATCGGCCGGCACCGCCAGCATCGCGACATGCGTGCCGTCGACATTGAGCACCTGCCGCCCCTTGCGCGTATTGGCGACGACATCGTCGGCCGGCGCCACGAAGCCCCTGCCCTCGCTCGACACCATCAGCAGCTTCGAGCCCGGCTTGTAGGGGAAGGCAGAGACGATCTCGGCCGTCTCCTCCAGCTCGATCATCAGGCGGATCGGATCGCCGAAGCCGCGCCCGCCGGGCAGCTTGGACGCATCCAGCGTGAAGACCTTGCCGTTCGAGGCCAGCACCAAGACCTTCGCCGTCGTCTCGGTGAAGAAGGCCGTCTGGAGCGCGTCATCGCCCTTGAAGGAGAAGCTCGACTTGTCCTGGACATGGCCCTTCAGCGCCCTGATCCAGCCCTTCTTCGAGATCACGACCGTGATCGGCTCGCGCTCGACCATGGCCTGGGTCAGGTCGATATCGGCGGTCTCCGGCATATCGGCGAAATCGGTGCGGCGCTTGCCGATCGCGGTTTCCGGGCCGAAAGTCTTCTTCACCTGCCGGATGTCCCAGGCGATCGTCTTCCACTGCGTCGCCTCGGAGCCGAGCAGCGTCTCGATCTGCTCCTTCTCCTTGGTCAGTTCGTCGAGCTCGGTCTTGAGCTGCATCTCCTCGAGCTTGCGGAGCGCCCGCAGACGCGTGTCGAGGATCGCGTTGGCCTGAATCTCGGTGAGCTCGAAGACCTTCATCAGTTCGATCTTCGGCTCGTCCTCCTCGCGGATGATTTTGATCACCCGGTCGAGGTCGAGATAGACGATCAGCAGGCCGCGCAGGATTTCGAGGCGCTTGTCGATCTGGCCGAGACGGAAGCGCGAACGCCGCTGCAGCACCTCGCGGCGATGGTCGAGCCAGGCGCGCAGCGCCTCGGCAAGGCCGAGCACGCGCGGCACCAGCCCGCCGGTCAGCACGTTCATGTTCATGGAAATGCGCGCTTCCAGCTCGGAGAGCCGGAACAGCGATTCCATCATCAGGTTGGGATCGACATTGCGGGCGCGCGGCTCGATGACGATGCGGATATCCTCGGCCGACTCGTCGCGCAGATCCGCGACCAGCGGCAGCTTCTTGTCGTTGAGCAGTTCGGCGATCTTCTCGATCAGCCGGCCCTTCGAGACCATGTAGGGGATCTCGGTGACGACCGCGAGCCAGGTGCCGCGGCCCTGGTCCTCGACATGCCAGCGCGCGCGGGTGCGGAAGGCGCCGCGGCCGGTACGGTAGGTCTCCGCCATCGAGGCGCGGCTCTCGACGATGATGCCGCCGGTCGGGAAATCCGGGCCGGGCACGAAGGTCATGAGCTGCTCGGAGGAGGTCTCCGGATGCTGGATCAGGTAGAGCGCGGCGTCGCAGAGCTCGGCTGCATTATGCGGCGGGATCGAGGTCGCCATGCCGACCGCGATGCCCTGCGAGCCGTTGGCGAGCAGGTTCGGGAAGGCGGCGGGGAGCACGACCGGCTCCTCGTCCTCGCCATTATAGGTCTCGCGGAAATCGACCGCATCCTCGTCGATGCCGTCGAGGAGGAGGCGCGCGACTTCGGTCATGCGCGCTTCGGTATAGCGGTAGGCGGCGGCGTTATCGCCGTCGATATTGCCGAAATTGCCCTGCCCGTCGACGAGCGGATAGCGCTGGGCGAAATCCTGCGCGAGGCGCACCAGCGCATCATAGACCGACTGGTCGCCATGCGGGTGGAACTTGCCGATGACGTCGCCGACGATGCGGGCGCATTTCTTGTGGACCTGGCCGGGGTCGAGCCGGAGCAGCCGCATGGCGTGCAGGATGCGGCGGTGGACCGGCTTCAGGCCGTCGCGTGCGTCCGGCAGGGCGCGGTGCATGATCGTGGAGAGCGCATAGGCGAGATAGCGCTCTTCGAGCGCCGATTTCAGATCGATACGCTCGGACTCGTCTTCCGGCGGCGGATCGACCGGTTTGCCCATGCTGCGTCAGCCCTCGTCTCGTCGAAATTCGCGCGGCTTCTATGGCACAGCACGAATCAGCCCGCCAGAACAATGCAGGTACGAAGCCCCCCGCGCAAACGCAGGGAGCGCCTTTTCGCGCTTAGGCGGTGGATGATTCGGCGGGCGGCGCATTCGACGCGGCCCGTGTCGCCATTTCGACCAATCGCGCCCGCTCGGGAGGCTCGCGCAGGCCGCGCGGATCGAGGATATGGCGGCGCAGGAAGAAGCCTGTCAGGGCGAAGCCCGAGAGGATATCGGCCGGGGATGGCCGCCGCCCGCCCTGCCCCTCGACGAGGAATGATGGCAGCTGCAGCAGGCGGTCGAGATAGGGCTCAGCCGCCCGCCGGCTGACCGCCTTGCCGGACTTCGGCGAGACATGGCTGAGATCATCGGGCGAGCCAGTGACGGCGCAGCGCGCCAGATCGAGCCCGAAACCCAGCTCCGTCAGCATCGCCAACTCGAAGCGGATGATCAGGGCTGGCGCCATCTCCGCCTCGTCGAGATGAGCGACGAGGACGGAAAGCCCTTCGTAGAGGCCGGGATGCGGATCGCGCTCCGGCAGCAGGCGCAGCAGGCCCGCGATGGTGCCGAGCCCGTAAAGCGCGACCGGAGCCGCGATCAGGCGGGCGGCATGGGAGGTCAGCAATTCGACCTTGTATTCGCCGAGATGCTCGTCGAGCCGGGCGCGCCAGGTCAGCGAGACATTGTTCCCGGGCTGGAGCGAAGCCTGCGCCTTGGACGAGCGCCCGCCCCTGACGAGACCGAGATGACGGCCGTGCTCGCGCGTCATCACCTCCAGGATCACGGCGCTTTCGCCATGAGCCTTGAGGCCGATGATCGTGCCCTCGTCGGTCCATTCCATGAGGAGGGTTTAGGGCGTGACGCGCGGCGCCGCAATTTCACGCGCGCCGTCATCCCGGCCGCAGCGAAGCGGAGCGCCGGGATCCATCATAGGGCTCCGGCGCTCTACGATGGATCCCGGATCTGCGCTGCTCCGCAGCTTGTCCGGGATGACGACGCGGTTGGTGAAGACGGGGCGTGCCTCACGCCACGTATTGCGCGATGCCGCCGCCGAAGGACCAATCCTCGCGCTTGACCTCGACGAGGTTGATGAAGATGTCGTCCGGTTTCAGGCCGGGCTCCTTCGTGAGATTCTCGACGATCGCGGCGTAGAGCTTCTTCTTCTGCGTGACGCCGCGCGTATTGGCGACGGTGAGCTGGATGATCACCAGCCTGTCGCTGCGATTGAAGCCGAAATAATTGGCGTCGAAGACGAATTCGTCGGCATCGTGCTGGTGGACAACGGCGAAGAGATCCTTCTCCGGCACTTCGAAAGTCTCGCGCAGCGCCTTGTAGACGCCATCGATGATGGCGGCGGGCTCGGAAGCCGGGCGACCGCGGCGCATGGAAATCCTGATCAGGGGCATGGTCTGTCTCCGTGTCGAGGCGCAACCGCGCCTGTCGAAGGAGACCATAGATCGCTCGATTCAATCTGAAAATCGTATCTATGATGATATCAGTGATATGGTATTATGATTTATGAGCACTCTGGATATCGACGCGGTCGCCTCGTTCCTGCGCGCGGCCGAACTGAAAAGCTTCACCCGCGCCGCCGAGGCACTCGGCACGACGCAATCGCTGGTCAGCACGCGGGTGAAGCGACTGGAAGACGGGCTCGGGCGCCTGCTACTGCAGCGCCATCCGCGGCTCGTCCGGTTGACGGCCGAGGGCGAGCGCTTCCTGCCGGCCGCCCGCGATCTGCTCGCGGCCCATGGCAAGGCGCTCGCAGCCTTCACGACGACACCGGAACATATCGCGGTCGGCATCAGCGAACAGGCTGTCGGCGCCGAGGTTCCGGCGGTATTGGCGCGCCTGACGGCACATGATCCCGGCATCGTCATCAATCTCAGGATCGAGCCGTCGCGGATGCTGGAAGAGGCGTTCGAGCGGGGCGAGCTCGATGTCGTGATCGTGCGCCGGCTCGCGGCGGGGCGAACCGGCGAGGTGCTGCGCGACGATGCCGTCGGCTGGTTCGCGGCGCCCGGTCTCGTACGGCAGGCCGATGCGCCCGTGCCGCTCGTCAGCCTCGTGGCCGAATGCCGCCTGCGCCAGCACAGTATGGATACGCTCGACCGCGCCGGCATCTCATGGCGCGAGGCCTTCGTCGGCGGCGGCATGGCGGCAGTCGCGGCAGCGGTTCAGGTCGGTCTCGGCGTTTCGCCGCTCGCCGCGCGGATCGCGCCGGCTGGCACGGTCGATATCGGCCCCGCATGGGGGCTACCACCGCTTGGCGGGTCGCAGGTTGTGCTCAGGAGCAATGTCGCGACGCCGCGCGCTGGCGCGTTTGTCCGCGAGCTGGCTGCGGCGTTCCGGAGGTAATGGCTGATCTGACCTGATTATGGTGGCTTGGAAGCCACGCCTGTCATTCCGGGGCGCGCCACAGGCGCGAACCCGGAACCCACGACGGGGTGGGACAGCGCGTACTCGGCTGCAATCGGTTCACCCGGTCGTGGGTTCCGGGTTCTTCGCTGCGCGAAGCCCCGGAATGACAAAGCCCGTGTCGACCGGAAACCGTCGAGCTGTTGCCCGCCTTACCCGACCACCCGCTCCACGCGACTGATCACCCGCTTCTCGCGCAGCTCGCTGATGATCGCCGAGAGGTGCTTCAGGTCCCAGACCGTGAGGTCGATGGTGACGTCGGTGAAGTCCTGGTTCGGCCGGTTCATCGCGACGGAATCGATGTTGCCGTCATGCTCCGCGATCGTCGTGGTGATCTGGGCGAGCGAGCCCGGCTCGTTGATCGATTTCAGGGCGATGCGCGCCGGGAAGCGCTGCGGCGCCTTGTCGTCGAGGTCCCAGCGGACATCGAGCCAGCGATCCGGCTCGTTGTCGAAGGCGGCGAGCGCCGGGGACTGGATCGGATAGATCGTCACCCCCTCGCCCGGCGTCAGGATGCCGACGATGCGGTCACCCGGCACAGCCCCGCCATGCGGCGCGAAGCGCACCGGCAGATCGCCGCCGAGGCCGCGGATCGGGATTGCATTGTCCGGCGCCTCGCCCGGCAGCTTGAACTTGAGGTTCTCGCCCTGGCGCAGTTCGAACCAGCCCTTGCCATTGGCGGCAGCGCCCGGCTTGCCATCGGCCGAGCCGCGCTTCTCCGGTTCCAGGTCCGGATAGACCGCCTTGACCACGTCGCCGGAATACATCTCGCCGCGCCCGACTGCCGCGAGCACGTCATCCACGGTGTTACGCGCGAGGCGCTTCAGCGCCGCCTTGAGCTTGTCGTCGGAGAAGGCGCGCTCGGCACGCGAGAAGGCGCGTTCGAGAATCTGGCGGCCGAGGCCGGCATATTGGCGGCGCACCGCAGCGCGGGTGGCGCGGCGGATGGCGGCACGGGCCTTGCCGGTGACGACGAGCGATTCCCAGGCGGCCGGCGGGGCCTGCCCGTCGGCGCGGGTGATCTCGACCTCGTCGCCGTTCTGCAATTCGGTCAGCAGCGGCGCGATGCGGCCGTTGATCTTGGCGCCAACAGCGCTGTTGCCGACATCGGTATGGACGGCATAGGCGAAGTCGATCGGGGTCGCGCCGCGCGGCAGGGCAATGAGCCGCCCCTTCGGCGTGAAGCAGAAGACCTGATCATGGAAGAGCTCGAGCTTGGTGTGCTCGAGGAACTCTTCCGGGCTATCGCCCTCGGCCAGCAGGTCGACGGTGCGGCGCAGCCATTGATAGGCGCGGCTTTCGTCGGCAAGGCCCATCGGCTCGCCGGCCCGGCCGTCCTTGTAATGGGCGTGGGCGGCAATGCCGTATTCGGCGATGCGGTCCATGTTGTCGGTGCGGATCTGCAGTTCGACGCGGCTATGGCCGGGGCCGACGACGGTTGTATGGATCGAGCGGTAGTCGTTCTGCTTCGGCGTCGAGATGTAGTCCTTGTAGCGGCCCGGCACCATCGGCCAGGTCATGTGGACGATGCCCAACACGCGGTAGCAATCCTCCGGCCTGTCGACGATGACGCGGAAGCCGAAGATGTCGGAAAGCTGCTCGAAGGAGACGGATTTCCGCTCCATCTTCTTCCAGATCGAATAGGGGCGCTTGCGCCGCCCGAAGACCTCTGCCTGGATGCCGCTCGCGGCGAGTTTGCCCTTCAGGTCCTCCTCGATCTCGCCGATGACCTTGCCCTCGCGCTCGGTCACCTCCTCCAGCCGCTTGGTCACGGTGGCGTGGGCCTCGGGCTTGATATGGCGGAAGGAGAGCTCCTCCAGCTCCTCGCGCAGTTCCTGCATGCCCATGCGGCCGGCGAGCGGCGCATAGATCTCGATCGTCTCCTCGGCGATGCGCAGGCGCTTTTCGGGTGGGACGAAATGGAGCGTGCGCATGTTGTGCAGGCGATCGGCGAGCTTGACCAGCAGCACGCGGATATCGTCGGCGATGGCGAGCAGCAGCTTGCGGAAGTTCTCGCCCTGCGCCGCCTTCTTCGAGACGAGGTCGAGCTTCTTGATCTTGGTGAGACCGTCGACGAGCCGGCGGATATCCGGCCCGAACATGGTCTCGATCTCTTCCAGCGTCGCGGCCGTGTCCTCGACCGTGTCGTGCAGGACGGCAGCGACGATGGTGGCATCGTCGAGCTTGAGATCGGTCAGGATCGCCGCGACTTCGAGCGGATGCGCGAAGAAGGGATCGCCGGAGGCGCGCTTCTGCGTGCCGTGAGCACGCATGGCATAGACATAGGCCCGGTTGAGCAGGTCCTCGTCGGTATTCGGATTGTAGCTCCTGACCCGGTCAACGAGCTCATATTGCCGCATCATGCCCATGCGGACCCCAACCTCATCCTGCAATCATTGCAACACATTATTATTTGCACAGGCATTGGCGGCAGCAAGGCGTTTTCCGGATAGCGGGCATGAAAAAGCCCGGCACTGCCGGGCTTTAACGGGAAACAGTGAACAATCGATTCACGCGACGGGAATCAGTCCTCGTCGTCGGCGCTCTCGGTCGGCGGCACAAGGCCGTCGAGGCCGCGCAGCAGGTCTTCTTCGCTCATGCGGTCGAACTGCACTTCGCTGTCCGGGGTCGCGGCGCTCGTGGGGCTGGCGAGCAGCGGAACGGTCTCCTGCTCCGGCTCGTCGACCTCGACATGCTTCTGCAGCGAGTGGATCAGGTCTTCCTTGAGATCCTCAGGCTTGAGCTTCTCGTCGGCGATCTCGCGCAGCGCGACGACGGGGTTCTTGTCGTTGTCGCGAGGAACGAGAATCGACGAGCCCGACTGGATCATCCGCGCGCGATGGCTGGCGAGCAGCACCAGCTCGAAGCGGTTCTCGACCTTGTCGATGCAGTCTTCAACGGTAACGCGAGCCATGGCCGGCTTCTTCCGATCTCAGCGATGCAGGGAAATGGATTGAGCACGGCCTTACAGGCAAAGCCACCGCGATGCAAGAATTTCGCGGCTTCGTCGCATGGCGTCAGGCGCGCATGCGCCTGACCATGTCGTCCAGCGTCGGCTCCAATCGGCTGGCGCCCTCGCCGCCGCGCGCGCCCATCGCGGGCAATTCATGCGGCTTGAGCTCGGCGAAGCGCATGCGCATCGTCGTGGCGACGCCCTCGCCGAAGGCGATCGCCTCGCGATTGCCGATCGAGGACAGGAAATTGATCGTGCTGGCGGAGGCATCCGAGATCGCCGAGCGGATGATCTGCTGGTCGCGCTCGTTGGCCAGCCGCATCGCGAAGACGGTGGAGCACTGCGACAGGATCGTCGGATCGAGCTCGCCCGGGCGCTGCGTCACGATGCCGAGATAGGCGCCGTATTTGCGGCCTTCCTTGGCGATGCGGGCGAGCGCCTGCCGCGTCGGCGCGAAGCCGAGCGAGGTGTCCGAAGGCACGTAGCGATGCGCTTCCTCGCAGAGCACGAGGATCTCGCAGGCGCCCTGGCTCGCGGTCGCAAGGTCAAAGGCCAGGCGCGACAGCACCGAAGCGACCGCGTTGACGACCTCGCCCGGCAGGCCGCCTAGCTGGAAGGCCGTGATCGGCCGGCCATGCATCGGGATGCGGAAGACCTGGGCCAGGATCGGCGCGACGGTCTCGTACATGTTGGCCCGGCCGAACATGAAGCGGTAGCGCGGATCGGCATGCAGCGATTCCAGCCGCACCTTGAGCGAGCGCAGGGCGGCGCGGGGCCAACGCTGCTCGTGCAGGCCGATCATCTCGTCGATGACGGAGAAAGCGTCCTTAAGACGATAGGGCGTGGCCGCATCGACGCCGGCCGTCGGCGCCGCCTCGGCCGGCTGGCGCGATGTGCCCAGATCGAGCGGGCGCTTCAGCAGGCTGGAGCCGAGATCGCGTGCCAGCTCCTGCCCGCTGCTGGGCATGCGATATCGCGTCCGCGCGGCCGCAACGACCTCGCGCAGGATGTCCGGCTCGTCGTCGAGGGCTGCCCGCCCCCGGAACACGACCTCGGCCAGTTCCTCCTGCTTGAACATCCAGAAGGGCAGATCGAGGCTTTCGCCGTCGATGGTGAGCGCAAGGTCGGGGAAGGCGCTGGAATATTCGTTATGCGGATCGAGGATAAGGACGCGCAGGCGCGGGCGCACCGAAACGGCGCGGCGCAGCAGCAGCGAAACCGCGCTCGACTTGCCGACGCCGGTGGTCCCGACCAGAGCGAAATGGCGCGACAGCATGTCCTGAATGCTGACGGTCGCTGGAATGCTCGTATCCTGCGTCACATGGCCGATCTCGACGCCCGAGCGATCCCCGAGATCGTGGACGAGCGCGAGGTCGCCCGCGCGGATGCGATGAGCGACGGCCCCGATCGGCGGAAAGGTGCTGATGCCGCTCTGGAAGCGCGTGCGGCCTTCAGGGCTTTCCAGGACTTCGCCAAGGAACTCGACCTCGACCTGGATCGGGTTCTCCTCGGCCTCGTTCCAGGCGGGCTCGACGGCATGCAGCTTGTAGACCAGTGCAACGATGCGGCTCGATCCCAGATTGATCGACACCATGCGGCCGATGGCCCAGGCATCCCCCGCCAGCCAGCTCCCGGTCGAGACCGAACTGAGAATCGTGGCGCGCGAACCGTCGCAGGCGATGACGCGGCCCAGCGCGCGCTCGGGCGGTTGGTTGGCATCACGCCTGTCCGGCAGGACATCGGTGTGAAAGGCCGCGTTCTTCAGTGGAAGTTGCATGAGATCAACTGAATTCTGCCATGACGTATCTCGACACTACGAAGCGTCGGTTACGATTACCTTCACGGCGAACCGTCATTCCGCTTTATCGTTTCGTAAAGATTTCCAACGCGACCACACCGATCACATTTCGTGAGCCCGGCATCACAATCCCTGCATTGAGCCGGTGCGCCGCTTTCGTCTAAGCAAGACTCAAAGAAACGAGGGGGATGCATGATGGCCGACCGGCTGCGCCTGGGCGTCAATATCGACCACGTCGCCACGGTGCGAAACGCACGCGGCGGCGCCCTGCCCGATCCGGTGCGTGCCGCGCATCTCGCCATCGCCGCCGGCGCCGACGGCATCACCGCCCATCTGCGCGAGGATCGGCGCCATATCCGCGACGCCGACATGGAACGTCTCGCGGCCGAACTGACCAAGCCGCTCAATTTCGAGATGGGCGCGACCGAAGAGATGATCACCCTGGCCGAGCGGCTGAAGCCGCACGCGGCCTGCCTCGTCCCGGAAAAGCGCGAGGAGCGCACCACCGAGGGCGGGCTCGATGTCGTCGGGCAGGAAGCCCATCTCACGCCCGCCATCGCGCGGCTCAAGGCGGCCGGCTGCCGCGTCTCGCTGTTCATCGAGCCGGACGAAGCCCCGATCGTGATGTCGGCCAAGCTCGGCGCGCCGGTCATCGAGCTGCATACCGGCAGCTGGTGCCATGCCGTCATCGACGGTCATGCCGCGAAGGCCGAGGCGGAGTTCCAGCGGCTGGCCAATGGCGCAGCGCTTGGCGTCAAGCTCGGGCTGGAGGTCCATGCCGGGCATGGGCTCGACTACGACACGGCGCGCACGCTCGCTCGCGTGCCGGCCTTCGTCGAGTTCAATATCGGCCATTTCCTGGTCGGCGAGGCGATCTTCATCGGCCTCGAAGAAGCGATCCGCCGGATGCGGCAGGCGATGGACGAGGGCCGCGCCGGCCGCTGAGCGTCCGGGCACAGCTCTTCCCAGCCCCAAGGCGGTTCCTGTCGGGCGCAAAGCGCGCTACATCGCGGGGATGATCCTCGGCATCGGCTCCGACCTCTGCGACATCCGCCGGATCGAGCGCTCGCTCGAGCGCTTCGGCGAGCGCTTCACGCACCGCGTCTTCACGGAAGGCGAGCGGACGAAATCGGACCGGCGCGCCACCCGCGCTGCGTCCTATGCCCGCCGCTTCGCCGCCAAGGAGGCCTGCTCGAAAGCGCTGGGCACCGGCATGAGCCTCGGCGTGTTCTGGCGCGACATGGAAGTGGTGAACCTGCCGGGCGGGCGCCCGACCATGCGCCTGACCGGCGGTGCCGCCGAGCGACTGAAGGCCATGACGCCGGCGGGCTTCGAGGCCTTCGTCCATGTCTCGCTGACGGACGATCCGCCGCTGGCGCAGGCCTTCGTGGTGATCGAGGCGCGGCCGGTCGCCTGAACCGCCTTCCCTTCAAACGAAAACCGCCGCCATTCCGGAGCACCGCGGAGCGATGCGCCGGAACGACGGCGGCTTTTGACGTCTTGACCGCTCAGCGACCGGTGACTTCGCCCGCCGGCTCGTCGCTCAGCCAGCGATAGATCACGCCGCCGAGCACGCCGCCGATCAGCGGAGCGAGCCAGAACAGCCAGAGCTGCTGGATGGCCCAGCCACCGACGAAGAGCGCCGGGCCGGTGCTGCGGGCCGGGTTCACCGAGGTGTTCGTCACCGGGATGCTGACGAGGTGGATCAGGGCGAGGCCAAGGCCGATCGCGAGCGGCGCGAAGCCGGCCGGCGCCTTGCCATGGGTCGAGCCCATGATGATGAAGAGGAACATCATGGTCATCACGACTTCCATCAGGAAGGCCGAGACGAGATTGTACTTGCCGGGCGAATGCTCGGCATAGCCGTTCGAGGCGAAGCCGCCGGCGAGATCAAAGCCCGGCGCACCGCGCGCGATGAGATAAAGGACGCCCGCCCCGACGATCGCGCCGATCACCTGCGCGACGATATAGGGGACGACCTGCCCGGCCGGAAAGCGCCCGCCGGCCGCGAGGCCGACCGTCACCGCCGGGTTGAGATGGCAGCCCGAGATATGGCCGATGGCATAGGCCATCGTCACGACCGTCAGGCCGAACGCCAGCGAAACGCCGAGCAACCCGATACCGACATTCGGAAATCCCGCGGCGATGACCGCGCTGCCGCAACCCGCAAAGGTCAACCAGAATGTGCCGATGGCTTCGGCGGCGAGTTTCTTCGTGCTCATGAGTGATTCCCCCAGTGTCGCGCGACTGTGATGCTGTTGGCGAAAATGCAGGCCGTCAATCTGCGGGGAGAGCGTAAACTACCCCAATCCTGCCATTTTCCCGCTTTGCATTTGCATTTGACATCCTTTCGCCATCCACTGATGCCCTCCCCATCGCCGCTCTTGCGCGTTGTCGCAGGCGCGATAGTCGGCTAGACCGCGCGCTGGATCGCAGTCTCAGGAGCGCCCGCGTGGCCAACGACGTCGACAGCAAAAGCAAGGCGGCCAAGGAAGAAGGTGGCGTTCTCGAGACGATCAAGGTCGTCGTCCAGGCGCTGCTGATCGCGCTGGTCATCCGCACACTGCTGTTCCAGCCCTTCAACATCCCCTCGGGCTCGCTGATCCCGACGCTGCTGATCGGCGACTACCTGTTCGTATCGAAATACACCTATGGCTATTCCAAGCACTCGATCCCGTTCAGCCCGCCGCTGTTCTCAGGCAGGATCTGGGCGGCCGAGCCGAAGCGCGGCGATATCGCCGTCTTCAAGCTGCCGAGCGACAATTCGACCGACTACATCAAGCGCGTGATCGGCCTGCCGGGTGACCGCATCCAGATGATCGACGGCATCCTGCACATCAATAACCAGCCGGTGAAGCGCGAGCGCATCGCCGACTACGTAACCGCCGACAACTGGGGCCGCAGCGTGCCCACGATCCAGTATCGCGAGACGCTGCCTAATGGCGTCAGCCACCAGATCATCGAGCGCGAGGGCGATACCGGCACCTTCGACAACACGCAGGTCTTCATCGTGCCGCCCGGCCATTTCTTCATGATGGGCGACAACCGCGACAACTCGCTCGACTCGCGCGACCGCAGCGTCGGGCCGGTGCCGTTCGAGAACTTCGTGGGCCGCGCCGAGATCATCTTCTTCTCGATCGAGGACGGCGCCTCGGCCTGGAAGATCTGGGAATGGCCCTACACGGTTCGCTGGAACCGTCTGTTCAGCACGATCAAGTGAGCAAAGCGGGCGAAGGCGGGCGCAAGGCCCCGGACACCGCGCGGCTCGAAGCCGTGCTCGAGCACCGCTTCGCGGACCAGAGCCTGCTCGCCACGGCGCTGACTCATATGAGCGCCGAGGACTCGCGCCTCGCCAGCTACCAGCGCCTCGAATTCCTCGGCGACCGGGTGCTCGGCCTGTCGGTCGCCGAATTGCTGTTCCGGCAATTTCCGCAGTCCGAGGAAGGCAATCTCTCGCGCCGGCTCGCCGATCTCGTCCGCAAGGAGACCTGCGCCGAGGTGGCGCTGGGCTGGAATCTCGGCCAGTTCATGCGGCTCGGCGAGGGTGAAATCCTCGGCGGGGCCCGCAAGAACAAGGCGATCCTGGCCGATGCCTGCGAGGCGATCATCGGCGCGGTCTTCATCGACGGCGGCTATGAAGCTGCCCGCGCCCTGGTCGAGCGCGCCTTCGGCGAGCGCATGCTGAAGCCGGTCCGACCCCTGCGCGACGCCAAGACCGCGCTGCAGGAATGGGCGCAAGGACGGGGCTATCCGACGCCGACCTATAGCGAGCGCGGCCGTTCCGGCCCCGACCACGCGCCGGTCTTCGTCGTGGCCGCCAAGATCTCGGGGCTCGCCGACGCCGAGGCGCGCGGCCCCTCCAAACGGCTGGCCGAGCAGGCCGCGGCCGAAACGTTCCTGAGGCGCGAAGGCCTGTGGAACGACAACCCGGAAGGCGAGAATGTCTGAATCCGATCAAGCCACGCGCTGCGGCTTCGTCGCGCTGATCGGCGCGCCGAACGCCGGCAAGTCGACGCTGCTGAACCAGCTCGTCGGCGCCAAGATTTCGATCGTCTCGCGCAAGGTGCAGACGACGCGCACGCAGGTGCGCGGCATCGCGCTTTCCGGCACGGCGCAGATCATCTTCGTCGACACGCCCGGCATCTTCGCGCCCAAGCGCCGGCTCGACCGCGCCATGGTCACGAGCGCCTGGGGCGGCGCCACCGATGCCGACCTGATCGGCGTGCTCGTCGATGTCGCGCGCTTCGACCATGAGGAGAACACGGCGCTGTTCGAGAAGCTCGCCGAGCTGAAGCAGCCGAAATTCCTGATCCTCAACAAGATCGACACCGTGCCGAAGGAGAAGCTGCTCGAAATCACCGCCAAGGTGAACGAGCGCGGCAGCTTCGAGACGACCTTCATGGTCGCGGCGCTGACCGGCTATGGCGTCAAGGACATCCTGGCCTGGCTGGAGAAGCGCCTGCCGCTCGGCCCCTGGCTCTATCCGGAGGACCAGATCTCGGACGCGCCGCTGCGCTTCCTTGCCGCCGAGATCACCCGCGAGAAGATGTTCGAGCGGCTGCATGACGAACTGCCCTATCGCTCGACCGTCGAGACCGAGAGCTGGCAGCAGAAGCCGGACGGCTCCGTCCGCATCGAGCAGACGATCTATGTCGAGCGCGAGGGCCAGCGGAAGATCGTGCTCGGCGAAGGTGGCCAGACGATCAAGGCGATCGGCCAGAAGGCGCGCGTCGAGATCGCCGAGGCGGCCGAGGCCAAGGTCCATCTCTTTCTGTTCGTGAAGGTGCGCGAGAACTGGAGCGACGATCCGGAGCGCTACCGCGAGATGGGGCTGGAATTCCCCAAGGGCAAAGGCTGAGCCCCGCAGAGGCCGCGATGCGCAACGAGAAGGACAAGATGCTGGCGGGCGAGCTCTACCGGGCCGACAGCCCCGAGCTCATCGCCGACAACCGCCGCATCAGCGCCTGGATGGAACGCTTCAACGCGACCGGGGCGACGCCGGAGGCGCGTCTGCCGCTGATGCAGGAGGCCTTCGGCCATGTCGGGCGTGATGTCGTCATCCGCCCGCCCTTCCATTGCGACTACGGCTACAACATCAGTCTCGGCGACGGCGTCTTCCTCAACTTCAACTGCATCATCCTCGATGTTGTCGCGGTCACGATCGGCGACGGCACGCAGATCGGCCCCGGCGTGCAGATTCTCACCGCCGATCATCCACGCGATCCCGAGCAGCGCCGGCAGATGCTGGAATTCGGACGGCCGGTCGTGATCGGCCGCAATGTCTGGATCGGCGGCGGTGCGATCATCCTGCCCGGCGTCACGATCGGCGACGATGCCATCATCGGCGCGGGCAGCGTGGTTACGCGCGACGTGCCTGCCGGAGGTACCGCGGTGGGCAATCCCGCGCGCTTGCGGCCCTGACGCAGAGGCATTGTCACACTGCGTCAAGGTGACACGGTCACCCCTTGTAACTTGTCAAATTTCAGTCGTGAAACGACATTGTTCGAACGCGTTTTGCGTCCATTTTGATGCCTTAAGATATTTCAGCAGGAGTGATTGCCATGAGCGCCGCACCGCGCATCGCGCTGTTCATCGATGGCGCCAATCTCTACGCCACTTCGAAGCAACTCGGCTTCGACATGGATTACCGGCGCCTGCTGCGCGAGTTCCAGGGGCGCGGCAACCTGATCCGCGCCTTCTATTTCACCACATTGGTGGAAAGCGAAGAGTATTCCTCGATCCGGCCGCTGGTCGACTGGCTCGACTACAATGGCTACCGAGTCATCACCAAGGCGGCGAAGGAGTTCACCGACGCCACCGGCCGGCGCCGCATCAAGGGCAACATGGATATCGAGCTGGCGATCGAGATGCTGGAGCTCGCGCCGCATCTCGACCAGATCTACCTGTTCTCCGGCGATGGCGATTTCCGGCCGCTGGTCGAGGCGGTGCAGCGCAAGGGCGTGAAGGTCTCGGTGGTCTCGACGATCTCCACCAACCCGCCGATGGTCTCGGACGAGTTGCGCCGCCAATGCGACGAGTTCGTCGACCTCGCCCAGCTCATGCAGAAGATCGGCCGCGACCCGGCCGAGCGGGCCAGCCGCAGCGGCGCGGCCTCCGGGGCACCGGTCACGCCGGGCAACCCGTCGCTCGAGCGCCGCTACGGCATCCGCCAGGGCGACGAGCCGGCCGAGGGGTAGGCCGAAACCTACCCGCCGGTCTTCAGCAGGCGCTGCTTGTCGCGGTTCCAGTCGCGCTCTTTCTCGGTCTCGCGCTTGTCGTGGAGCTTCTTGCCCTTGCCGAGGCCGAGCTCAACCTTCGCCCTGCCCCTGTCGTTGAAGTAGACCTTGAGCGGTATCAGGGCCATGCCCTCGCGCTGGACCGCGCCCATCAGCTTGTTGATCTCCCGCCTGTGAAGCAGGAGCTTCCGCGGCCGACGGACCTCGTGATTGAAGCGGTTCGCCTCCAGATACTCTGGAATATGGGCGTTGAACAGAAAGAGCTCCGTCCCCATCGGGCCGGCATAGCTCTCTCCGATCGTCGCCTTGCCGCCGCGCAGCGACTTGATCTCGGTCCCCTGCAGGGCGATGCCCGCCTCTACGGTTTCCTTGATCTCGTAATTGAAGCGCGCCTTGCGGTTATCCGCCGCCAGACGATAGCGCTCCGTATTAGGTTTCTTCATGCCGCTCAGCTGAACCCATCTTGTATGGCCAGCGCTGCCAAAGCTTGAGAATCCGATTCGGAATCGGCGACCAAGCCTCTGGAAACACTGATCTTATCTTCTGACGCCCACCGCGATCGGCCAGGCGAATGACCGCGCTTTCCGGCGCGGCCACCTGTCCTATTTAGGCATTCAACAGCCCGGCGAAAACCATGGCCTCGCGAATGACCTTGCCCGTCGCCGGGGTCACCGGCATCAGCGGCAGGCGAACCTCCTCCTCGATGCGGCCGAGCAGGGCAAGGCCGTGCTTGGCCCCGGCAAGGCCGGGCTCCTTGAAGATCGCATCATGGAGCGGCACCAGGCGGTCCTGCACCTTCAGCGCGCCGGCATAGTCTCCCTTCTGGACAGCTTCCATCAGGTCGGCGCAGAGGCGCGGCGCGACATTGGCGACAACCGAGATGCAGCCATGGCCGCCGGCCGCCATATAAGCGAGCGCGGTCATGTCCTCGCCCGAGAGCTGGATGAAATCCGGCCCCATGGCGTGGCGCTGCTGCGAGACGCGGGCGAGATTGGCGGTCGCATCCTTCACGCCGGCGATATTCTTCAGCTCGTAGAGCCGCGTCATCGTCTCGACCGACATGTCCACCACCGAGCGCGGCGGGATGTTGTAGATGATGATCGGGATACCGATCGCATCGTTCACCGCCTTGAAGTGCTGGTACATGCCCTCCTGGGTCGGCTTGTTGTAATAGGGCGTGACCACGAGCACGGCATCGGCGCCGGCCTTCTCGGCATGGACGGCGAGGTCGATCGCCTCGATCGTGTTGTTCGAGCCGGCGCCGGCGATGACCGGGACGCGGCCCTTGTTCTGGTCGATGACGATCTCGACGACGCGCTTGTGCTCGTCATGCGACAGCGTCGGGCTCTCGCCGGTGGTGCCGACGGGCACGAGCCCGGTCGAGCCGTTCCCGATCTGCCATTCGACCAGCGCGCGCAGCGCCTGCTCGTCCACCCTGCCGGATTTGAACGGCGTGACCAGAGCGGGCATCGAGCCGGTGAAGGCAATGTGCTTGGTCATGGGACGATCCTGGGACGAAAACGCGGGTTACGGGGCCGCCACACATAAACCGTCGTCTCGCCAAGGCAAAGCCGGCAAGTCATGAAAATGCGTGGCCTCATAGTTAAGCCTCTGTAAACCCCCTTCCTCGACCATTCCTTGATGCCCGCCCTAGATCGCCGAGCGCCCTGAGGGGCGCGAAGTGGCGATCTAGTCCTTTGTCCGGCATCGGGTTGTTCCGAAAAGTGGATTCCACTTTTCGGCCCGATGCCAAGCCAGGAGCCGCGCCATGGCCTCGCCTGCCGCTGCGAGGAGACTGATCTGCCTGCTGCTGCCCGCCCTGCTCTCGGCGTCTTCGACGCGGGCGGGCGATGACGGCATGCTCGCGACCCAGCGCAAGCTCGCCATGCTCGGCGATGTCGAAGCCACGGGCGCGCTGCCCTATCCCGCCAATGCGCTGCGGGGCGAGGACGCCATCAATGTCGAGGCCGTGAAGACGGCTGTCGCCGCCTATCGCCGCGGCGCACTCACTGAGGGCGACGATCTCGCAGCGCGGATCGACGATCGCTCCGTGCGCTCGCTGCTCGAATGGGTGGCGATCCATGCCAATGCCGGCACCGTCTCCTTCCTGCGGATCGACGCCTTCCTGCGCGAGCATCCGAACTATCCGGCCACGACCCGTTTTCGACGCCGCGCCGAAGAGGCGCTGATCGCGGAGAAGAAGAGCCCGGCGATCGTGCGCGCCTTCTTCCATGGCCAGCAGCCGGTCTCGCCGGCCGGGCGGATCGCGCTGGCGATCGCGCTCAAGGAAGAAGGCAAGGCCGAGGAGGCCAACGCCCTCATCCGCCAGAGTTGGCGCAAGGACCCGTTCGGGCAGGCGCTCGAAAAGATCGTGCTCGGCGCCTTCGAGACGGTGCTGAGCAAGGACGACCATCGCCTGCGGGCCGAGCGCTTCCTGTTCCGCGAGAATGGCGAGGCGGCCCTGCGCAACGCTGTCCGCGTCTCGGCCGATTATGTCGTGCTGGCCAAGGCACGGCTTGCGAGCGCCAAGGCGCGCCGACCGATCTCCGAGAAGCTGATCACGGCCGTACCGGCCTCGGTGCGCGGCGATGTCTCCTTCGCCTTTCTGCAGGCCCAGCAGGCGCGCCGCGGCGACAAGCTCGACGATGCCGTGAAGGCGCTGACCGCGATCCCGCGCGACCCGGCCCTGCTCGGCGACGGCGATGGCTGGTGGGAAGAGCGCCGCATCATCGCGCGCAAGCTGCTCGATGCCGGCCAATCGCAGAAGGCCTATGAGGTCTCATCCGGCCACGGCGCGGAGGACGCGGCCGAGCGGATCGAGGCCGAATGGCATGCCGGCTTCGTCGCGCTGCGCTTCCTCAAGAAGCCGGATGTCGCGCTCAGGCATTTCGATGCGGCAGCGGCCATCGCCGAGACGCCGATCTCGGTCGCGCGCGCCGCCTATTGGCAGGGCCGCGCCTATGAGGAACTCGGCAAGGCCGAGGAAGCCAAGGCCGCCTTCGGCAAGGCCGCCGAGCAGCCGATCGCCTATTACGGGCAACTGGCACGGGCGAAGCTCGGTTTCTCCGATCTGCCGCTGCGGCGCACGGTTGCCGCCGGGCTTGAGACGCTCCCGGGCCATCGCGCCGTGCGCCTGCTCTACCGCATCGGCGAGCGCGACCTCGCGACGCTGATGCTGAACGATCTGGCGCAGCGCCTGCACACGACCGAAGCCCTGGAGGCGATCGCGGCCATCGCCCGGCGCGAGACCGATGCGCGCGCGCAGGTCGGCATCGGCAAGGCTGCGCTGCAACGCGGCTTCCCGCTCGACATGGCCGCCTATCCGGTCAACGGAATCCCGGAATTCGACGTGCTCGGCGACCCGATGGAACGCGCCATCGTCCATGCCATCGCCCGGCAGGAAAGCGCCTTCGACCCGACCGCGATGTCGCATGCCGGTGCGCGCGGACTGATGCAGATGATGCCGGCAACCGCCCGCGAGACCGCCCGGCGGGCGAGCCTGCCCTTCGACTGGGACAAGCTCGGCAAGGACCCGCTCTACGCGGCGCGGATGGGCGCGGCCCATCTCAACGACCTGCTGAAGGAGTGGCGCGGCTCCTATATCCTGACCTTCGCCGCCTATAATGCCGGCTCGCCCAATGTGAAGAAATGGATCGCCGCTTATGGCGACCCGCGCGATCCCGAGGTCGACGCCGTCGACTGGGTCGAGCGCATCCCGTTCTCCGAGACGCGCAACTATGTCCAGCGCGTGATGGAGAACCTGCAGGTCTATCGCGAGCGCCTGAATCAGCGCACGGCCTATCTGATCGACTACGACCTGAAGCGCGGCGGCAAGCGGGATTGAGGGTGTTCAAACCACCTTTGTCATCAACTCAGTATTTAGCGTCTCTGAGCCTTGCGTTTGCGACGACGATGATGCGTCGCATGATGGCGACGATAGCGACGATTGGCTTTTTCTGGCGCTTGATGAGC
>NZ_JBBCUM010000020.1:0-71032 GCF_037147855.1 Allobosea sp. MMO-172 | reverse complement strand
AATCTGAACCACCTGCAAACGCAGCGCGAATTGCAGTCAGGCCAGGTGGATCCCAGAGACGCCCCGAAAAGCCCGACGGACTTGCAAGCGCCGCGGCCCAAACCCTGACCGCATCGAAAGATAGACGAAGCGGTGGGTCCATCATGGGTAGGATGGCGATCAACAACCAGGATGAGCTGACGGCTGCGTTGGGGCGCGCTCAGGCCTTGGTCGGCTGCGCTAATGGAAGCGCCGAAGAGGCAGAGCAGGTCGAGATCGATTTCCAGCTCCAGCTCTGTGCGTGTCTTCTCTGGGCAATGGCGCACGAAGCAAACGACAACTGGCCAGGCTAAGGCAGTCGATGGGTCGAAGCTTCGCCCGCATCCTCGCGTAGGCCCTTCGTAGGCCCTTGCAGGACGCGTGATGGAGCTTGCCATCATCAGCCCAGCCACGCAGCGCGATTTCGGCGATTAGCTTAGGCTTGAGCCAGCGGTACCCGCGCCGAAAGGACCGCCTGCGGAAACGTTCGGTCGCAAAACAAAACCCCGCCGGTGATGCCGACGGGGTTTGTGGGCCTCCAGCCCTTTGCTCTGCCACGCGGACGAGCACTACCGAATTCTGCACCCGCCTTAGATCAGGAGCTGCCGGTACATCCGCGGCTCGCTCACCGATCAAAGGATGAAGCGAGCCGGCCGGCTGGGGGAATAGGCGCCGGCTCGCTTCAGGTGGTCATCTTGGCAGAGGGCCCACCACTATCGCGGCTGGGTGAGACGACGATAGCGGGTCAGGAACTGGCTGCGAGGGAACAGGTTCCACCGTCCCGAACATTCACTTGGTCAGGTTGGTGAGGCATAAGCCTAATGTTGCCGCTCGCCCGTTAGAGAGTCTTCTGCAACCAGTCGATAATGTAGGGAACGCCTGCAACTGGTGTGGTCTGATGATTTGCGCCAACCTCGATACGGCTTCCTCTGGATCGTGTCGCTGGATCACGCATGGCAGCTCTATCGTCTGTCCCGACCACCCAGAGCACCGAAGCTGAGCCCCCACTGCCAGACGCGGCTCTGCCGGCCGACCCACGAGGATCGAAGAAACTGACATAGGCCTCGGCGGTCGTGGTGATGGGGAAGGCCCGTCCCTGATTGAAGTCCATGAACTTGGCGCGCTGGGAGCCCTGTCCAGCAGCCACCATCGCTTGGGCTCGTCCCAAGCTGTCACCGGCCATGCCTTCGATAAAGTCGGGTCTGTGCCCCGGAGCCATTGCCACGATGGCATCAACCGGACCGCCCGACGCGGCATATCCGAATGATATGTTGGCTCCCATGCTGTGCCCCGCAAGAACGACCTTTCGCGCGCCCATGCCGCGGACACGCTGCACCGCTGCCGCAACCTCCCCGACCGTCTGCTCATAAGTCCGATAGCTTCCGGAGGCCCATGACATCTTGGGCATGAGGACGATTGCGCCCTCGCTTTTCAGAGCGCCTGCCAGCTTCTGAAGCGGCCCCTGACCTCCAGCCTTTCCATGGATCAGGACGACCCCGACGCCCCTTAAACTGTCCGCAGCCATTGCCCACGACGAACCCAGGGCTGAAGCAGCCAAAAACGTGGCCAAGATCAAATTCTTTATCAAAAGTCACCTCCATGGGCCGAATTAGACGGAGTCGATTAGCTGAGACGATTGACATGGACACCCAATTATGTGGCAGATCATTTTTCGCGAGACAAGAGTTCGCAAGATGGGAAGCGGGGGTAACTTTGCGTAGCGCAATCGTTGTCGTTGTTCTAGCGCTATCGGCGATCAATGCCGCTGCTGCCGACGTGCTTGCGCTCGGCGCCAGCAATACTCTCGGTCGAGGCAAGGGCGCCGGGCATGGCGGCGTTGATCGCTCCCAGGCCTATCCAGCCCAACTTGAAGCAATGTTGCGCCAGCAGGGCTGCAAAGCGCGTGTCGTCAATGCCGGCGTAGCCGGAGACACTCCAAGCGGAATGGCCGCCCGTCTACCTCGCCTTTTGACGAAGCAAACAACAGTGGTCGTTCTTCAGCCTGGGGGCAATGATAGTGGGCCCGATCGCGCATCAGCAATCTCTCGGATCGAGCAGTTGCTGGCAGAGCGAAAAGTCGCGCTTGTAACCCTCGATAGGCTCGGCCAGATCGGGCGGGGCTATCAGCTGCCCGACGGGCTCCATTTTAGCGCGGAGGGACACACGGCATTTGCGAGCTATTTGCTGCCGAAGGTCGTCGCCGCAGGGGCGTGCACTTAGAACCCAACCTGTTCATCTTCTTGCGAGCCGCATGGTAGGATGCTTGCTCGCTGTGAAGATTGAGCCGTAAATGCCATGTCTGAAAAGCCGACTATCCCGCTGTCCGTTGTGAGGCCAACCATCATCTCAATGAGCTCGGATCCTCGCGGCGATGCGACGATCATGTTTGAGACGGCCGGAGACGCGGACGTGCTGTTGGTGCTGCCGATGGCTGCCCTGTTCGAGCTGGAAGCTCTGCTCGCGAAGGCCAGCCAGGAACAGGCCAAGTCTCAGCCCGTGCAATGACTACGATGGCGCACCGTCAACGCTGCCAGAAGCGATCCCAAGCGCGTTGAGCCAGATCGTCCTCGTCGACCGCAACCAGCGCGTAGGACGCCACGATATAGGCAAGGCGAGTGTGCTCGTGCTTCCGGTCGGCCTCGGCAACAAGCGGCCTGATGCGCTCCCATGCGATTTCAAGCGCGCCCTGAGCGCGGGCCAGATCGGCCGGGTCATGAAGCGAGGATAAGGGCATGGCCCGAAGCTTTGCGCGTTCTCATAGCGGAGGCAACAAAACGCCCGACCCCATTGGCAAGGGTCGGGCTTCCTCACGCGGCGAGCACGCGCTGTGCAGCTACGGGCTCAGCCTGGTGATCACCAAGTCTGGCGGTCGTACCAGGTGTCGACGTCCGTCTTCGCCTTGTCCTCCTCGATCCCGTAGCGCTCCTGGATCTTGCCTTCGAGCTGGTCGCGCTTGCCGGCGATGACGTCGAGATCGTCATCAGTCAGCTTGCCCCACTGCTCCTTCACCTTACCCTTGAGCTGCTTCCAGTTTCCTTCGACGCGCGCCGAGGGATGCGATCGGTTCATCGCGAAAGAATCGCTAACCAGATCGAGGGGGCGCGAAGCATACCTAACCTCTCTGCGCTTCTGGTCGGCAGTTATGGATCGACGTGTTCGGGCATCTCCTTGAGCCGGTCCTTCGTCCAGTTCGTGACGGCGTGCACGCCGCCATCCTCATCGCGCATGAATTCAAGCTCCGAGATCGCCACGGATACCGGCTTGGCACCGATGCCCAGGAACCCGCCCACATCGATGACGACCTGGGATCCATGGAGATGGGAAACAGAGCCGACTTTCTCATCGCCGGGGCCGTAGATCGTCGCACCTTCCAGAATTTCGGGCGTCAGTTCCGTAGTCGCGAGACGCGTATGCTTAGAATGGTCCATCTCATCCTCCTGAACTCGTATGAAGGGAGAACGTGGGGACAAGCGAACGCGTTCCATCGCATTATCGGTCTGGAATGCTGCGCCTGTGAAAGAAAATGGCCGGCATCGTCTGTGAGGGGAAGGCGGTGCACTCGCGCGTCGTTCCAGAACTGAAGCCGAAAACTTCAGATGATCAACATGTCGCAAAAAGAAAAATGGCCCCGCCAGCTGGAGTTGACGCGGCTTAGGTTTGGGCTGTCTGGGGTGAGACAGGAGATCAAAGGAACGCTGGTGACGGCCTTGGAGTTCCTTCCTTGGAACTGGCGTCGGATCAGGCGCCCGGCCGAATGAGGCTCATGAAAAGATGATCGAATCCCTAGCTGAGTATCAGACGTCTCTCAGGCTCATTGCCAATCCAGCAAGAGCATCGGACATTGTGCCTGAACAGCGCGCGCGCATCCAACCTGCTTTGAATGTCGAGATCTGGCGGGCGACTCATGGGCGCTGATGACGGCACAAGCATTGGGTCAGGTGATCTGGAGCCGACGGAGATTGGCTTGGTGGAGCGTCTGCTCGAAATTATCGCCGTCGAAGGGCTGGTAAAACCCGAGCTGCTCGAACCCCATGCCAAGGTTGACGACATCGGCTTCACAATCGACGACCTGACCCTAATCGGCAACGCGATCGAGCGAGAGTACGATTGCGACATGATGCCGGACGAGGCGATGCAACGGTGCAAAACCGTTCGTGAGCTCGTCGAGCTCATGGGACAACGCATCCAAAGCGCTGGAAATCGAGAATAGCCCGGATTTGCGGAACTCTACGCCTTCCGGCCGATTGATTTGTCGTCAGGAGGTTCGCATGCCAGGCGACGAGAGAAAGCGGGAGCCGCTGGATCGTTCGCGGATCCATCTCAGCAAAGACCAGACCCGATACTGGACGGATAAGCTGGGTGTATCCAAGGCGCAGCTGGAGGGCGTTATCCGCGAAGTCGGCTTTTCAGCGGATGCTGTGGAGGCACAGCTTCGTCGCATGGCACTCTATAGCGGAGAGAAGAGATGAGCGCGACGCTCACCATTCGCCGCGAAGGCGATGATTGGTTCGTCGAAGACGGCTTAGCTCGCATTCATATCACCAAACCCAGCGGCGGCATCATTGAGCAGTTCGTCGCCGATTGGGATGCAAAGGGAATGAGGCCCATGGCAATTGCTTCGAGCGCTGCATACGAGGCGGCAAAAGCCAGAATTCACCAGCTCGCTGATGCTAAAGAAGGCTCGACCGCAGCAGATGAACGGGCTGGGCTGCTCGCAGCAGTCAAAGATTGGGAAGATCGCCAGCTGACCGGTGCAGCGTCTGCACCTGGCCATTTCGACACGCCGCGTAGACCGGGACAACCAAACGAAGAGAGCGAGTCGAGGGCAGGTCCAAACCCGCGCTCACGTCATGCAAGCGGCCCCCATCCCCCTTATGAAGCCAATGATCCGGAAGGTGCTGCCGCGGAGAAGCATGTCGCTTCAACGGCAAGTCACCCTGATCCAGCTGAGGCCGCGACCCGCCCCAGTGGGAATATCAGGACGATCTGACGCGACGAAGCTGCCGACTGCGAGAGATGATCAAACTCCCTATCCGCAACTTCGAAGACCTCGCCAGGGCACTGAGGCGGTTCGAAGAACTGTTTGGCGCGCCAGAAGGCTCGGCGGAAGCGTGTGAACTCCGCGATATCTCAAATGGCCTTCGGGCGTTTGAGGACAAGGTGGCTGCAAGGATTGCAACGCAGAGATTTTTCGCGGGCAGTTTGATCAACGTCATGCCGCATAGCGCGCCTCGACCCGACGCATCGGCCATAACAAGCTCAAAAAAGCACGAGAGCCTGAACGCCCAATCCAACTGAGCCTGCGGATATATTGCAGCTGAACCTTCCTTCGACGCACGCGTTGTTCGTTGTGTCCGTCACATCGGGAGCGTTCCAATGTTTCATTCGGTACCCGATCATGGCGTATTGGTCAGGCAATGGCGCTCTCGTCCTCCCACGGGGCGGCAGATGAGCAAGGTGTTGTGCAACTTCATGTCGCCCGACGACGTGGAAACCCACCTCGCCAGCGCAGCCAATAGATCCGTGACTTATGTCAGATGGTGCTTGGACAGCGACGCCATCGTCCCGGCGAGCTTATTGGCCGCAGCGCTTCGGGTCGGCGCCGGCCTTCTGCCGCCACTCGTAAGCTACGAGCCTGCTTCAAGGCGAGCGCAGACTAGATCACACCCTCGATGAGGCCCAGATTTTTGGCCTCGTTGGCTTCGATATACCAGTTCTCTGGTGCGAGTTTGAGGACCTGCTCCATCGTCACCGACGATCCCGCGATGAGGTTCTGAAAGCCCTCATTTTGAATCTGGATGGAGTGTTCGATTTCGTTCAGCTTCGCCTTGAGATTGGCGATGCACATCGTCAACGGGCCATCCAGAATGATGTTTGCCTGGATTTTGCGCTCGTGAATCATCAGCCTGGTGCCGCGCGTGAGATAGCGGTTCGGGCGGGCAAAGAAGCTCATGAAGGTGGCGCCGGCGGAATAGATCGCGGTCTTGCCCAGAAAGACGAACCGCCGTGCCGGCTCCTGCTCGCTATGGAAGCGGATATCCTCTCCCATCATGCGCGCGACCTCAGGATCACCCCCAAGTGTGCTCAGTTCGATAACGACGATTCCCTCGCGGGGGGCGGTCATGAGCCTATCCCTGAAAAAAGCATACATCAGATTGTCGACAACCCCCGCCAGCAGAATCGGGGGGTTTAAGAAATCGATGGCTTGCAAGGGACGAAACAGGTCGTTCGGGGCGTCAATTGCCGCGAGTGAGTGCGAGTTCATGCTTGATCCAGCAATGGAAGAAGAGTGTTCGCCGCTGAACGCAGGCTAGCGGCCATGGTTCCCTGTCGAGCGGCCTATTGGCGCGCCCGATACTGTCGCAGTGCGCGATCGACCAGGTCCTCTTCATCCAGCGCTAGCATCACTAGAGATGCCACGATGTACGAAAGGCGCGTGCGCTCTCGTTCACGATCTCCGTCATCGATCATTGGTCTAACCTGCTTCCAGGCGTCATCAAGCGCAGCTTGGGCACGAGCGAGATCAATGGGGTTCTGGAGCGATGAGAATGGCATGAAAGCGAACCTACTAGGTTCATCAATGCATGCGCCGTCATATGACAGCTGTCGGGTTCGAAAGTGGCCCCGCCAGCAACGCTGACGAGGCCATAAGCATGAATGTGCCGGGCTTCTGTCACACGACAGGCGGGCGGTAGGGGCCCGCAGTCTCGTCGAAGCGCTCCCAGCCGCCGGCGCGATATTCGGCTTCTCGCGTTGCGCGGTCGATGGGAGTCGCACCGTCGAGGATGGCCTGAACCGTGGCTTCATGCTCAGGCTCGGTGCGGACCGAAACGACGGAACCGCCGCGGCGAACTGTCTCGGCATAGTAATCCGCTTCGTCCTTGTCGTGACCTTCCTTCACGAAGGAGCCTACGATGCCGCCGGCCGCGGCGCCGGCGACGGCGCCGGCTGCGGTCGATGCGAGCCAGCCGGCCGCGACGACTGGACCGACGCCGGGGATCGCGAGCATGCCAATGCCCGCAAGCAGGCCGGCAGCGCCACCGATGCCAGCGCCGATGCTAGCGCCCTCCGTGGCATTCGTCTCATCCGACGCACCGGCGCGGCCAACAACACTGATGTCGTTGCTGGAAACACCTGCGGCCTCCAGCTGCTCGACCACCGAGCGGGCCGTTTCGTAGTTCTCATAGGTACGGGTCAGGGTGCGGGTCATGTTCGGCTCCAAAAGTTGGGCTTACCGGTCAAGATCAGTTGCGGGTGATGTTGCCGCGATAGTCGACGGAGACATTGACCTGCGCACCGGCATGCGTGGCCGTGCCCTTCCAGACGCCGTTGTCGTCCTTCTTCAGAGCGCCGACGCTGGAATAGCCGTTGGCTTCGAGGCGGCTCTTGGCTTGGCCTTCAGTGAAGCTGTTGGCGCCCGGCAGCGGGGCATTCTTGTCAGCGTCAGCCTTCGGTGCCGGCATGGGAGATGTGGTGCTCGTCTGAGCGATCGCACCGAACGAAATCGTAGCTGCGACGAGCGAAACGAGGATTGTTGTTTTCATTGTCCGACACTCCTGATGGGGAGCGGCTCGAGGCCGCTGAGTGTGAATCGAACGGCCTGCAGTGTGATTCTGTTCCACACTCGCTGGCGCTTCTCGGATCTGCCGGCGAAGAAATTGATGTCGCTGGATTGTTGGAGACATGGAGGCTGAGACTGGCCGGTGAAGCGGCTCAGATGCCAGCGGAACATCCGAAGCTCGACGCTGTTCACCGAGTCTGAGGTTGGGGCCGAGAACACAAAACTTGAGAGGCGACAGTGGCGCCGCGAGCAATCTGGAAAGGCGTCCTCAAGGTCGCTGAAGTGACTTGCCCGGTGGCGCTCTACACCGCTGCCTCGACCAGCGAGCGCATTTCCTTCCACACGCTGAACCGCAAGACCGGCAATCGCGTCCATCGACAGTTCGTCGACGAGGTCACGGGCAAGCCGGTCGAGAAGGTAGACCAGGTCAAGGGCTACGATCGCGGTGATGGCGACTACATCGTGCTGGAGCCCGAGGAGATTGCCGAGGCCATTCCTGAAAGCGACAAGACCCTCGATGTCGCGACCTTCCTGCCTTGCGACGAGATCGATGATCTCTTCTTCGACCGGCCCTATTACGTGACGCCGAGCACGCCGGTTGCGGCCGAGGCCTTCGCCCTGATCCGCGACGTCATGGCGAGCCGCGAAGCTGCGGCCCTGGCGCGCACCGTGATCTTCCGGCGGATGCGCTCGATCCTGATCCGGCCGCATGATGCGGGGATGATCGCGACCACGCTCAATTTCGAATACGAGGTGCGTCCGGTGGAGGGCGCCTTCGACGATATTCCGAAGCTGAAGATCGAGGGCGAGATGCTCGAACTCGCCGAACATATCATCCGCACCAAGGCCGGCCGTTTCGACCCCAAGGCCTTCGAAGACCGCTATGAGACTGCGCTGGCCGATCTGGTCAAGGCAAAGATCGAAGGCCGCATGATTAAGCCGGTGAAGCGGCGCGCGCCGGCGAAGGTGGTCAACCTGCTCGACGCTCTCCGTCAGAGTGCCAAGGCGGACCAAAGCGGCACATCGGCCGACAAGCCCGCGGCGAAGCGCAAATCCTCCCGCAAGACGGCGGCCAAGGCGGAACCGCGACGCAAGGCAGGCTGATTACTTCCGCGGTTCGAGGCTTCGCTTGAGCGCATCCATGATGCTGACGACATTGCCCTCGCTTCCAGCCGGCTTGGCCTTTTTTGCCGGTTTGCGGCCCTTTTGCTTGGCCTTGATGAGGTCGAGCAACTCGTCCTGGACGGGATCCTGCGCGAGCTCCGGCGACCAGTCCTTGGTGCGCGACGTAATCAGCTTCTCCATGAGCGCGCGCATGTCGGGTTCGGGTTTCGCCTTCTTGATATCCGAGAAGTAATCCTTATCGTCGCGAACCTCGTCGCCATAGCGCAAAGTCCACAGCACGATGCCTCTGTCGCGCGGCTCCAGCAGCACGGCCCGTTCGCGCCGGTAGAGGACGACGCGGGAGATGCCGACCGTCTTGGTCGCTTTCATCGCCTCACGGATGACGGAAAAGGCCTCGTCACCGATCTTGCCGTCCGGCACAAGATAATGCGGCGTGTCGTACCAGATCCAACCAACGGAGGAGCGCGGCGCAAACAGCTCGATATCGATGGTGCGCGTGCTCTCCAGCGCAACGGCGTCGAGCTCGTCATCCTCCAGCATGACGTAGTCGTCATCGCCCTTTGGATAGCCCTTGACCTCGTCGTCATCGGCGACCTGCTTGCCGGTAACGGCATCGACGAAGCGGCTCTGGATGCGGTGGCCGGTCTTGCGGTTCAGCGTATGGAAGCGGACCTTCTCGCTCTCGGAGCGTGCCGGCATCATCGCGACCGAGCAGGTCACGAGCGAGAGCTTGAGATAGCCTTTCCAGAATGTCCGCTGGGCCATAGGCGCGTCTCCGATCGGACGCGAAACGCATCGGCCGCCGATCCGTTCCGGTACGGTACCGGTCAGGACCGATCGAGCTTTTTGATTGCATCCGCCAAGGGCCGCTCGGCTTCGTCATAGTCCGCCCAGGCCTTGCTTCCCGCCAGCAGCTTCGGAACAGTGCGGATGGTGTAGCGGGCGGGATCGAGACCCGTCTTTACCTGCGACCAGGTCAGCGGCATCGAAACATGCGCGCCGGGCCTCGCGCGCGGCGACAACGGCGCCACCGCCGTGGCCATGCGATCGTTGCGGAGATAGTCGAGGAAGATGCGCCCTTGGCGCAGGCGCTTCGCCATGTTGACGACATAACGCTCCGGCTCGTCGGCCACGATGTCTGCACAGACGCGGCGCGCAAAGTCCTTGGCTGCCGGCCAGTTGGGGCCACCGCGGCGGGGCTTCGCCAGCGGTGTCACGACATGTAGCCCCTTGCCGCCGGTGGTCTTGCAGAAGCTGACTAGACCCAGCGCGTCGAGTCGCTTCTTCATCGTCCTGGCCGCCGCGATCACGGCGTCGAAGGACACATCCGGCCCCGGGTCGAGATCGAAGACCAGCCGGCCGGGAACCTCCGGCTCGCCGGGCCGGCAGTTCCATGGATGCAGCTCGATTCCGCCGATCTGGGCGGTCGCGATCAGCGCCTCGATCCGGTCGATCTGGAGGTAGGATTTCTTGTCGCCGGAGATCTTCACCAGCTCGAACAGGCTGGAGGTGCCGAGGCCGGCATGGCGCTGGAAAAAGACCTCGCCCTCGATCCCGTCGGGCGCCCTGAGCAGCGAGCAGGGTCGCCCTTGGATATGCGGCAGCAGCCGGGACCCGACGGTCTCAAAATAGCGCGCGAGGTCGAGCTTGTTGGCGGGCTTGCCGTCCTCGGCATCGGGCCAGAGCGGCTTGTCGGGCTTGGACAAGGGCACGCCGAGCACCTCGACACGCCCACTGCGCGCCGGCGCCGGCTTCGGGGGTGCCGTTCCCACAGCCGGTGCCGGCAACTCGGTCTCGACCTCGGCCGCCGGCTTGTCCTCCCGCAGGCCCTTGAAGGCGGCTTGCCGCACCATGCCGTCGCCGGTCCAGCCCGCGAATTCTATCTCGGCGACGAGGGCCGGCTCGACCCAATGCACACCTGACGCTCGCCGTGGCGCGCCCTTGCCGGTGAAGGGCGAGGTCTTGGCTTCGCGCTCTTTCAGGCGCGGCAGCAGCTTCTCGACCTTGGCCGCGCCGTAACCGGTACCGACCCGGCCGATATAGATGAAATGCGGACCGCGATGGACGCCGACGAGCAACGAGCGGAACTTGCCCGCCGTGGTCGCCCAGCCGCCGATCACGACCTCATGGCCGGCGCGGCATTTCGCCTTGGTCCAGCCGTCGCTGCGACCCGAGACATAGGGCGCATCGCCGCGCTTCGAAACAATGCCCTCCAGCGACAGGCGACAGGCGGATTTCAGTACCGCATCGCCGCCGGTCTCGAAATGCTCGACATAGCGCAGGGTGACGCCATCGGCCGCGTCACGCAGCAGTGCCTCCAGCTGCTGTTTGCGGGCAAAGAGCGGCTGCTCGCGCCAGTCCTCGCCATCGAGGAACAGCAAATCGAAGGCGAAGAAGACAAGGTTATCGGTCTTCTCCTCGGATAGCGCCGCCTGCAGCGCGGCGAAGTCCGGCGCACCATGGTCGTCGAGCGCTACGATCTCGCCATCCACGATGCAGTCCGGCAGGCCCTTAAACGCCTTTGCCACGGCCCCGAACCGCCTCGTCCAGTCGAGCCCCCTGCGCGTCTTCAGCGTGACCTTGCCGCCAGCGACACGCGCCTGGATGCGATAGCCGTCGAACTTGATTTCATGGAGCCAGCCGCTGCCTGCCGGTGGTCGCTCCACGCTCTTGCAAAGCTGAGGCGGTACGAACGCCGGGAGATCGGCCGCAGCCGCGGGGCCTGCTTTCGAAGTCCGACCTGTCGTCTGTTTCGGTGCCGGCTTTTCGGCCCGTGCTTCGGCCGCTGAGCCCTCTTTGCTATTCCAGATGGCATCGGCGTCGACCACTTGCTCGGCTAGCATGAAAGGTTCGGGCGAGCGCCCACGTCCGGCCGCGATGGCGTCCATTGTCCGGCCCGAGGCCACCGAAGTGTCGGCCTTCAAGACTGCATCGCCATCGGAAGCGACGGCATGGTCGTCGCGATGCTTGATCAGCAGCCAGTTGATGCGCTTGCCGCCGTCGCGGTCGTGCTTCATGCGTACCAAGACGAAACTGCCCTGCAGCCGCTTGCCGTCGAGGGTGAACTTGAGGTCGCCCTTTTCGAGTTGCCGCTGCGGACTGAGCTTGCCCTCCGGCTCCCAATAGCCCCGGTCCCAGAGCTGGACGGTGCCGCCGCCATATTGGCTCTTCGGGATCGTTCCCTCGAAATCGCCATAGGCGAGCGGATGATCCTCGACCTCAACGGCGAGGCGCTTGTCGGCGGGGGCAAGCGACGGCCCCCTGGTCACGGCCCAGGACTTGAAGACGCCATCCAGTTCCAGACGCAGGTCGTAATGCAGCCGTGTCGCATCGTGCTTCTGTATGACGAAGCGCAGGCGGTTCGATGGAGCGACTGAGCTCGCGTCGTTCGGCTCGTTCGTCTTCCGGAAATCCCGCTTGGCGCGATAGGTTTTCAGCTTTTCCACGGAACACCTTCCAACGCGACTTCGCGGAGAGAAGCTGGATGAAGGTCAGCCAGTACCGGGGTCGATATGACGAACAGGCTTGGTCGGCGGGAGCGCGCCGGAACCCGGCGTCGCCTCCTTGTTCGTCTGCGACTCCTTCGCATGCGGGCCTGCTGGAGGAGTGTCCCGGTCCTTCGCCCGCTGCTTCTGATTGCCCTCGGAGATGATCTTCGGGCCCTTCATCGCATCATCAGCAGCGTCGTCGCGCTTCTCGGGCGGACGCTGGCTCGGCTCGGTCGGGCCGTTGGTGCTGCCATTTCGTTCGTGGTTCCGGTCGATCATCGCTTGCCCTTTCTGAAAGTGCTGCCGGAGCAACGCTGCGGCGATCCGATCGTTTCGACAGATCGCAAAAAAGCCCGGCTCCATGGGAGCCGGGTTTGCATAGGCACGATCATTCAGAGCGTCGGGTCGACCAGCAGGTTCTCGTCGCGATGCTCGCCGCCGAGCGTTGCCGCCCAGGCCGCCGCAGCCGCTCCCACCAGCAGCGCAGCCGCGGTCAGGAAGGCGCTCAGGACTGCGATCTTGCGTGCACGCTCTGCCGCCTGCTTGGCTGTTTCCTTGGCCTGCGACAGTCGGGCATAGGCGTCGTCGATGCGCTTCTGTGCATCTTGCTCGCTGATGCCGGACCGCGCGGCGAGCCGAGATGCCAGGTAATCTCGGTCGGCCTGCTCGATCTTGCCGTTCTTCAGCGCATTGACGAAGATCCGGGAGGCTTCGTCACGCTCCTGTGCAGTCGGTGGCTGCTGACCACTCGCGCGCATGACATTGTCGAGCGCCATCGCGAGCGGATCGACATTCTGCGAAACCAGCGAAGCCACGCCCGAGCTCGCACTGGCGACGCCGCTGACCGCGGTCTTGGCGGCGCCGAAAAGCGACGAGGTCGCGACGACGGTGATCAGAAGCGCCCCGGTCGCCCAGACCAGCAGGCCATGTGTCGCATCGCGCACCTTGCGCTCTTCGCCATTGGCATCGAAGCTCGGCTGACGCATCCGGCCGGCAAGATAGCCGCCGGCCATGGTCGCCGAGGCCATGACCCAGAGCGCCCACAAGGCGCCTGCGACTGCCAGCGCCGTGGCGCTGGAACTCCTCTCGAAATCGGCGGAGACCATCGACAGGCCGATCGCCGATCCGAAAACCGTCATGATGGTCGAGATCGCCGTCGCGATAACTGCGCCGCCGAAGATTGGGCCCCACTGTACGTAGGAGCGGTTCTCCTTGTTGACGGTAACCGGGGCGACGACGACGTCCGTTCCAGACATGGACATGGCGAACTCCTATCGAAGACCGAGGAACGACAGGATGGCCATGATGACCACTACGAGACCGACAAGATAAATGATGCTGTCCATGAGCCCCTCCTGCTGGTGAGCGAAAGTGAGGGCGAAACGGGCGGCGCTATAGATAGGTTCCGGAGACACGCACTGCGGAACGTTTGATGGAGTTAGTCGGCACCGGAGAAGCGCGCCGGCACTTATTGAACCTTGGCTTCCTCAAAGTGGACGCGCCGCTTTTCGCGTAAGGTCGAGGAGCTTGTATGAATAATCCGAGGGCTGTGCCGATTACGGCGTGGAGTTATGAACTCCGCGCTCTTGCTATCGCGTTGACGATGGCAGACGGACTATAGGGCTTGGAGACGACCACCTCGCCGTTGACGTCGATCTCCGAGGTGTCACCCGTCGCAAACACAACGCAAAGCGAGCTATTGCGCGCCCTCGCCATGCGCACGAGTTCGATACCCGAGGCCCCAGGAAGCTTCACATCGGTGACGAGGACATCGACCGAGTGATGCTGCAAGATCGGCATCGCCTCCTCAGCGCTACCTGCCTCTATGATGGAAAAACCGGCATCCTCGAGGATATCGCAGGTATTCATGCGGATTAGAGCGTCGTCCTCGACAATCAGGACGGTGACAGGTTTTTGCGCAGCCGGTCCCGAGCCATGGTCTTCCGTCAATACCTGCTCCGCCTTCCGAGGGGAGCGCGCCTTCTGCGTCGCGAGCACCAGCCGGATCTTTCGCGCCAGGGCTTCTCGCGTATAGGGCTTGGACAGGAGCTCGACGCCCGCGTCCAGGCGGCCGCCATGGACGATGGAGTTTTCCGTGTAGCCCGAGGTGAACAGCACGGCGAGATGCGGCAGGCGCTCACGCGCGATCCGGGCAAGCTCGGGGCTCTTCAACTGTCCGGGCATCACCACGTCGGTGAACAGCAGATCGATGCCGACGCCGCTTTCGACGACATGGAGCGCGCTTGTCGCATCGCCGGCTCGCAGAACGCGATAGCCGAGATCGGTCAAAAGCTCGATCACCGTGCCACGGACCTGCTCGTCGTCCTCGACGACCAGGATCGTTTCGGTCCCACCAGCGATCGGGCTGTTGTCGACGGCCGTCTCAATAGCTTCCTTCTGGAAGGAGCGAGGCAGATAAAGCTTCACCGTGGTTCCGTGGTCGAGCTCCGAGTAGATTTTGACGTGGCCACCTGACTGCTTGACGAAACCGTAGACCATCGACAGGCCAAGACCGCTCCCCTTTCCCTCGGGCTTCGTCGAGAAGAACGGGTCGAAGGCCTTCGCCAACACATCGGCCGACATCCCTGACCCGGTGTCGCTGACCGCAAGCATGACATATTGCCCTGCCACGACATCGCTGTGCCTAGCGGCATAGCTGTCGTCGAGATGGGCATTGGCAAGGTCGATCGTCAGCTTGCCCGAACCGTTCATGGCGTCGCGCGCGTTGATCGCCAGATTGAGCAGCGCATTCTCGACCTGCGTTGGGTCGATCAGGGAATTCCAGAGCCCGCCGCCCACTACCGTCTCGATCTCGATGCCCTCGCCGAGGGTGCGGCTGAACATGTCGTCCATGCCGCGAACCAGGCGACCGAGATTGACGACCTTCGGCTCCAGCGGCTGCCGCCGGCCGAAAGCGAGCAGTTGCGAAGCGAGCTTCGAGCCGCGGGCGACGCCGGTCATGGCATTGGCGATGCGGCGCTCGGCCTTCTCGTTCCCGGCGACATCCTTGGCCAGGAGCTGCAGATTGCCCGAGATCACCTGCAGCAGGTTATTGAAGTCATGTGCGACCCCGCCGGTCAATTGGCCGATCGCCTCCATCTTCTGGCTGTGGCGCAAGGCCTCTTCAGCGGCGAGCAGCTTCTGAGTGCGTTCCGCCACGATCTGTTCGAGCGTCTCGTTCAGCTTAGCGAGAGCGAGCTCGGCCTGCCGGCGCGCCGTGATGTCCTGAAACAGGACCGCGACCTGCCGCTTGCTTGCGGGCTCGATACGGATCGCAGCCAGTTCCAGGAAGCGGCCGGTGGCGACGAGTTCCTGCTGGAAGCGAATGGGCGTGCCCGTGCGAAGGACGGCGCCGTAGCGCTCCACCCATGAGTCGGCCTCGGCACCGACCATCTCGCGCAGCTTCTGGCCGACGACATTCGGGATTCCGGCGTGCCGGGCATAGGCCGCATTGGCTTCGATATGAATGTAGTCGCTGTCCGGCCCGTGCGGCCCGTCGAAGAATTCGATGATGCAGAAGCCTTCGTCGATCGCGTCGAACAGTCCTTTGTAGAGAGCAGTGCTCTCGGACAGTCGCCGTTCAGCCAGGCTCCGCTCGGTGGTATCGCTTCCCTGCACGAAGATGCCGGTAACGCCGCCCTGCGGACCGATGAGGGGTTGGTACACGAAATCAAGGAAACGCTCCGAGATCGGACCTTCGGGCTGCCCTTGTATGGCAAACCGCGCGCCCGACGCCGTGTAGGCTTTTCCGGATTGGTAAACTTCATCAAGAATCCGGACAAAGCCCTGCGCATCCGCTTCGGGAAGCGCTTCGGCCACGGTCTTTCCAATGACGTTGCGGCCATCTACCAGTTCCAGATAGCTCGGATTCGCCAGCTGGAACCGATGCTCCGGGCCTTGCAAAAGCGCCATGAAAGTCGGCGCCTGGTCGAACATCTCGGAAAGGAACGAGGCGATATTGACGTCGCTGGCGGGCAAAGCCGTTTTCCTGAGAAAGCAGAGCGGTTGGTCGGTCGTACGGTATCCGCGAGCCACGGCAAAGCGGCTCACCCAAAAGGCCTAGTGCCGGAATATTCGTTGTCGCGCGCGGGCGAGATCCGCGACGAAGCGAGCGTATTCGCGAGAGCGCGCCTCCTCGTCCGGCAGGCGAAGTAGGTACGAAGGATGGACGGTGGCCAACAGCGGCGTGCCGTCGTCAAGCGCAAGCTCGCAATCCCGCGCGCTGCCGAGCGAGCCGGCGTACCCCGTCAGCGATCGCAGGGCGCTGGCGCCGAGGGCAACGACAAGCCGAGGCTTCACGAATTGCAGTTCGAGATCGAGCCAGAAGCGGCAGGCATTGATCTCCCCGACACTGGGCTTCTCGTGAATGCGGCGCTTGCCGCGTAGCTCGAATTTGAAGTGCTTCACCGCATTGGTGACATAGGCGCGCGCCCGATCGAGACCGGCGTCCTGCACCGCCTGGTCGAAAACCTGCCCGGCGGGACCGACGAAAGGCCGGCCCGCGAGGTCCTCCCGGTCGCCTGGCTGCTCGCCCACGAAGACGACCGGCGCTTCCAGCGGTCCTTCTCCGAAGACCGTCTGCGTGCCATGACAATGCAGGTCACAGCGCTTGCACCGTTGCGCCGCAGCGGCCGCATCCTGCCAGGAGGTGATCGCAAGTTTTTCGCTCGGTGCTTCGGGGCGATGCCGAAGCTGCCGGGCATGTCGTTCGGGTGGCTGCGTCGGAGCGCGCATCACCATATCCTCTGCTCGCCGGGCGGCGCTTGCGATCAGAGGCACAATCAATTCGGCCTCGGGTAGGTTCCGCCAGTATTTCACCGGCATCTCACTTTTCATCGCCTTCGGCTTCAGGCGGGCCGGATTGAAGATGTTGGCGTAGTAGGTGAGCCAATAGACTTCCATGGCATCGCCGTCCGGCGCATCGGCCTTGCTGGCGGCGGGGCCGAGCTGAAGCGCTTTGCCGTCCCAGTGCAGCGAGCCCTGCGGCGTCATGATCGACCAGAGCATCCCGGCGAAGCGCCCCGTGAAGAAGCTAGCGGCCCGTTCGAGGATGAAATGCTCCGGCTCGAACCAGGCAATGAAGGGGCCTTCCTCGCCCGCGCCCGACACGGCCCGGAAGCGGACGAAGGCGGTCATCTTGTGCAGGTCGCGGCGCACCGAGCGGGCCATCGCCTCGGCGCGTGCGATGTCAGAGTCGGCTGCATTGTCGAGCAGGCGCGGCTCGTCCTGCAAACGCAGCAGCAGACGATGCAGTAGGACGAAACGGCTGGGATCCCGATGACAGACGACGTTTTCGGCAAGCTCGATGAAACGGCGGGACACAATCAGCGCAATACTTCCGCCCTCGACCGGAGTGACGTTCTCCATTGCGAACAGTCCGGCATCATCCTCGCTCGTTAGCCAGGCGACGGCCTCGGGCTTGACGCCGGCAAGCGCCAGCCGGCGGGCCTCGCGGCGCCAGCCGGCAAAATCGGCAGGCCCGTTCAGTCGGGCTGCGATCACGGGAAGAGCGTCAATTGTCGCGGTTGCGGCTTCAACCGGGCCTGTAGGTTCTGAGCGTCAAGTCCGCTGCCCGGTCGCCAGCCCTCTGCCACGATGAAATGTCGGATCGTCGTGAGCGATCGCGTCAGCCGACCGACGTCTTCTAGCCTGAGCCGGCGGAACCGTCGCGAGGCTAGAATGCGATCGACACTTCGCGTACCGAGACCCGGTACCCGCAACAGGCCCTCGCGATCGGCTCGGTTCACGTCGACGGGAAAGCGCCCGCGCTCGCGCAGCGCCCAGGCGAGCTTGGGGTCGATATCGAGATCGAGCATCTCGTTACGCCCCAGGATTTCCTCAGTCTCGAAACCATAGAAGCGCGTCAGCCAGTCGGCCTGATAAAGCCGGTGCTCGCGCATCAGCGGCGGAGGCTGGAGTGGCAACTGGCGCGAGGCATCCGGGATCGGGCTGAAGGCCGAGTAATAAACCCGCTTCAGGCCGAAGCTTCCATAAAGCCAGGCGCTGCGCTTCAGGATGGCGGAATCGCTTGCGCCATCAGCACCAACGATCATCTGCGTGCTCTGCCCAGCAGGCGAGAAGGCCGGGGCCTTCGCGCTCTTCTCCCGTTCCTCGCGCGCAGCCTCGATCTTCAGTTTGAGGCCGCCCATCGCGCTCTTGATCTCGCCTGCCTGTTTCTCCGGGGCGAAACGCGCGAGCGCCGCCTCGCTCGGCAGTTCGACATTGATCGATACCCGGTCGGCGAAAAGTCCGGCGCGCTCGATCAGATCGCGGCTCGCGCCGGGGATCAACTTGAGATGGATATAGCCGCGGAACCCATGCTGCCGGCGCAGCGTTTCGGCGACACGCACAAGCTCGGCCATCGTGTAATCGGCCGAGCGGATGATGCCTGAGGACAGGAAAAGGCCTTCGATATAATTGCGGCGGTAGAAATTGAGGGTCAGTGCGACGACTTCCTCGACCGAGAAGCGGGCGCGGCGAACATTGCTCGACGAACGGTTGATGCAGAAGACGCAGTCGAAGCTGCAGAAATTCGTCAACAGGATCTTGAGGAGCGAGATGCAGCGGCCGTCAGGCGCGTAAGAATGGCAGATGCCGGCGCCCGAGGTCGAGCCCAGGCCTTTCCCGTCGCGCGAATCTCGCTTCGTGGTGCTGCTCGATGCGCAAGACGCATCGTATTTCGCGGCGTCGCTGAGGATTTCGAGCTTCTCCACGACCGAGAGCTGTGCCATCGCAATTCCTTTTGTTCTTTATATGTTCCTAGGCTAGCCCAAGGCCGAGTTCAAGCCAATCCGTCGGGCGAGAGGACGGGGGCGAACGGGAATCTGCAATGGAAACAGCGCCGATTACGCTGATGTTGGGCTATAGCGATGCTGATGCGGAACGATTCTGGATGCCGGTAGAATGATCGAGATCAGAAGTTTCCTGCGCGAGGAGACGAGCAAGCTTCATCGCGAACTTGACGCCATTGTTGGCGGTTTTTCAAACCGCGCCGCATATGCCCGCTTCCTGCAGGGATCGTACCGCCATCGCGCGCCGGTCGAGGCCGCGTTGCTGAATGCGACGGCTGTTGGGGCTTCGTCCTGGCAGCCGCGCAGGCTTATGCCGGAGCTGGAGGCGGACCTCGCCGACCTGGCGCTCCCGCTTCCCGCAGCCGAGGCCTTCCATCTGTCAAATGACATGGCTGCCTTCTTGGGAGCAGCCTATGTTCTCGAAGGCTCCGCCTTGGGCGCGCGCGTGCTGGTGAAGGGAGTGGGCGTTCTGGGATTCGGGCCTGAATACGGAGCGCGCTACCTTTCGGCGCAAGCCGGCTCACTCGATAGCTGGCGCACGTTGTTGGTCGCGCTTGAAGGGCTCGACCGACAGGCATGGGATGCCGCAGCTCAGGCGAGCAGGGCAGTCTTCGTGCATGCCATCCAGGCCTTCACTTCGGAAGAACTCTCTCCTGCATGACGACGGTTGATCTGACGAACTGCGATCGCGAGCCGATCCATATCCCCGGCAGCGTACAGTCCCATGGCTGCATGATCGTGTGCGATGCCGAGGCGGTGACGATTCGGCGCCATTCCAGCAATGCCAGCACCTTCCTTGGCCTTGGAGAGTTCGAGCTCGTCGGACGCAGGCTCGAAGAGGTACTCGGCGGGCCGGTCGTGCATGAGATGCGCAATGCGCTCGCGCGTTCCGGCGTGCCATCCCGGGCCGGCCTGATGCCGCGTTATCGCCTTCCTGCGCTCGAACGCGAGTTCGACATTTCAATCCATGCCTTCAAGGGCAACGCCATCATTGAGTTCGAGGAGAGTGTCCCGGCTGGGCCAAGTTCACCGCTCGAATTCGCCCGGACGCTGGTCGGTCGGCTCTCGGATGTCACGACACCGGCCCAGCTGATCAAGAATGCGGCGCGCCTGCTTAGGGCGGTTCTCCAGTACGACCGGGTGATGATCTACCAGTTCGCGCCCGACGGCTCTGGCAAGGTCGTCAGCGAGGCCAAGCGCCCCGACCTCGAAAGCTTCATGGGGCAGCATTTCCCGGCGAGCGACATCCCGCAGCAGGCGCGCCAACTCTATCTTCTCAACCCGATCCGCGTCGTCTCCGACGCGAGCGGTGAGCGCTTCCCGATCACGCCGGTGCTTGATGCAGCGGGCGAGCCGCTCGACCTGTCCTATGCGCATCTGCGCAGCGTTTCGCCGATCCATTGCGAGTACCTGCGCAACATGGGGGTTTCGGCCTCGATGTCAGTCTCGATCATCGTCGACGGCGCGCTCTGGGGTCTGATCGCCTGCCATCATTACAGCCCGCGCTCGCTCTCGATGAACCGCCGGATCGCGGCGGAGATCTTCGGCGAGTTCTTCGCGCTCCAGCTTGGTGCCCTGACACAGAAGCAGATGCTATTCGCGGCGGAGAACGCGCGAGATTTTCTCAATGGCCTGCTTTCGTCCGCGGCGCATGTCACCGACGCCTCGAGCTTCCTCGGCCAGCACCTCGCTGAGTTCCGCAATCTCGTGGAAAGCGATGGCGTCGGCGTCTGGGTGAATGGCGATTGGCGGGCGGAAGGTAGCGCGCCGCCGGCCGAATTCGCAGAGGAACTGGCAGCCTTCGCCGGTTCGGTTTGCGAAGGGCGAATCTGGGCGACGACGGCGCTGGCTGAGCCACTGCCGTCGGCGCGCATTTACGCGAATACATTCGCCGGCATGCTCGCAATCCCGCTATCCCAGATTCCGCGCGACTACCTCTTCTTCTTTCGGAAAGAGCTAGTGCACACGATCGAATGGGGCGGTGACCCTAACAAGACCTACACCACCGGCCCCCACGGCGACCGCCTCACGCCACGGCAGAGCTTCGCCGTCTGGAAGGAGACCGTGGCTGGCCACTCCAAAATCTGGACGCCGGTCGAGCGCGAGTTGGCCGAATCCGCGCGCCGGACCCTGATCGAGGTCGTCCTGCGCCAGAGCGAGCTCTTGGCCGATGAGCGGAACAAGGCCGAAATTCGCCAGAAGATGCTCAATCAGGAGCTCAATCACCGGGTCAAGAACATCCTCGCTCTGATCAAGTCGATCGTTGCCCATCCGCTCGCGGAAGGCGCCACGATCGAAGCCTATGTCACCTC
This sequence comes from Allobosea sp. MMO-172, assembly GCF_037147855.1. NCBI lineage: Bacteria > Pseudomonadati > Pseudomonadota > Alphaproteobacteria > Hyphomicrobiales > Alloboseaceae > Allobosea > Allobosea sp. MMO-172. The sequence goes on along the minus strand of NZ_JBBCUM010000020.1, from coordinate 49,737 downwards.
GCTGAAGGGGCGGATCGAGGCGCTTGCCATCGCCCATGACCAGGCCATGCGGGCGAGCGGCGGCGGGCTGTTGCTCGATCTCGTCAACGCCGAAGCCTCGCCCTATCGGACGAGCGGCGGCACGATCACGGTTAGTGGCCCCGCCGTCGCGCTCGATGCCCGCGCCTTCTCGGTCGTCGCTCTGGTAATCCATGAGCTGATCACCAACGCTGCCAAATACGGCGCGCTATCCGTCAAGGCCGGCGAGCTAAGGGTCGACTGGTCGCAAAGTCTCGCCGGCGATTGCGAGATCGTCTGGCAGGAGCGGGGCGGACCGCCGGTCAGGCCGCCGTCGCGGCAGGGCTTTGGCAGCATCCTGATCGATCGCAGCATCCCCTACGATCTTGGCGGGCGAAGCGATCTTGCCTTTGAGCCGGAGGGCATCACGGTCAGGCTTTGTATACCCGCCAAGTTCGCCCGCTGGACCGAGGATGCGGCGTCTCCGGAGGAGGCGCCCATGCCGATCAGGGGGAAGCCCGGCCGGCCATTGGAAGGCAGGCGCGTGCTGCTGGTCGAAGACCAGTTCATCATCGCTATGGATTGCGAGGACATGCTGTCGACCCTGGGCGCAAGCCAGGTCAAAGTCTGCGCTAATGTTTCCGAGGCCCTGTCGTTCCTGAGCCGAACGGCGCCAGACCTCGCGATCCTCGACGTCAATCTTGGCTCCGAAACCTCCGAGCCGATCGGCAATCGCCTGCGCGAGCTTGGTGTGCCCTTCCTCTTCGCGACGGGCTATGACGACCTTGCGATCCTAGGGGTCGCCGAGGCGGCGATGCTGCGCAAGCCCTACAATCTCGCTTCGCTGGAGGCGGCGCTGCGCAGGCTTCCGGGCATCGCATAGCTCACCCGCGTCCGGCGCGGTTCAGGCCGCTTCGGTCGCCGGAGGTGCCAGGCTGGCGAGTGACAGCTGCATGATGGCCTGCGTCCCACGTCCGCCCGTATCCGCGTAACGCAATTCGGTGGCAAGGCTCTTCGCCATCGCGCGCACGATCTTGCTGCCAAGGCCGGTGCCCCTGATCGTGCCGGTTCCGCTCCAGCCGATCCCGTCATCGGCGACCGCGAGCGTGACGGCATCGCCCTCGCGGGAGAGGCTGACCCGGACTTCGCCCTGGCCGTTCGGATAGGCGTATTTCAGCGCGTTGGTGACCAGTTCCGTCGCGATCAGCCCGATCGAGATTGCCTTATCGGTTTTCGCCAGCACGGTTTCGGCCTCGAAGCGGATCACGGGCATCTGGCCGGAGCCGGCAAGCGATTGGGCGAACTCATCGAGCAGCGAGCGGAGATAGCCAGCGAGATCTACGGCACGGACGTCGTCCGAGGTGTAGAGGCTGCGATGCAGGTTGCCGATCGCCGTGATGCGCGCCTGCGTCTCGGCCAGCGCGGCCTTGGCACCGGGGTCCTCGACCGAATTGGCCTGCATCCGGACGAGCGAGCCGACCAGCGACAGGCTGTTGGCGACGCGGTGATTCACTTCCGCCAGCAGCGTCACGGCCCGGTCGCGGGCCTCCCGTACTTCCTGCTCGGCCTGTTCGCGGGCACGGGTCAGGCGCGTTTTAACGACGGCATGTTCCAGCGCGGCCCGCAGCAAGACCTCGAAATCCTCGCCGACCGTCTTGACAACATAGTCCATCGCGCCGGCCTTTAGCGCCGTCACAGCGATCGACAGTTCCGAGGAAGCGGTCACGTAGATGACCGCGGGAGAAGCCGCATCCTTGGACAGCGCGGCGAGGACATCGAGTCCAGACGCCGTCCCGAGATCGTGGTCGAGGATGATGACGTCCATCCCGTCCGCTGCCGCGCGCGCGAGACCAGCCTCGGCGGTCTCGACATGCTCCACGACATAGTTGTGGCGCGCGAGCATGCGCTGCACGAGGCGCCCGAGCGTGGCGTCGTCATCGATATAGAGGACGTTGATGGGCCGGTTCGGCATCAGCGGCGGCCGCGCAAGCCGTTCATGGCGTTTCCGGAACCTGGATGACGGAGAAGAACAGCCCGAGTTGGCGGATCGCGTTGGCGAAGCCGTCATAGTCTACGGGCTTAGTGATGTAGACGTTGGCGCCGAGATCGTAGCAGCGCTGGATCTCGCGGCTGTCGTCGGTCGTGGTCAGCACGACTACCGGCGAGCGCTTGGTATGCACGTTCGCCTTCACCTTATCGAGGATGTCGACGCCGCCCATGTCGGGCAGGTTGAGGTCGAGGAGGATGAGGAGTTGGCGGCCGGCACTGACGGCGCCAGAGCCGTCTGCGCCGAACAGATAGTTCAGTGCATCCGTGCCGTTGGCGAAGGGTATGATCTCATTGCTGACCCCTGCGCGGCGGATGTTCTTCTCGATGAGGCGGGCGTGGCCTTCATCGTCCTCGATCATAATGATCGAGACGGGCTTTCCATTGGTCACGCTTCAGCACTCCGTCTGTAGGCCGTGAGGTCGGGGGGCAGGGTCACGGTAAAGGTCGTGCCCTTTCCAAGATCTGAGCGCACGGCGATATCGCCGCCGAGATTGCGCACCATCGTGCGGACATGGGCAAGGCCGATGCCTTCGCCCGCCGTGTTCTGCGTGCCGGAGCGTCGGAACAATTCGAAGATGCGCTCGTGATCCGTCGCCGCGATGCCGCGGCCATTGTCTTCGATCTCGATCTTCACCCAGCCGCGGCGCTCCCGGCGTGTGCGGACAGCGATCCGGATCGGACGCTCGGTCGCGCGATACTTGATCGCATTGTCGAGAAGGTTGCCCATGACCTGATCGAGCGAAAGGCGATCGCTCGTGATGCGGGTGACCTGCGCGTCGATCTCGATCCCGCCGCCTTCCTCCGCGCTCGCCTGATGGTGGACGGCCGCTGCAGCTGTTTCGATCAGCGAGGTCAGATCGACGCTCTCGGCACGCAATTCGCGTCGGCCTTCGCGGGAAATCTTGAGGATGGCATTGATGAGCCCATCCATCTTGCGCGTCGACGACCGGATGAAGCCGATCGCCTCGGCGACATCGACGCGCAGCGCCTCTTCGGCCGCCGCCTTCTGCTCCGACGTGGCGGCCGCTCCGGCGCCGACATACGCCTCGATCGGCTTGAACATCGCCTCCAGCTCGCTGGTGAAGCCCATGATGTTAACCAACGGCGCACGCAGATCATGCGTCACGATGTAGGCGAAACGCTGGACCTCCTCGTTCGCCTTTACGAGCGCATCCGTGCGCTCACGCACGCGTTCTTCCAGTCCGACATTGAGCGTTTCGACCTCGCGCCGCGCCGCGACCAGTTCGCGCGTATAGCTGATGATCGTCCAACTCGCCGCGCCGGCCATGGCGAGGATCATGATCGCGCCGATGATTGTGGTCCATCGCAATCTTGTCGAAGCCGTGACCTGAGCGTCGATCGCCTCCCGCAGTTCTTTTTCCGAGACAGCGAGAATAGCGCTCAGATCGGTGCGCAATTCGTCCATGAGGCGCTTACCAGTCCCGCTACGGACGAGGTTCAGCGCGGTCTCGATATCGCTCCTGCGCGTTGCTTCGACGGTGGCTGCGAGTTCACCCATCTTCTGCTCGAGCTCGCTATTGACCCGCTGCAGGATGGGCGTGACCTCGGGCAGCCTGGCTGCGGCACGTTCAAGCCGAGCGCGTTGGTCGGGAAGTCGGGAGGCCGCTGCGCTGTAGGGAGCAAGATAGCTTTCGTCCCGTGTCAGCAGATAGCCACGCTGGCCCGTCTCGGCGTCCTGCACAAGCGACAGCAAGTCAGCCGTTGCGCTTCGCACAGCGCGAGCTGCAGTCACTTCGCCGAAATAGCGCTCGCTTGCCGTCGTCAACCAAAGAGACGTGGCGACGATGATGACCAGTACGGCGATACCGATGGCCAGGAGCAGGGCGTTCGAGCGTTGAAAAAACGCCTGAGAGATAGGCATGCGGAGAACCAGCCGGTTAGGGTTCTCTCTTTGCGCCGATCAAAGCTTGCAGAGCAACAGCAAATGACATTGCAGCAGATACATCTGCGTGCATCGCGCAGAAGCCTATCCGCTGACCGTCACGAACCGGCGCTAGCCGAGCGAAGCTGCGCGCAGGTGACGACCTTCAACCGTTTTTGGCTGGCTTCGACGGCGGCAGGCCATCCAAGCGCAAGCTGGCTATGTAGATTTCTGCCCCTTCGGCGTTCTGTACGGTGACAGAAAGCGACATGTGGTCGCCATTTGGCAGTTTCTCGCGGTTCAACGCGGCGAGCAATTCCTTGGCGGCATTTCGCGCGCTTTGATCATCGGGCAAATCTGTGCCTTCCTCGTCAAATTCGAGCTTCTCTCCGTCGCGGGTATGGAAGAAATAGCTAGGCATGCCTGCCTAATGCAGCCAGCGCCAAGCTGTTCCTCAAGCGCTTGCGATTTTGGCGGCACCGGGCTGGAGGTGCAGATAGTCCGGATCGAAATCCGCCAATTCGCAAAGCCCTCTCCAATCCAGAATGGTCAGCCGATTGGCGCGGAGCCGGATGAGCTTGGCCTCCCGGATCTCCCTGAGCTTCTTGTTCATGTGAACCGTGGACAGCCCGAGCGCATCTGCGATTTCCGGCTGCGTCAAAGGCAGATTGCAGGTCACGCCGTCCGACAAGCCGATGGCCGTCATCTTGGTGATGAACTCGCAGAGCAGATGAGCGATGCGGCTGGGTGCGGAGCGGCGCCCGATACCTACCATCCACTCGCGGTAGATCGACGCTTCGATGAGCGTTTCGCGCCAGAATGCCTCGGATATCCGGTAGGATGCTCGCGTGAGCGCTCGGACGGCATCATGTGAAATCAGGCCGACGACTGCGGGCGTCAGCGCTCCGAGGCAATGATCCATGCGCTCGATCAGCAGCGAGTGGATATCCGGAATGTCGCCGGGAAGATGAAGCGATAGGATCTGCCGTACGCCGTCGCCGACGATCTTGTAGCGACAAACCAGTCCTTCGGCGACCAGACAGCACTGTTTGGTGATCTCGCCTTCGATAACGATGTCCTGGCCGGCTTCGAAGCGCTTCAGGGTAAGCGGCAGATCTAGCAATTTCTGCCGTTCGGCAGGCGGCAAAGGAATATGGGTTTCGAGCTTGAGAACGAGGCGCTCCAGATAAAGCTGCTTGTCCATTCGCTCCCTGCCAATCAGATGGCGCGACGCCGCGACTTATTACCCAGTTCCCTGAGCTGTTCAAATGCGTGCCTCGTATAACGCGACCCTACGCCCTTCGGTGCCATCCCCACACCGCGACCATAAGGGCCATGGTCGAGGCAGGCCCGATAACGTTCGCTGTTCAGCCGGAAGACTATTCGCGCGAAAGTCCACGGTGCGCTCCGTGCCGTGTCCCTGACATTGGGGGCTCAGGGGCCAAGGGCACAGCGTGAACTCCTCTGGCACTAAAATTAGGCGAACTTGCCAGTTCGCTCTGTCAAATGACATCTCTTACCGAGGTTGAGCCGACTACGAAGGCGTAATGACTACGCCTTCGATCGCTTTGCTGAACCTCTGTCCTTCTGTGCCGCTGTCGAACGCCGACACGATGATATCGGATGCGCATTGATGCGGCCCTTGTCGCAACTCGATGCGTTGGTCAGGAAGTTGGAAACTCGATCAAGGCTTTCCGCAGATGACACCAAAATTCTCCTTAGCCTGCCTATCTCGCTAAGGCGCTACGAAGCGCGACGAGACATCATTCTCGAAGGCCGCAATAACAATCAGTGCTGCATCGTTCTCGAAGGCTTGCTGTGCCGCTACAAAGTCGTTCGAGACGGCGGAAGGCAAATTCTCTCGCTACATATGCCAGGCGATATCCCTGACCTTCAGTCAATCCATATCGATACAATGGATCACACAGTTGGGACGCTATCGCCAGCACTGGTCGGCTTCATCCCTCATGTCGCGATCAAGCATACGCTCCAGCAATCCTATGCGATTTCAAAGGCATTTTGGTTGGAGGTGCTGGTCGAGGCATCAATTCTAAGAGGCTGGACAGTCAGTCTCGGGAAGCGGAGCGCTCCGGCGCGCATCGCGCATTTCCTCTGCGAGTACGTGACGCGAATGAAGGCCATCGGCCTGTCGGATGGGGTGACATGCGGCTTGCCGCTCAACCAGCCTGAAATGGGCGATGTGCTCGGGTTGTCGACCGTTCACACCAACAAGAAATTGCGAGAGCTCAAGCGGGAAAGGCTGGTAGAAGTACGCGCGAATTTAATCCGTATTCTGGATTGGGAAGGTCTGTGCCAGCGGGCTGATTTCGATCCGAATTATCTGCATTTGAAGCTCTACGACGAGTGATGCGGATTTCAGGCTCGACAAGGAACTTGAGCGGGCGAGCGGCATTCTGCTGAGATGGCACGGTTTTACTTTGATACCGATGACGGTTCTGCCCCTGATACGGATGACGAGGGGGTAGATTTTCCTGATCCCGAAGCAGCGAAGTATGCCGCAAAGTCGATCCTGGCGGTCATGATCGGCGAGAAGCTATCTACCTCGGATCATATTGGCCTTCGTGTCGTGGTTCGGGACGAAGCCGGTGTTCCCATCTATACCGCGTGCCTGTGCCTCGACGGGACTGACGCTGAAGCTTTAAGCTTGGGCACGAGCGCATGCGCATAGCGGACTGCGCAGCGAACATAGCTCTCTCGCTCCGCGCAATCCGCCTAACCACGCGGATGAACCTGAATATCGGCAGCTAGCGCGAACCGCGATATTCGGGGATGCGGTTCTTGCTGCCGAAGAGCAGACTCTGAGGATCGCGGTTCACACTTTCTAGGTTCCGGATAAACCCAGAGAGGCTACCCTGCCCATTCGATGTAAAGCTTTCGACGGTTTTCAACCCAGCGCCTGTCAGCCGGATAATCTCAACAGTGGCCGCGGCTGAGCTGCGATCCAGACTGCTGGCAAGTGCACTCAGGGATCTCGCGGTTTCAGCAACCTCTGTAAACGCGCTCCGCCCATTGGTATCAACCGCGGCATTCAGGAACGCTTCGGCTCCCTTCAAGACGCCATCAATGTTATCACTGGCTCTGTTGAGCTTCTCGCTCACTGAAGCGGCTGTCTTGATGGCGTTTCTTACGTCGGGCGCTACGTCGGCCAGAGTGCTGGTTAGCCGATCGAAACCTCCAATGATGGAGACGATCCAGTTCTTATCGACCGTGCGCAGGGAATTCAGGTAGTCGTCGCCGAAGGTTTTCAGTTTCTGCGGCAGCGGCGTGACGAATTCCGCTACGTTCTCAACGCCTTTCATCAGTTTCTCAACGGAGGACGAGCTATCGTTCAACGAAGCTGAGAAGCGCTCCACCTCCTTGATCCTCTCGGTTATCGGTGCCGCATTTGCCTGGATAGCTCCATCGATCGCGACAAGAGATTCATCGATGCTCTTCGCGATCGATCCGACCTTCTCGAAAATGCTCGCCGAGTCTTCAACGACGATTGTCGGCTGCATTTTTCCGGGAGCTGCGGTCAGTTGACCGGCATACGGACTGCCTCCGCGAAGCTGCACAGCTACGATTCCGGCCAAGCCCTGTCCTTCTAGGCGGGCAGTGGTATCGGCGCGCAAGGGAGCCGACCGGCTGATCTTCAGAATGGCGTAGATTTGCCGCGGATCACTGGGCTCGATCTCGATGTCAGTGACCTCGCCTACCCGCAGGCCATTGAAGAGGACGCTCGAACCTCGGCCCAAACCCGAGATCTTGCCGTTGAAGATCAACCGCACATCGACCGTATCGGTCTGTCCTCTGCTGAACCAATATGTGAGCCCGAAAAGCGTAGCCACGAGGATCAGCGTGGCCAGTCCGATGAATGCGTGGGCTTGCCGGGATAGCATACTCTTGTTTCTATCCGACCCTGAGGCGACCGTCATCTACAACCGAAGATCAGCGCAAACCCTGACACAGAGCGATATTCGCACTCGCTTCAGGGTTGCTGCTTGGTATCTCGAGTTCGATCTGGGAGGGCGTCAATAGCTTCATCTGCTCCTTGGTTTTTGTGGAGCACCCCCTCTCGCAGGACCTTTGTCGCCGCATCCGCTTTCTGTTTGGTGTCGGTGTGAAGCGGTTTGGTTTCGTGCGTTGCGTGGAGGCCGATATCGCGAGGCTTCTTTCCGTCGTTGCGGGCGCTCGCTGCGAAAGTAGCCAAGGCTTCAGGTTGCTTTGCCATGAGAATTTCCCCCGAATAGGAGTGAAACAGGAACGGCTGACGAGTGTTCCGTTCGCTGTGCCTGTTGCCCGTTAGCTATCGCGTCCTGCTAATCTCTCGACGGAGTGGTTGACGATCAGCAGAACGATGGTGAGCAAAGTCGCAGTCAGCACGATTGCGAAGTCTCCGAGGCCAGCGGCGCAACCGAGAGCCGCGGTGACCCAGATCGCGGCAGCCGTCGTCAAACCCTGTGGGGTTGTTTCTCCTCGTTTTAGGACGATGACTCCTGCGCCCAGAAAGCCGATGCCGGTCAACAAGCCCTGTACTACCCGGCTTGCCGCATCGCCCTCGTCGGCTCCGCTGAATATCGTAGCTGCCGCGGCCGTGCCGAGCCCCACCAGGCCGAACGTGCGAACCCCCGCTGCTCGCTGCTTGTTAGTCCGCTCCCACCCGACCACAATGCCCGCCGCCATGCCGGCAAATAGCCGCAGAAGCAGATCCAGCTCCTTCCAGAAATCGATCATGGTGTCGTCCTCCCAACGCTGAAACTCTTGAACGCGCCGGGGCAGGATCGTTCTACAATACCAGCCACCCGGAGGCCGCAGGGGACCGGAAATCGAGAGCAGTTTCAGATCATCCAATGGGTTCGCCGCATGGCGGAAGCATCCGGCATAAAATCGCCAATGGGTAGGCACCCATCGCTTCGGCAACAGCCAAGAGGAGGGCTATGAAGAAGGGATATCTTCGGAGCTTCTGGAATATGAGAAGCTGAAGGGAGATTCGTCATTTGCGCGGCAGTTCATTCCTCGCAGGTTGCGGCCGTGCCGCGTCCCCTGCCGGAACCGACCAAGTTGCAGTCCAAGTCTCGCTCAAAGTGCGGGTTCGCGCTCTCAAAAACATGCGAAGCTCGGCCGATTGGCCGTCCGGCAGCGTCGCATCGACGATGGCGCGCACGCCCTTCAATGGCGCGTTGAACGTCAGTATCTTCGTAGTGATCGAGCCGGCGGTGCTGGTCGCGACCAGTTCCAGGCGCTCGGGCTCGTTCTGATAGTAGGCGAGGTCGCCGCCAGCGAAATCGACGATGAAGCGTTTCGTGCCCCTTCCCTCGGCAACACCATCCTCGATGTCGGAGCCGTTGAAGCTCTGCTGCACCTGGGCGTAAGGATGCAGGTGCCAGGTCGTCGACAATGCTGAGATGCGGTAGCTGAATTCGGCGGCCTGACCACTGGGCAGTGGCTTATTAGGTGTCCAGCAAGCGACGATGTTGTCGAAGGCCTCGTTATCCGTCGGAATTTCGATGAGGTCGACCCGGCCTTCGCCCCAGTCGCCCTGTGGTTGGACCCAGTAGCCCGGCCGCGCATCATAGCGCGCTTCCAGATCCTGATAGCTGCCGAAGTCGCGGTCGCGCTGCATCAGACCGAAGCCGCGCAGGTTCTTGTCGCCGAAGCTCGATATGCGCAGCACCTTGGGATTGCGAATGGGGCGCCAGATCCATTCTCCGCTGCCGGATTGCATCATCAGCCCGTCCGAATCGTGGATTTCGGGCCGGAAATCAGTTCGTTGAGCAAGATCTCCCTCTCCAGCCTGAAACATCGAGGTCAGCGGCGCGATGCCGATCCGCTCGATTTCCCGCCTTGGGATGATCGTCGCTGTGACGTCCACATGGGTGTCGCGACCGGGGCTGACGACATAGCGAAAAGCTCCCGCGACCGAGGGGGAGTCGAGCAAGGCGTATATGACGAGCTGGGTCGTATCGCGCGTCGGCTCCTCGACCCAAAGCGCCCGCATGAACGGGAACTCCTCGGGCCCGTCACCGCCGACATTCAAGGCGAGCGAGCGCGCAGAAAGTCCGTAACGGTGTCCCCGGCCGAGCAAGCGGAAATAGCTCGCGCCCAGGAACGAGATGACCTCATCCTGCACCTTGGGGTCGTTCAGGTTGGTGGTGACGGTGAAGCCCGCGAAGCCGAGCGCCGGCGAGAGATTCTTGGGAACGGGGACCTTGCCGTATTCGAACAGCGCAGTCGTGAACGGGATCGGGATCGCGTTGCCGTGGTTTATGATGTGAACCTGAACGGGCTTGTTGTGCAGGAAGCCGAGATGGAAGGGCAGCAGGCGGAAATCCGAGCCGCCATCGCGCCAGAAGGTCTTGTCGCGCCGAAACCGGATTTCGCGATAGCTGTCATAGGTCAGGCTTGAAAGCTCCGCTGGAATCTTTGCGCTCTCGGCGTCGAAAGGCTGCTTCGCGAGCGCGATCGCCTGCTGGATGACGTCTTGATAGCCGAAACCCTTTGCAGCTCCCGCGGGCGCTTGACCCTGCGCTGTCAGGCGGCTTGTGAATAGACCAGCCCCGGAAAGAAGGACGAGAAGCGCGCGCCGAGACGGTGCGGACATGATGGAATCCCCCCGGATTTGTGGCCGCATAGCGCAAGCCGGATTTAAAACGTTGATTGGGGAATGGGGTTTCGGTGGCCCGGCACTGGCGCAGGGCTGAAACGAGGCAGTGGTCACTCCTCCTCGTAACGCCAAGCGAGGACGTCCTGAAAATCGGTGTGCCGATGAGCCCATTCGGCGACGAAGCTGCAGGCCGGGACGATACGCTGGCTGCCCTCCCGCGCCAGACGAAAGATGCCTTCGACGAGGCGTTCTCCGATGCCCTGTCCTCGAAACGCAGCGGGCACTTCAGTGTGCGAGACAACCAGATAGTCGTCGAGCCGACGGTAGACAGCGAAAGCCTCGCCTCCTGGAAAGCTCATGACGAAGCGATTTTTTGCCGGATGGTCGACGATCGTCCAATCCGACACCTTCGACGCTTGCATCATTGTCAGACTCCATGTGCTCGATGAGAAGCCGAACACTTTGAGCGCCGTCATGTTCCTGCTGATGGACTCGGAGATCCGGAAATCAACAGATCGGGAGAAGGGCCCCGAGAGCCTGCGTCAGCCAGTCCGCACAAAAGGAAAGCCAAGCTCTTTTTTGCTTAGAATTTCTTGCGTAATTCCGACTTCATGACGATTTTTGTTTTCCGTTTGATCTCACGTATTATGCTGACCAGCTTTGCCTGCTCCTACTCATCTGGACTGCGCGCAGTCCAGATGAGTTTTCCTCATTGAAGCGCCCCGAAGCGGACCTCCCCAGCATCCGCAAATGGGCGACCAGCGGTCGGCGGTTTCAAACTGGGCAGGTCAGATATTGGCCCGACTTTGCCGTTGGCCGAACGACGGAAGGGCACGGCGGTAGCCCGCCGTGCCAAAGCTCACAGGTCCGTTTGCTCCGAAAGGAGAAGCGCGTCGTCGACCTCGATACCTAGGTAGCGCACGGTGCTTTCCAGTTTCGTGTGGCCTAGAAGAAGTTGGCAGGCGCGGAGATTGCCCGTGCGCTTATAGATCAGGGCAACCTTCGTTCGCCTGAGACTGTGCGTCCCGTAGAGCGCTGGATCCAATCCGATTAGCGCTATCCAGCTGTCCAGGAGGCGGCCGTACTGGCGCGTTGTAATGTGATCGCCGTGCCGGCTACGGCTCGGAAAAAGCCAGTCGTCTTCTCGGGAACCTCGCATTCTAAGCCAGGCAGTAAGCGCTTCGCGAACTGAGTCCGTCAGTTCGAATGGTACCGGCCGCCCCGTCTTCTGCTGAACGATCGCGGTTCGCAGGCGAACGGTGCCTCCGAGGATGACATCGGCGACGCGAAGGCGAACGAGATCGCACCCGCGCAACTTGCTGTCGATCGCAAGATTGAACATAGCGAGATCGCGGGTTCGCCCCTCATGCTGAAGCCGGGTTCGCAGCGCCCAGATATGCTTTGGCTTCAGAGGCGGCTTCGGTCCGATGATGCGACCAAGGTTCCACGAATTGCGAGGCTGTTGGTTCTGCGCCTGGATATCCATGGCAGATCCCCTTCTTGGGACGCCGCATCCTGGAAAATTCTATCAAATGCGGACGGGTCTCTCACGCCTCGTGGTGAAAAACGCGAGGAGTAGCGCAGCTTTGCGCCACTTCCAGACATTGGGCCATTGCCGCGAAGCGGACGCTCAGTTCGGCCGTCCTCCTACTCGCGAAGACCATGACCCACGCGACTGGCCCTACCGAACACGCGACGACGTATTCGATTGTATCGAGGGGTTCTACGAATGCCGTTCGCAGGCACTCGACTATAGGCGACATCAGCCCGGTAGAGTTCGAAAAGAAGGTGGGGTCAGCCTATCGCCCTGTCGCGAAGCCGGCAGCAGGCACTAAGAGCCTCCTGCTCTCCTCAGGCCCGAGTTTCGCTGCCCCCTCTCAAGATGGCCGCGCTAGGCTTTGCCGCGCTGGAGCTCGGAGATCGTGTACCAGACCACCGCCGTCAGGATCACCGCTCCGCCGACGATCGTCGCGACGGGCGGTCGCTCTACGAAGAGAATCCAGACCCAGACAGGGGTCATGACGACCTCGGTGGTGCCGATCAGCGCCGACTCGGCCGGCGGCAGGTGCCGTGCGCCCATGATGAACAGCACGAGCGCGACCGAGAAATTCGTCGCGCCGAAAGCAGCTAAGACCAGCAGGTTATGCGCGTCGAGCGAGCCTGAGGCGCCGAACGGCGCGAAGATCAGGAAGGTGAGCACCGCGCTGATGAAGATCGGTGGCATCGCCGGAAGATCTGGATCAAGCCTCGGGATGACGATGACGAAGGCGAATGTCACCGTCATCAGCAGGGCGAGCAAATCGCCTATGATCCGCCCTGCTCCGAGCGATGTCGAGATGATGATCCCCACGCCGATGAGGCAGGCGAGCCCTGCGACCATCGTCCTCAGGACGATGCGCTCCTTGAGGAGCAGCCAACCGAGCACGGCGGCGATAAAGGGCGCGGTCGCGTAGATCACCGCGACATTCGCCACGCTGGTCGTGTAGTAAGCGCCGATGAACGCTGCCTGGCTGATTGTCTGGAACGCGACCAGCGCCAGACCGGTCGGTCCGAACGTCTTCTTCCAGTCCCGGCGTGTCCTTCCGCTACCGAATATGGCCATGGGGACGATCAGGAAAAGTGCGGCGAACAGCGCTCGCCACGCGACGGCGGTCCACGCGTCCGTGGTCAACAAGCGCGCATAAATGCCGCTTGCGCTCCAGGCGACGGTCGCAGCGAAAACGAGCAGGACGCCGCGCGAATGGGCGGCCGATGAAGGTGCTTTGATCGTCAAGGTCTCACGCGGGACAGGATTCGGATAGCCGGAAGCACGGCTGGCATATCGCGTTTCATCGCGGAATATCATCTCGCGAATAGCGATAGAGTGGCAGGAACATGCCAGCGCCCCGAAGACGAGCTGCTTCCCATCGGTGAAGGGACAAGCCTGCGTCCGAAGCGGGACCGAGCGGCTTGCGTAGTCCGTTTCCAGCATCCTAGGATTGCGGCATTGGAATTGCAGCGGCACTGCCTTTGCAGCTTTTCCATCTCCTCGCGTGAGGGTTCACGGCAATGAAGCGTCGGACGTTTCTGGGTGCCGCTGCAGGCGCCGCGGTTTCCGCAATGGCCAGACCTGCCCTCGCACAGCGGGCGAAAGTCCTGAAATTCATCCCGGAGTCTGATGTCGCCATCGTCGATCCCGTCTGGACGACGGCGACCGTGACGCGCAATCACGGCTATCTCGTTTTCGATACGCTCTACGGCCAGAACGCCGCTTACGGCTTCGAACCCCAGATGGTCGCCGGCCATACCGTCGAGGACGACGGCAAGCTCTGGCGGCTGACGCTGCGCGAAGGCTTGCGCTTCCATGACGGCGAGCCGGTGCGGGCGCAGGATGTCGTTCCGAGCGTGCGCCGCTTCGCCGCCCGCGACGCTTTCGGCCGCGCCCTGATCGACGCGACCGATGAACTCTCGGCAGAATCCGACCGTGTCGTGAAGTTCCGGCTGAAGCGCCCGTTTCCGCTGCTGCCGGCGGCGCTCGGTAAGACCGGCACCTCGATGCCCTGCATCATGCCGGAGCGCTTCGCCGTCACCGACCCGAACAAGCAGGTCACCGAGATGATCGGCAGTGGGCCGTTCCGCTTCAGGCCCGATGAACGCGTGCCGGGCGCGTTGACCGTCTACGAGCGCTTCGCCGGCTACGTGCCGCGCGCGGATGGCTCGGCCACCTTCACCGCGGGCCCGAAACACGTCCATTTCGACCGGATCGAATGGCGCATCATTCCCGACCCGCAGACGGCTGCGAATGCCCTTGCCAATGGCGAGGTCGACTGGTGGCAGAACCCCACTCCGGACTTGCAAGGCACGCTCAAGGGCAGGTCCGGCCTCACGCTCGAAGGGCTCGACCCGGCCGGTGGCATCGGCTGCCTGCGCTTTAATGCGCTGCATCCGCCCTTCGACAATCCAGCGATCCGGCGCGCTCTGCTCGGAGCCATCGATCAGGTTGAATGCATGACCGCGGTCGCCGGCGACGAGCGCTCGCTCTGGAAGGAACATGTCGGCGTCTTCAGCCCTGATACGCCGATGGCGACGACAGCCGGGACCGAGGTGCTGGTCGGCAAGCGCGATTTCGCCGCCGTCAAGCGTGCCCTGGCAGAAGCCGGTTACAAGGGCGAGCGTGTCGTGCTGCTCGACCCGACCGACTATCCCTCCACCCACGCGCTCGCGGCGGTCGCGGCCGATGCCCTGCAGAAATCGGGCGTGAATGTCGAGCTGGTCTCGACCGACTGGGGAACCGTCGTCCAGCGCCGCGCCAGCCGCCAGCCGGTCGACAAGGGCGGCTGGAGCATCTTCTTCACCTATCTGAACGGCACCAATAATTTCGATCCGGCGAGCCAGCTCGGCATCCGTGGCAATGGCGACCAGGCCTGGTTCGGCTGGCCGAAATCGCCGCGCCTCGAAGAACTCAGGCTCGACTGGTTCGCTGCGAAGGATCTCGCAGCCCAGAAAGTCATTTGCGCCGAGATTCAGAAGCAGTTCTTCATCGACGTGCCCTATATCCCGCTCGGCGCCTACTATGAAAAGACGGCCTATCGCGGGATCTCGGGTATGCGGATCGGTTTCGCCCAGTTCTACGACGTCAGGCCGCTGTGACACATTCCAAGCTTCGGATCGCCGTTCTCCAGTTCGCGCATGAGACGGTGACATTCCTCCCCAACGACACGACGCGGGAGGACTTCATCTATCCCGGTTCCCCGGCCTCCGGCGAAGCGCTGCTCGCTACCGACCCGAAGGGCTACATGGGTGGCTTCGTTCAGGTTGCCCGCGAATTCGATGATGTCGAGCTCGTCGGCATCACTTCGCCGCTCTGGCCGCGCACCGGAACGGGCTCGGGCTGGGTCACCGAGGACGCCTATGAGCATTTCATCGGTATCATGATCGCAGAGCTGACGGCGCAGCCTCAGTTCGACGGCGTCTATCTCGCGCTGCATGGGGCGCTCGCGGTTCGCGGCGTGCCGAGGCCCGAGACCGATATCGCCCGGCGCGTCAGAGAGGTCGTCGGCGACAAGGCCTTCATCACGGCGACCTTCGATCCTCATGGCAATGAGGATGAAGCCTTCCTCGAACAGGCCGACATGGCGTTCTGTGTGAAGTATTTCCCGCATTACGACATGCATCTGCAAGGCGAGCGCGCGGCGCGCATGCTGATCCGCGCAATCCGCGGCAGTTTCAAGCCGGTGCATCGCACCCTGCGCATCCCGATCATCGCGCCGACCGTGGTGATGTGGACCGGCGCCTCGCCCTGGTCCGATCTCATCCAGCGCGCGCTCATCTGGGAGGCGCGCGAGCCCGACGTCTTCGTCAACGTCTTCTTCGGCTTTCCCTGGTCAGACGTGCCCGATGCCGGCATGTCGCTGCAGGTACTGACCAATGACGACCCGAGCCTCGCCGAGCGCGTCATCCGCGACATGGCCGAGTGGACCTGGCGTCGGCGCGACGCTTTGCTGGACACCGTCAAGATCTACAAGACTAAGGATGCGGTCGCTCTGGCCCGCGAGGCCGTCGCCGAAGGCAAAGGTCCCGTCCTGCTCGCCGACTACAGCGATCGCTCGGGCTACGCCACCTGGCTGCTCCAGGAGATCGTCGCGCAGAAGCTCGAACGCACACTGATCGCGACGGTCGCCTCGCCCGAGGCGGTTCGCTCCGTGATCGAGAGCGGCGCAAAACCGGGCGATGCCTTCGACGCGGAAATCGGCGGCCTCTTCGATGAATCCGCGGGAGCGCCGATCCGGATATCCGGCACGCTGCGCTCCGTCGGGCCGGCGACGACCGCGCGCGGCCAAGGCAAGGACTGGATCTGCGTCGAATTCGGCAAGGGCAACTTGCTGGTGGTTAGCGCCTATCTCGTCCAGATCATCGAGCCCTCGGAGCTCTGGCAGCTCGGCCTCGCGCCCGATGATTACGATGTGATCGCGATCAAGTCGCGCGTACATTTCCGCCGCGGCTTCGACGACAGCGGCTTCACGCCGACCATCATCCTCGCCGAACCGCCCGAGCCCTTAATGGGCACCGTTCATCTCGATGCGCTGCCCTACGAGAACCTCTCGCTAAAGGACTATTATCCCTATGGCAGCCCGAGCTTCTCGCTGGAAGGTGAGGAGTAAGGTGGTCGAGCGGTGCCATGTACCGACATTCAGTTCTTGCCGGGAAGCAGACCTCTCGTTTGTGTGTCGCCCGCCTCCCCGGATCCTGAATGCGATATGCGGCCGTTTCGTCAGCGATCGTCCCCGCAGATCGGCGCCTCGTTGGCTTTCCCCAACCCTCGCCCTCTAGAGCGTAGCGGTGGCACGATTCCTGATTGAGTGATGCCGGATCACTCCAAAGGAACGATCGAAAGGCATGGCGCCCAATCTTCGGATCCTCATCGTGGACGCGAACCAGGTTCGGGCCGCGATCATCGAGGAAGGCCTTCGGGAAGCGGGCTACGATCAGCTCATCCGTATGACGGCAACGACCGGCCTCGTCGCCGCGATCGAAACCCATGATCCCGATGTCGTGGTGATCGACCTTGAAGACCCCAGCCGCGATGCGCTGGCCGACATGTTCCTCGTCAGCCGGCATGTCCGCCGGCCAATAACCATGTTCGTCGACCAGTCGGATTCCGCTTCGATCGAGGCGGCCGTCGAAGCCGGCGTCTCCGCCTATATCGTCGACGGGCTGAAGAAGGAGCGGATGCAACCGATCCTCCAGACCTGCATCAGCCGCTTCAATGCGTTCCGCAAGCTGCGCGAGGAACTCGACGAAGCGCGCTCCCAGCTGGAAGACCGCAAGACGATCGATCGCGCCAAGAGCATCGTCATGCGGCTGAAGGGCCTCTCGGAAGACGAAGCCTATGCCCTGATGCGCCGCACCGCGATGAACGAAAAGCGCAAGCTCGTCGAGATCGCCCGCTCCCTCATCACCGCCGCGGAGATGCTGAAATGACGACGCTGCACCTGCGGGTCGGCTTCATGCCGCTGGTCGATTGCGCATTGGTCGTTCTGGCAAAGGACGAGGGCTTCGCCGAGGCGGAAGGACTCAATCTGGAGCTGGTCCGCGAGGTCTCGTGGTCCAACCTGCGCGACAAGCTGAATGTGCGCCTGTTCGACGCTGCCCATATGCTCGGCCCGGCCGCTATCGCCGCGACGCTCGGCGTCGGTGGCGTGAAAGCTCCGATGGCAGCACCGCTCGCGCTCAATCTTGACGGGGCCGCGATCACCCTCTCGCTGAGGCGCTTCGAGGAACTGGCGCGGCTGGCCGAAGGGGATATGGCAGATACCGCAGTCTCGGCTCGGGCGCTCGCCGCGATGGTCGCGCGCCGCAAGTCCGCCGGCCTACCGCCGCTGACCTTCGCGGCGGTCTTCGGCTTTTCGACGCATATCTATCTGCTCGGCGAATGGCTTGAGAAGGGCGGCCTCAAGCTTGGCGAGGACATCCGATTCGAGGTCGTGCCGCCTCCACAGACCGTCGAGGCACTCGCCAGCGGGCGGATCGACGGCTTCTGCGCGGGAGCGCCCTGGAATGCGGCCGCCGTGGCGGCAGGCGTCGGGGCGATGGTCCATGCTAGCGTCGACCTACGCCGCGACTGCCATGACAAGGTCCTGGCCTGGCGTGCCGATGATGTCGAGAAGCGCCCGGCCGCCGTTGCGAAGCTCGGCTCCGCGATCCTGAAGGCCAGCACCTGGGCCTGCCGTCCGGAGAATTTTTCGCGCATGGCGTATCATCTCTCCGCGCCGGACCGGCTCGCTCTGCCGGCAGGGCTCATCGAGCGCATTCTGGATGGCGAATTGATCCAAGGTGCCGACCGGCCGACACGCAAGGTGGAACGCTTCATCCGTTTTGATCGAGAAGCCTTGCGCCCCAATCCCGATGACGCCGACTGGGTGCTTGCGGGCATGGAGCGGGCCGGGCAAGTCGCGGTGATCCCGCAGACGCGCGAAATCGCGCGGGGCGTACTCCTGCCTGCCGCTTTCGCAGGCATTCTTGCCACAAGCCAAGAGCAGCCCACCTATTAGGCAAAGACGAGCTGATTGTGCACCGCAGCAAGGCAATCAAACCAGCGATGCTGCACCACCCTTTCCCGAATCTATTGCAATTCAAGGCTAGGGCTCCCGCGAAGCGGTTGGCACGATCCTTGTAAAGAATGACCCGACGCGGCCAACGCTGCCCGCGCCATCCCCGATCCGGACGATACAGCAACGTCGCTGTCGAATGCGCCTGCCAAGGCGTCTTTCGCGCGGCGTTTTTTGCATTCGGGGGGCTGGATCAGGCAGGCCGCATTTCAGCAACCGAGAGGCGATCGATGACGCAGAGCTTCAAGAACGGGACCAAGGTGGCCGCCCTTCCGAAGGTCGATGCCGGCCGGCGGCATTTCCTCCAGCTCTCCGGTACGGCCGCCCTGTTCACGGCGGCCAAGGCCGCCCTGCCCTCCGGCGCCTTCGCACAAGGCACCGGCCCGGAGGTCAAGGGCACGCGTCTCGGCTACATCGCGCTGACCGACGCTTCGCCGCTGATCATCGCGAAGGAGAAGGGTCTCTTCGCCAAGCACGGCCTGCCGGACATAGACATCGCCAAGCAGGCAAGCTGGGGCGCGACGCGCGACAACATGGCGCTCGGCTTCAAGAACAACGGCATCGACGGCGGCCACATCCTGCGCCCGAAGACGCATCTCTATGCGACCGGCAAGGTGATGCAGAACGGCCAGCCGCTGCCGATGTACACGCTGCTCAACCTCAACGAGGACGGGCAGGCGATCTCGGTTTCCAACGAGTACAAGGACCTCAACGTCCAGAAGGATGCTTCGCCGCTGAAGCAGGCCTTCGAGCGCAAGAAAGCCGCGGGCAAGGAACTGACCGCCGCCATGACCTTCCCGGGCGGCACCCACGATCTCTGGATCCGCTACTGGCTGGCCGCCGGCGGCATCGACCCCGACACCGAGATCAAGGTGATCGTCGTGCCGCCGCCGCAGATGGTGGCGAACATGAAGGTTGGCACCATGGATTGCTTCTGCGTCGGCGAGCCGTGGAACGAGCAGCTCGTCAACCAGAACATCGGCTACACCGCGCTGACCACCGGCGAGCTCTGGGCCCGCCATCCAGAGAAGATTCTCGGGATGCGCGCCGATTTCGTCGATGCGAACCCGAAAGCGACGCAGGCCATCCTGATGGCCGTGATGGAAGCCCAGCAATGGGCGGACAAGATGGAGAACCGTCAGGAACTCGCCGAGATCGTCGGCAAGCGCCAGTGGTTCAACGTCCCGGTCGGCGACATCAACAAGCGCCTGCTCGGCGACATCAACTACGGCAACGGCCGCGAGGCGAAGGGCACCAATCTCTACATGAAGTTCTGGGGTGAAGGCGGCGCGAGTTCCTACCCCTGGAAGAGCCTCGACACCTGGTTCGTCACCGAGAATATCCGCTGGGGCAAATTCG
Organism: Allobosea sp. MMO-172; assembly: GCF_037147855.1. Taxonomy (NCBI): domain Bacteria; kingdom Pseudomonadati; phylum Pseudomonadota; class Alphaproteobacteria; order Hyphomicrobiales; family Alloboseaceae; genus Allobosea; species Allobosea sp. MMO-172. The sequence continues at coordinate 29,759 of NZ_JBBCUM010000020.1, read as the reverse complement.
ACCCGACGATCGACATCAAGGCGCTGGTCGACAAGACCAACCGCGCCGACCTCTGGCGCGAGGCCGCCAAGACGCTGGGCGCCGCCGGCGCGCCAACAGCCGATAGCCGCGGCGTCGAGACCTTTTTCGACGGCACGAAATTCGATCCCGCAGCGCCGCTGGACTATCTCAAGGCGCTGAAGATCAAGCGGGTGGCCTGACACCATGGCCGAGCCCCTGATCATCGTCGGCAACGGGATGGCGGCGACGCGGCTGGCCGACGAGCTCAGCCAGCGCGCGCTCGGGCGTTATTCCGTCGCTGTGATCGGGGACGAGCCGCGGCTCGCCTATAACCGGGTCCTGCTCTCTCCGCTGCTGGCGGGCGAGATCGGCGAGCCCGAGATCGAGCTCAAGCCGGCCGCATGGTGGCGCGCACGCGGCATCTCGACCTTTTATGGCCGCCCCGTCGACGGCATCGACCGTGCGGCGCAGACGGTCATGCTGCGCGGCGGCGCGACGCTGCCCTACGGCAAGCTCGTGCTCGCGACCGGCTCGACGCCGCTCCGGCCCCCCTTCCCCGGCGGCGACCTCGCCGGCGTGGTCACCTTCCGCGACACCGCCGATGTCGGCGCGATGCAGACCTATGCGCGGCGCGGATCCCGCATCGTCGTCATCGGCGGCGGGCTGCTTGGGCTTGAGGCTGCCTATGGGCTTGCGAGGGCCGGGGCATCGGTGACGCTGCTGCACCTCGTCGATCGCCTGATGGAACGACAGCTCGATCATGAAGGCGCCAGCCTGCTCGCCGCAGCCATGGTCGCTCGGGGCATCGATATCCGCCTCTGTGCGGAGACGAAGGGCTTCCTCGGCGAAGGGCATGTCGAAGCCGTCGAGCTTGCCAACGGGGCAGAGATCCCTGCCGACCTCGTGGTCATCGCCATCGGTGTGCGCCCGAATACCGGGCTCGCGCGGGCTGTGGGGCTGAGCGTCGGACGCGGCATTCTGGTCAATGACGGGTTGGCTACTGATGATCCCGCGATCTTCGCCATCGGCGAATGCGCGGAGCATCGCGGCCTTGCCTATGGACTGGTCGAGCCTGCCTATGAGCAGGCGCGGGTGCTTGCCACGCGGCTTGCCGGACAAGAGGCGGTCTATCGGGGCTCGCTGCTCGCGACCAATCTCAAGGTCTCCGGGGTCGGTGTCTTCTCGGCCGGCGAGTTCGAGGCCGGCGATGGCGCCGAGACCGTCGTACTGCGCGATCCGTCAGCGGGCATCTACCGCAAGTTCGTGCTGCGCGATGACCGCCTCGCCGGCTGCGTGCTCGTCGGCGATACGCAGGGCGCGCTGTTCTATCTTGGGTTGATCCGCTCGGGGCAGGATATCAGCGCGATTCGTGCCGACCTGCCCTTTGGCGAGAGCTATTGCATCAGCGAGGCCGCCTGATGCGCCACGACGCTCCCCTCGCTCCGGCCACGACGCATACGACATGCCCCTATTGCGGCGTCGGATGTGGCGTTCTCGCGACGCCGAACGGACTAGGCAATGCCACCATCGCTGGCGATGCGGAGCATCCGGCCAATCGTGGACGGCTGTGTTCGAAGGGCTCGGCGCTCGGCGAGACGCTCGGGCTTGGCAGCCGGGTCCTGCACCCGCTGAAGCGCAATCAGGACGGCGGCTACGACCGCGTCCGCTGGAGCGAGGCGCTCGATGCGGTTGCTGTTGGGCTGCGCAGCATTTCCGCCGAGCATGGTCCCGAGGCGATTGCCTTCTATCTGTCCGGCCAGCTCCTGACCGAAGACTACTATGTCGCCAACAAGCTGGCGAAAGGCTTCATCGGCACGCCCCATGTCGATACCAATTCGCGGCTGTGCATGTCGTCGACGGTCGCCGCACAGCGTAGGGTCTTCGGCTCGGATACGGTGCCTGGATCCTACGAGGATTTCGACAGCGCAGACCTGATCGTCCTCGTCGGTTCGAACACGGCCTGGTGCCACCCGGTCCTGTTCCGGCGGATGCAGGACAACCGGCGCGAGCGGGGCGCGCGTCTCGTCGTACTCGATCCGCGTATCACCGCCACGGCCGAAGACGCCGACATGGCGATGGTCCTGAAGCCGGGCTCCGACTCCGCGCTCTTCGCGGGATTACTCGCCCATATCGCCGATCGCGGCCTGATCGACCGCAGCTATGTCGCGCGCCATGTGACGGGCTTCGACGAAGCACTCGCCAATGCGCGTGAGATCGCTCCGCATCTGGCCGCCGTTTCCGCATTGACCGGCCGGCCGGAGGCGCAGATCGCCACCTTCTACGAACTCTGGGTCAGTACGCCCCATGTCATCACCGCTTGGAGCCAGGGCGTCAACCAGTCGGCGCAGGGCACCGACAAGGTCGCGGCGATCCTGAATTGCCACCTCGCGACCGGCCGGATCGGGCGGCCTGGCTGCGGCCCATTCTCCCTGACCGGCCAGCCCAACGCGATGGGTGGACGCGAGGTCGGCGGCCTCGCCAACATGCTCGCCGCCCATATGGGCTACGCACCCGAAGACATCGATCGCGTTCGCCGGTTCTGGGCTGCGCCGAACATGGCCCGACGGGAAGGCCTGAAGGCTGTCCAGATGCTGGAAGCGGCCGTGGAGCGTCGCATCCGCGCGATGTGGGTGATGGCGACGAACCCGGCCGTCTCGCTGCCCAACGCCGATAAGGTGCGCACCGCCTTGGGCGGGCTCGATCTCTTCGTCGTCTCTGAAAACGTCATCTCGAACGACACGCTGGCAGCGAAGCCGCATTACATCCTGCCGGCTGCCGCCTGGGGCGAGAAGGACGGCACCGTCACCAATTCCGAACGCCGCATTTCGCGCCAACGCGCGTTCCTGCCTTTGCCGGGCGACGTGAAGCCCGATTGGTGGATCATCTGCGAGGTCGCGAGGCGCCTCGGCTTCGCCGAAGCTTTTACTTACGCCGGCCCACAAGCGATCTATGGCGAGCACGCGGCGCTTTCCGCCTTCGAGAACGAAGGCACCCGCGATTTCGACATCGGCGCCCATGCCTGCCTCAGCAAAGCGGCCTATGATGCGCTGCGGCCGGTGCAATGGCCTGTTCCGGCCCATCGCCCCGAGGGCACCGCACGGCTCTTCGGTGACGGCGGTTTCTTCGGCCCCGGCGGCCGCGCACAGATGCGCCCCCTCGCCATGCCGAAACTCGGCTCGACGGTAAGCGAGGCGTTCCCACTGCTGCTCAACACCGGCCGCGTCCGCGACCACTGGCACACGATGACGCGAACGGGCCTCAGCCCGCGACTGAGCGCCCATATCGCCGAGCCCTCGGTTTATGCCCACCCAGCTGACATCGCCCGTTTCGGGCTGGTCGAGGGCGGCTTTTCTCGTCTCTCCAGCGCTTATGGCAGCGCGGTACTTAAGGTCGTGGCCGATGCGGGCGCCTCCGAAGGATCACTCTTCGCGCCGATCCACTGGTCCGGCGAGACAACCTCCAATGCGCGGATCGGCGCGCTGACACAGCCGCTTTGCGATCCCTTCTCCGGCCAGCCCGAGATGAAGGCGACACCGGTTTCCGCTGGGCCTGTTGCCTACCGTTTCGAGGGCTTCATCCTGTCACGAGACCCCTTTTCACTGCCAGAGCAGAGCTGGTGGGCGCGGCTTGCCGTGCAGGGCGGCGAGGGCCGGTTGTTCGCCACAAACGCGCCCATTGATGCGGTGGCAGTGCTGATGCGCGATCGTTTCGGCGCCGAGGGGCTGACCGAGCTGATCGACCGCCACGGCGGCAGCTACCGCTGTGCCGTGCTCCGGGATGGCCAGCTCCAGGCCGCCCTCTTCCTCGCCCCCGCCGGGCGCGCACCACTCTGGGACACGGTCAAGGCCGTCTTCGCCGATCCAACGGCCGCCGTGGACAACCGGCTCGCCCTGCTCTCGGGCCGTGTGCCGGGCGGAGCCGATCCCGGCCCGATCGTCTGCGCCTGCTTCGGCGTCGGCCTCAACGCCATCCGCGCCGCCTTCGAGACCGGGGCCGCGACGGCGGAGGAGATCGGCCAGCAACTCAAGGCAGGGACGAATTGCGGCTCCTGCCTTCCCGAAATCCGCCGCATCGGCGCGCAGGCACGCGCGAGCGAGGCGGCATGACGAACGCAACGGACAATCTCGGTCAGAGGAGAGAGCGGAACATGGGTCAGCCTGTCTTGAAAGGCGCGACGGCCGGCGCGACCGTCGTCGCGCTATCCACCAAGCCGCTTGAGGTCGTCGCCTTGCCTGCAGCTCCGGTGAAGCCTTTCGCGGCAAGGCTCGTCCCCTGGGGGAAGAACGCGCTCGTCAACCTGTTGCCGCCGCTGATCACGATAGCTTTGATCCTGCTGTTCTGGCAGCTCGCGGCATCCGGGCCGCAATCCTCGCTGCCGCCGCCGAGCAAGATCTGGGACGAGGCGAAGGACCTGATCACCGAGCCGTTCTACTGGGCGGGCTCGCAGGATATCGGACTGGGTTGGCGCATCCTCGTCTCGCTCCAGCGCGTCGCGATCGGATTCAGCCTGGCTGCGGTGGTCGGCGTGCTGCTCGGCGCGCTGGTCGGCCAGTCGGTCTGGGCGACGCGTGGGCTCGATCCGGTCTTCCAGGTGCTGCGCACCGTGCCGCCACTCGCCTGGCTGCCGCTCTCGCTCGCCGCCTTCCGAGACAGCCAGCCCTCCGCGATCTTCGTGATCTTCATCACCGCGATCTGGCCGGTGATCATCAACACGGCCGTCGGCATCCGCAACATCCCGCAGGATTACCGCAACGTGGCGCAAGTGCTGCGGCTGAACCAGATCGAGTTCTTCTTCAAGATCATGGTGCCCTCGGCCGCGCCTTACATCTTCACGGGCCTCCGGATCGGCGTCGGCCTGTCCTGGCTCGCCATCGTCGCCGCCGAAATGCTGACCGGCGGCGTCGGCATCGGCTTCTTCATCTGGGACGCGTGGAACTCGTCCCGCCTCTCCGACATCATCGTGGCGCTGGTCTACATCGGCGTGGTCGGCTTCCTTCTCGACCGCCTCGTTGCCCTCGCCGGCCATGTCGTCACCCGCGGCACCGCGACCAACTGAGGAGCGAGGCAATGAGCTATCTCAAGATCGACCATGTCGACAAACGCTTCCAGCGCGGCGCGGCCACGACGGAAGTCCTCAAGGACGTCACGCTCGTCATCGACAAGGGCGAGTTCGTCTCGATCATCGGGCATTCCGGCTGCGGCAAGTCGACCCTGCTCAATCTCGTCGCGGGGCTTACGCCGGTCAGCGCGGGCGCGATCCTGCTCGAAAGCAAGGAGGTGAATGCGCCTGGCCCCGACCGAGCCGTGGTCTTCCAGAACCATTCGCTGCTGCCCTGGCTCACCGTCTACGACAATGTCGCGCTTGCCGTGAACAAGGTCTTCGGGCGTCGGAAGAGCAAGGCGGAACGACATGACTGGATCATGCACAATCTCGACCTCGTTCAGATGGCCCATGCGAGGGACAAGCGACCGGGCGAGATCTCGGGTGGCATGAAGCAGCGCGTCGGCATCGCCCGCGGCCTCGCCATGGAACCGAAGATCCTGCTGCTCGACGAACCCTTCGGTGCACTCGATGCGCTGACCCGCGCGCATCTGCAGGACTCGGTGATGCAGATCCACGCCGCGCTCGGCAACACCATGATCATGATCACCCATGATGTGGACGAAGCCGTCCTGCTCTCGGACCGGATCGTGATGATGACCAACGGCCCCTCCGCCAGCATCGGCGAAGTGCTGGACGTGCGGCTGCCCCGTCCGCGGAAGCGGCTCGATCTGGTCTCCGACCGCATCTACATCACCGCGCGCGAGGCGGTTCTGAAGTTTCTCTACGAGCGCCATCGCTTCGTCGAGGCGGCGTGACGGCGCCTGCCATGAGCGACGATTTCACCCCCGACCAGAAGCGCTATCTCGAAGGCTTCGTCAGCGGCATGCAATCGGCCCGCACGGCGCGGGGCCTGGGGCCGCTCGGCGGTGCGCCCGGCGGCGCTCCGGCGAAACCCAGCGGCCCCGACCGGGAGCATGCCGAAGCGCAGGCAAGGATGGTCGCCGCCGGAGGCAAGCTCGTCGATCAGGAGAAATGGAAGGCGGCCGAACACCCCTTCGACGCCTACGCCCGCTTCAAGGAGCAGGCGGCTTCCGGTGCCTACCCGAAGCCGGAGGACAATTTCCGCTGGCGCTATCACGGCCTGTTCTACGTGGCACCGGCGCAGAACAGCTACATGTGCCGCCTGCGCATCCCGAACGGCATCCTCAAGGCTTGGCAATTCGCCGGGGTCGCCGATCTCGCCGATGCTCTGGGCGGCGGCTATTCGCACGTGACCACACGCGCCAATCTCCAGGTGCGGGAAATTCCTGCAGAAGCCGGCCCAGCTTTTCTCGAAGGCCTCGCCGATCTCGGACTCACTGCCAAGGGCTCCGGCGCCGATAACATTCGCAACGTCACGGGCTCAGCGACTGCCGGGATCGATCCGCTTGAACTCCTCGACACACGCCCGCATGCCCGCGCCTGGCATCATCACATCCTGAACGATCGCTCGCTCTACGGGCTGCCGCGCAAGTTCAACGTTGCCTTCGACGGCGCCGGCTCAATCGCGACGCTGGAGGACACCAACGACATCGGCTTTCAGGCCATCGATGTCGCGGATGGCGCGACCTTCGAGGGTCAGCCGGTCGCGCCCGGCATCTGGTATCGTCTCGCGCTCGGCGGCATCACCGGCCACAAGGACCTTGCCCGCGACACCGGCGTGATCGTCGCCCGCTCCGACGCGATCGCGGTCGCGGATGCGATCGTGCGCGTTTTCATCGCCAACGGGAACCGCACCGACCGCAACAAGTCGCGGCTCAAATACGTGCTCGACGCCTGGGGCTTCGACACGTTCCTCGCCGCCGTCGAGGAGAAGCTCGGCCGCCGCCTGATCCGGCTCGACGGCAGCTTCGTCAAGCCGCGCCCGGTCTATGATCGCCTCGCCCATGTGGGCGTCCACACGCAGGCTCAGGCAAGCCTGAACTGGGTCGGCGTGGCTCTGCCCGTCGGCAAGCTGACCGTGCAGCAGATGCGTGTCGTCGCGTCCATCGCCAATCAGTGCGGTGATGGCGATATCCGCCTCACTGTCTGGCAGAACCTGCTGATCTCCGGCGTGCCGGACGCGAAGGTCGAGGACGTGCTGGCCAATCTCAAGGCCATCGGCCTCTCGGCCGAAACCTCGGTGCTGCGGGCCGGATTGATCGCCTGCACCGGCGCGACCGGCTGCAAATTCGCCGGCGCCCATACCAAGGAGGATGCGCTCGCCATCGCCGCTTATTGCGAGCCGCGCATCACGCTCGACACGGCCGTCAACATCCACCTCACCGGCTGTCACAACTCCTGCGCCCAACACTATATCGGCGATCTCGGCCTGATCGGCGCCAAGGTTCCGGTCAATGACGAGGGCGACACGGTGCCCGGCTATCATGTCTTCGTCGGCGGCGGCTTCGGCGTTGAAGGCGGCATGGGCCGCGAATTCCGCACCAATGTCAGGGCTGAGGATGCACCAGTCCTGGTCGAGGCGATCCTGCGCAGCTGGCAGACGCATCGCGCCACACCCGACGAGAGCTTCGTCGCCTTCGTCCGCCGCCATGAGATCGGAGACCTGCAAGCCCTGGTCGAGCAGATCGGAGACGCGGCATGACCGTTCAGAGCCCCAGCCCGATCGTCCAGGTTCTGCCGGAAACCGCGCCCTTCAGCGAGGAGCAGCGCTCCTGGCTGAACGGCTTCTTCGCCGGGCTGCTCTCGCTAGACAATGCCGGCGTAACCGCCTTGTCGCCGGCCGAGAACGTCGCCGTCATGGCCGAGGCGGAAGACGGCGCGCCCTGGCATGACCCATCTCTGGAAATGGCCGAACGCATGACATTGGCCCAGGGCAAGCCGCTGCCGCGCAAGCTCTATGCCGCCATGGCGCAGCAGGATTGCGGGCAATGCGGCTATGTCTGCGAGACCTATTCCGCCGCCATCGCATCAGGGGCCGAGGGCCGGCTCAATCTCTGCGCGCCCGGTGGCAAGGAGACGCTGCGCCAGATCAAGACGCTGATGGAAGAGCCCGGCGCGTCCATCCCGGCCGTCCTTACCGAGACCGCACCGGCTGCGGAGCTAGGGCCGAAGGGTCGCTGCCGCGAGAACCCGGCGCTCGCGACTTTCCTGTCACGTCGCAAGCTCAACGGCGAGGGTTCCGAAAAAGAGACCTGGCATGTCGAGTTCGACCTCTCCGAATCCGGGCTCGACTATGTCGTCGGCGACGCCTTCGGCATCGTCGCGCAGAACGATACCCGCCTCGTCGACGCAGTGATCGCGCTGCTGGGTGCACGGCCGGATGCCGAGATCGGCAGCAAATCCCTGCGCGGGAAGCTCATGGAGGACTGCGGGCTCGGCCCCGCCCCGGACGCGCTGTTCCAGCTTATTTCCTACGTGACCGGAGGCGAGGCCCGCGCCAAGGCCAGACGCCTTGCCGCCGGCGAAGACCCGGACGGCGATCTCGATCGGCTTGATGTGCTCGGCGCGTTGCACAAATTCTCGCAGGCACGCCTCTCGGCCGAAGCGTTCGTCGAGGCGCTCGATCCGCTCCAGCCGCGGCTCTATTCGATCTCGTCCTCGCATCTGGCGACACCCGGGCGCATCACGCTGACGGTCGACACCGTGCGCTACAAGATCGGCTCGCGTCCGCGCTGGGGCGTTGCTTCGACCTTCCTCGCCGAACGCGTCTCCCCCGGCGGCAAGGTGCCGGTCTATGTCCAGCGCGCCCATGGGTTCGGCCTGCCAGCCGATCCGGCCACGCCGATCATCATGTGTGGCCCAGGCACAGGCGTCGCGCCCTTCCGCGCCTTCCTTCATGACCGGCAGGCGACCAGGGCGCCTGGCCGCAACTGGCTGTTCTTCGGTCATCAGCGCCGCATCTGCGACTTCTTCTACGAGGACGAGCTGCAGGCGATGAAGGACCAGGGCTTCCTGACGAACCTGACGCTGGCCTGGTCGCGCGACGGCGAGAAGGTCTATGTCCAGGATCGCATGCGCGAGCGTGGGAGCGAGCTCTGGTCATGGCTCGAAAAGGGCGCGCATTTCTACGTCTGCGGCGACGCCAAACGCATGGCAAAGGACGTGGAGCGGGCTCTAGTCGATGTGGTCACGGAACACGGCGGCCGTTCAGCGGAAGACGCGATCGCCTATGTCGCGGCCCTGCGGAAGAGCCGTCGCTATCAAGCGGATGTCTATTGAAGGCACCGTCTCGAAGCCCTCAGAATGTGCGAACGCAGAGCGCCACAAGCGGACGTTAGTGCTTTGCTCCAAAGCGGACGTCGGTCGATTTGGAGTACCACGCCATCAAGCCACGCTCAGCCAGATCATCGCTACCGGCCTGATGCTCGACGCCCTGGGCGCCTGGCTGTCCAACGGGTACGAAAGCGAAGACTCGCGGCTCAACGGCCCCGCAAAGCGATCATGTTGACGTCGATCGTCCGGGCGCGGAAGCCGGCTTCGCAATAGCAGAGATAGAACTCCCAGAGCCGGCGAAACGGCACGTCGAAACCCAAGGGCGCGATGTCTGCCCAGCTTTCGAGAAAGCGCCGGCGCCACTCCTTGAGGGTCAAGGCGTAGCTGTCGCCGAAATCGAGCTGCTCGACGACGGTGAGGGCGGCAGCTTCGGCACTGCTCTTCAGCACTGGAACCGACGGCAGACTGCCTCCGGGAAAGATGTAGCGCTGGATGAAATCGGTGCCCTGCTGGTAGCTCTCGAACAACGCATCGCCGATCGTGATCGCCTGCAGCACGGCACGACCGCCGGACTTGAGCGAGCGGCTCAGGGTATCGAAGTAAGACGGCCAATAGGCGCGGCCGACCGCCTCGATCATCTCGATCGAAACGATGCGGTCGAACTGCCCAGCAATGTCGCGATAGTCGCGGAGCTCGATAGTGACGCGCTCGGCCAGGCCTGCTTCGGCAATGCGCCGCCGTGCAGCTTCGAGCTGAGCCGGCGACAAGGTAATCGCGGTGACGCGGCAGCCTTCGCGAGCCAGTCGCTCGGCCAGCGCTCCCCAGCCGCATCCGATCTCCAGGACATGCTCGCCGCCCGAAAGGTCGAGCATCGCGACGATCCGGTCGAGCCGGCGCTGCTGCGCGGTCTCTAACGTCTCGCTCGGCGCCTCGTAGAGCGCCGAGGAATACATCATGCTAGCGTCAAGCCAGCGGCCGTAGAATGCGTTGCCAAGATCATAATGCGCCGTGATGTTCCGGCGGCTGCCCCGACGTGTGTTGGCGTTGAGGACATGCCGCAAGCGGTTGAGCAACCGCGCAGGCCAGGCACCTGAAACCAGCTTGCGCAGCGTTGCATCGTTGCGTGCACCGAGCTCGATCAGGGCCGTGAGGTCCGGCGTGTGAAGGTCCCCATCGCGATAGGCTTCGGCCAAGCCGATATCACCGTCGAGCAGAAGCCGGCGCATCGAGCGCCAGTTGTTCAGGATCATCGTCGCCTGAGGCCCCGGCATGCCCGGCGCGCTGCAAATCCGCTCACCGTCTGGCGTGAAGACCGTCAAGTGGCCAACCGCGATCCGGGACAGCAAGCGGCGCAGGAACCAGCGCGACAGGCCCATCCCGCTTGACGGCGCAAACACCTGCTCCGACATGCGAAGGCGATGCTCGGTTTCCGGCCGGCTCATGGCTGCAGCTGTCCTTTCGCATGGGACGAGGCGATGCGGCCCCGACTGAAGGGCGGCTCCGGCGCGACCGAATGCGGTTGCCAGGGAATGCGCTTCGCCAGCAGCCGCAACGCGTGCCAGTGAATGGCAGCGGTGACCTTGAGCGTGAGGAGCGGATGCGTCGCCAGCAGCCGGAGCAGGGTCGCATCGCTGAGTTCCGATCGCTGGCCGCTCTGTGCGGCTGTGATCAGGCGCCCTTCGGCATCGCTACCATCGATGGCAATGGAGACACGCTCTCCCGGCGGTGCGACCGTGAAGTCATAGCTCATGCCGAGCTTCATGAACGGCGAGACGTGGAAGACCTTGCCAGCCTCCTGCCTCAACGCGCCTTCAGAAGCACGGGCCGGCGCGACATAGCTGTGAATCTCGCCGAAGGTGTTATGCACCTCGTAGACGGTGGCGCAGAGGCTGCCGTCGCGGCGATAGCAGAAATAGGTGCTGAGGGGGTTGAAGGCATAGCCGAGGATGCGCGGCATGGTCAGCAGCCGGATCGGGCCGCCGTCATGCGCGATTCCGGCTTTCGCAAGAGTTTCTTCGATCCGGGTTCGTAGAGGCCGACCGCTGCGATCCCCGTAATCCGCGTCATAGAAGGCGTAGAGATTGAAGCGGTTGCGTGAGAACAGCGTGAGCTTCGCGGCCAGTTGCTCGATCTCGTCGAGATCGAGCAACATCCAGAACACGCGATAGGCCAGCGCATGCGGGCGGGGCCGAAACCGATGATGCCTGACGCGGCCGACATAGAGGGCGGATCGCCAATTCATGCGGCCAGCTCCGGCCGAGAAGCAATCGGAATGCGCCCGGATTCATCGCGAACCTGCCAAGGCCGACGTACACCGCCGAGCGCCTCGGCGACGGCGAGCCCGGCCTGCAAGCCATCTTCGTGGAAGCCCGAACCGAAATAGGCGCCGCAGAACCAGCTCCGGCGCACGCCCTGCAGCGACCAGAGCCGCTCCTGCGCCTCGAGCGCAGCAGCATCGAAGAGCGGGTGCTCGTAGATTTCCTCGTGAAGGACAGTCTCTTCGCGCAGCATATCCGGCGGATTGAGCGTGACGAAGAAAGGCCGCTCGTCGGGCAGGCCCTGGAGTCGGTTCATCCAGTAGGTGACAGCACAGGCGGAATCCGGCTGCGCACGATGACCGATATGGTTCCAGCTCGCCCAGGCGCGGCGGCGTTTCGGCATCAGGGCCGTGTCGCCATGCAGCACGGCGCGATTGCGGCTGTAGCGGAACGCACCGAGGGCTTCGATCTCCCCCGGACCGGGGTCGGCGAGCATCGCCAGCGTCTGGTCGGCATGGGTGGCGAAGACGACTTGGTCGAAGGTTTCGGTCCAGCCATCGCCGGTCAGATCGACAGCATTGGTTCCGCGCCGAACCTGCCGCACCGGCGAGCCGGCCCTCACCTCGCCCGAGAAGCCGGTGCGCAGCTTTTGCACATAGGTGCTGCTGCCACCGGTCACGGTGCGCCAGACCGGCCTATCCGTGAGCTGCAACAGGCCGTGATTGTGATGAAAGCGCAGGAAGGCCGCTGCGGGATAGGACAGGATTTCCGCGCAGGGCGCCGACCAGATGGCCGCAGCCATCGGCAGGAGATGGTCGTCCCGGAAGGCCGCACCGTAACCGCCAGCGGCGAGATAGTCGCCGAGCGAGACGCCGGCCGCACCGCCTGCAACCGCGTCCCTTGAGGCGTCGCGGTAGAAGCGGGTAATGCCCTGCAGCATCGCCCAGAAGCGTGGGCGCACCAAATTGCTGCGCTGGGCGAACAAGCCGGTGACGCTGGTACCGCTATATTCAAGGCGCCCGCCGTCGAGCGACACCGCAAACGACATCTCGGTCGGCTGCGTGGCGACGCGCAAATGGTCCATCAGCGCGATGAAATTCGGATAGGTCGCCTCGTTGTAAACGATGAAGCCGGTATCGACCGCGGTCTCCCCGGCAACGCGAACGGTGTTCGCATGACCGCCGAGTCGGGGCATGGCCTCCAACAGCACGACGTCATGCGCCTGACCCAGCAGCCACGCGGCCGACAGGCCGGAGATGCCCGCACCGATCACGGCGACTCTCATCGCCTTGCCCTGCGCCCTCTCCATCGTTGCGTCCCTGCTTTTCATAACCGGTATACGTGGCCTGAGCCGGACTGGATTTGTCGCGGCGCCACCAAAAACGAGCAGACGGCGTGACCCAACGCCGGGCCACCTGCGTAGACGAAGGAAGCCCGGGATAATTCGTGAGAGGTTGGGATGATGCTCGTGAGCAGGCTGAAGCGGATGGCTGCCGCGCTCGGCGCCTATATGGCGCATCCCGATCCCCGGAGCGCCGTGGCCAATACCGTCGCGCTGGTGATCGTCTCGAACCAGCCATTCTATCCACTTTATATCGACTGGGCGGCCTCGCCCGTCATCGCGCCGTCCTACCTGACTTTCCTGTCGACGCCGTTCTTCGCAGCCGTGCCGGCGGCCATGCGGCGCAGCACCTTGCTCGGGCGAGCACTGCTTCTCTCAGCTGGCATCGGCAATACATTGCTCTGCCGCGCCGCCTTTGGCTCTGGCTCGGGGGTCGAAATCTTCCTGCTTCCCTGTCTCATGCTGGCGCTGATGCTGTTTCGCCGCTTGGAGCGTGCCTTTGCGCTCGGCTTCACGGCGCTCGCCTTCGCCACCTATCTCCTGCCGGCAGCTCTTCTCGGCGGGCCGATACACCTCTACGAGGCCGGCGAATACATAGCCCTGCAGCGCCTGAATTTCCTCAGCGCCGCATCCCTGACGGTCCTGATCGGATGGCTCTTCTCCGGGCATCTCGACACAATTTCGCGCGCCGATGAAACCAACGATGTCCGGGGAGCGTAGAGGAAACGCATCCGCCGAGAGGACTTCGCCATGACGCGCCTTCTGCTTGCTCTCGCCCTCGCTGCCATTGCGATTGAAGGTGCGGCCGCCAGCGACATTGACGGCACATGGCTGCGCGATGACGGCAACGCGCGTGTCCGCATCGCGCCTTGCGGCGACAAGATCTGCGCCACCAATCTCTGGATCGGCGACACCAGCAAAGGCGAGGCGGCCGGCGACAAGCTCGTCATGACGCTGGCGCGCCAGCCCGACGGAACCTTTTCCGGCAACGCCTACGACCCCAAGCGCGACTGGACCTACGCGATGACGATCACCGCGACGCCCGGTGCGCTGACCACTCGTGGTTGCATCGTCGGGCGCCTGATCTGCCGCGACGTGAACTGGAAGGCCGCTGAGTGATGGCGAGTGATCTTATCCCGGTGATCCGGCGCGGCACTGCCTGCGTATCTCGTTCATGGTCCCCGCACTCGCCCTGACTGTCGACGGCATGCGCGAGGCAGGAGCCAGCGCTCAAGGAGGTCGTTTCATCGTCTTGTTCGACCCCGACAGACTGATTGCCGCCATTGCGCGCTCGGGGGACCGAGCCGCTTTCGCCGCGCTGTTCGACCATTTCGCGCCGCGCGTGAAAGGGTTGCTGATGCGTGGCGGCGCCCCGGCGGAGCTGGCCGAGGAAGTCGCGCAGGAAACGCTCCTGGCCGTCTGGCGCAAGGCAGCCCTCTTCGACCCGGCGAAGGCCAGCGCCTCGACCTGGATTGCAACGATCGCGCGCAATCTGCGCATCGACATCGCCCGCCGTGAGACCCGTTCGCGGCTGTCGCAAGTTTACGAGATTCTCGATGAAGAAGCCCCCGAACAACCCGATGCGACGCTCTCCGGCGCCGAACGCGATGCGCGCGTGCGGGCGGCGATGACTCAGCTTTCACCCGACCAGTACCGCGTAGTCGAACTCGCCTTCATCGAAGGCTTTAGCCATCAGCATGTCGCCGATCATCTCGCCATTCCCTTGGGCACTGTGAAATCCCGCCTGCGCCTGGCCTTGTCGCATCTGCGCGGCCGGCTGGAGGATCTGCGATGAGCATCATGCATCGCCCATCCGACGAGACGCTGGCCGCCTTCGCGGCCGGGCAGCTCGACGAAGGTCTGGCGGTCGTCGTCGCCTGCCATATCGAGGCGGATCAGGAGAGCCGGCGGCGCCTGCGCGAGCTCGAGGCCGTCCAAGGCGCATTGCTGGATACGGTCGAGCCCGTCGCAATGGCTTCCGGCCCAAGTCATGCAGCCACCGCAGCGCCAGCCGAGCCGTCATCGGCCACCGCCCTGATGTCCGAGGCCGGGATGCCGAAGGTACTGCGCCCTTATGGCTTCGGCCCTTGGCGCCCCATCGGCCTCCGCATCGCCATGCGACGCGTCGAGGTTCCCGGCGCAGATGCGCGCGTCTTCATGCTGCGTGCCGGCCCCGGCATCGCTTTGCCGCACCACAAGCATACGGGCTTCGAATGGACGACGATCCTCGCCGGCGCCTACGAGCACGAATACGGGCGCTACGCTGCCGGGGATTTCGACGAGGCCGATGCCGAGCATGATCACACGCCGCGTGTCGATCCTGTCGAAGGCTGCACCTGCATCGTCGCGATGACGGGGAGTGTGCAGCTGCAGGGATGGCTTGGCAGGTTGCTGCAGCCGCTGGTGCGGTTTTGACGATCGCCTCCTTCGTCGTGGCTCTGGCCTTCGTGGCCGTGGCCATGTCGGCCTTCATGGCCTTGGCGACAATGGTGGAGCGCCGCACCGGCAATTCCGGCTGGATCGACGTGATCTGGACCTTCGGGCTCGGCCTGACAGGGATCGCGGGTGCGTTGCTGCCTTTCGGGGCCGGACCGATGCCGCGGCGCCTGTTCTTGGCCACGCTCGCGCTGGCTTGGGCGCTCCGCCTCGGCCTGCATATCGCGCAGCGCACGAGCGGCATCGCTGAGGATCCCCGTTATGCGAAGCTCAAGCGCGACTGGGGCAGCGATGCTCCCCGGCAACTCGCCAGGCTGCTGCAGATGCAGGCGCTGGCTAGCATTCCGTTGGCATTGGGCATCATCTTGGCGGCACATAAGCCCACGCCTTCGCTCGGCTGGGGCGATATCGCAGGCATTGCCATTTTCGTAACAGGACTGGTGGGCGGAGCCCTGGCAGACAGCCAGCTGCGCGCGTTTGCCCGCTCCGGCGGTGGCGGCATCTGCGACCGTGGCCTCTGGCGCTGGTCGCGCCATCCCAACTACTTCTTCGAATGCGTGCTCTGGTGCGCCTATCCGGCGATCGCGCTCGCGGCCGGTTACCCCTGGGACTGGCTCGCCTTGTTGGCGCCGGCCTGCATCACAGCGCTGCTGACGCGTATCTCCGGCATCCCGCCCTTGGAGCAGCATATGCTCGCCAAGCACGGCGACGCCTATCGCGCCTACCAAAGCCGAACCAGCGCCCTGATCCCTCTGCCGCCGAAAGGAGCGACGTGATGACGATCATGCAGAAGCTTTCGAGCTGGGGTGAAGGCCTCCCGGTTCCCGATGCCGTCAGTCGCATGGTCATCGCCTCGCTGGTTGGGCGAACGGATCGTTCGCTTGCGGCGCAGCCGGCTGATGCCGCAGCCTTCGCCCGCGACATGGCGGCGTTTCCGATCGCCGTTCATACCGACGCCGCCAACGCCCAGCATTACGAGATGCCGGCCGCCTTCTTCGATCAGGTGCTTGGCGCGCAGCGCAAATATTCCTGCTGCTATTACGCCGATCCCGGCGACACGCTGGCGGCAGCAGAAGACAAGGCACTCGAACTGACCGCGGACCATGCCGATCTCGCCGACGGGCAGGACATCCTCGAACTTGGCTGCGGCTGGGGCTCGCTGTCGTTATGGATGGCGGAGCGCTACCCGAAGGCGCGGATCGTATCGGTTTCCAATTCGGCCTCGCAACGCTCCTATATCGAGGAGCAGGCGCAGCGCCGCCATCTCGGCAATCTCCGCGTCGTCACCGCTGACATGAACGCGTTTGCGACCGGCGAGCGTTTCGACCGTGTCGTCTCCGTCGAAATGTTCGAGCACATGGCGAACTGGCGCGAACTCCTCGGGCGGGTTCGTGGCTGGCTGAAGCCGGACGGCCGCCTCTTCATCCATGTTTTCGCTCACCGCCAGGGCTGCTACCGCTTCGATGCGGCGGATACGGGTGACTGGATCGCGCAGCATTTCTTCACCGGCGGCCTGATGCCGAGCGCGACGCTCGCGCACCAATTCCCCGATCTCTTCACTGTCGAGGCCGAATGGCGCTGGAGCGGCGAGCATTATCGCGCCACAGCCGAGGACTGGCTGGCGAATTTCGATCGCAATCTCGCGGCGATCGATCCGATCCTGCGCGAGGCCTATGGCGCGGAAGCGCCACTCTGGCGCCGGCGCTGGCGGCTCTTCTTTCTCGCGACGAGCGGCTTGTTCGGCCATGCCGGCGGCGAGGCCTGGGGCGTCCATCACTATCGGTTGCAGGCAGCCTGACGATCAGCCGGCTGGGGACTAGACCCAGCCCCAACCAGCAAGGCGGCGGACGATGACGAAAGCGACCCATGTGCACAGGCCGACGACGACCGTGCCATAGACGAGATCGACGAGCGCGATCGTCAGCGTCCAGGGCCGCAGCGTGGCATAGTTGGTGAGGTCGTAGGTCGCGTAGGCGAGCAGGCCGATAAGCGCGCCATTGAGCAATGCGGTACTCGCGCTACCGTCACGCAGCGCCGGCATCAGCGCGAAATAAACGACCCCGAGCGGGAAACCGAAATAGAACAGCGCCGCCGGCCAATAGCGCACCTGCTCGACGATCAGGTCGCCGAGCACCGGCCGATAGAGCCTGGCCGTCATCGTGCTCAGCCAGATGGCGTCGCAAATGCCGAATGCGATGAGGAAGGCGATGTAACCGGCAACGAAGCGCATGGCGATCTCCCTGGTCTTGCGGGAGATACGCCGAGCGAGCCGGCATGGTTCAGTTCCGCTCGCGATCCTGTCTCGTCACGGAAATCCGTTCCGGCGGGCTAAGCGTATAGGAGACGATGCCTCCTCGACCCCAGGTGATCATGACGCTCCGGATTGCCCGACGCACGATCCTGCCGCTGCTCGCCGGGCTTGCCTTGCCTGCCTGCTCAGTCCTGCGACCCGGCGCCTTGACCAACGGCGCGCGTGATGTGGCCTACGGCCTGCATCCCCGGCAGCGAATGGACATCTACGTGCCTTCCGACGGTGGCAGCGCGCCGAATCCGGTTGTCTTCTTCATCTATGGCGGCTCATGGGCCAATGGCGCCAAGGAAACCTATTCCTTCGTCGGGGACGCGCTTGCTGCTCGTGGCTTTGTCACGGTGATCGCGGATTATCGCCTGGTCCCGGAGGTCCGTTTCCCGGTATTCATCGAAGACGGTGCGCTGGCGCTGCGCTTTATGCGAGATAACATCGCCCGCTTCGGCGGCTCCCCGCGAGCCATCCACCTGATGGGGCATTCAGCTGGCGCCTATAACGCGATGATGCTGACGCTGGACAGGCGTTACCTCGCCGCCGTCGGAATGCATACCGGCGGGATCCGCTCCACCGTCGGCCTTTCCGGCCCTTACGACTTTCTGCCTTTCGACATCGACGTCACGAAACAAGCGTTCGGAAACGCACGCGACCCCGCCCAGACTCAACCTATCAACTTTGCAAGGCGCGACGCGCCACCGGTCTTTCTGGCTACGGGATCGAGCGACACGACGGTCCTTCCGCGCAACAGCGAGCGGCTTGCGCTCGCGCTCAGAAGGGCGGGCGCGCGATCCGTCTCGCTGAAGATCTATCAAGGGCTCGGCCATGCCAGCACGGCCACAGCGCTGGCCAGGCTGCTGCAATGGCAAGCGCCTGTTCTCGACGACGTCGTCGCGTTTCTTCAGGCGACATGAGTTGGGTGACTGCCGCGTTTTGCGCCGGTTGCGGTTCTACCGCGTGTTCCTGCTTTGGAGCGTCGGGAAGCGGACGTTCCAGATGTCGACATGGGCCAGCTTTGCCCCTTCGTAGCGGGAGCGCTCGAAGACGGATCCCCGCCGATTGTGCGCGTGAAGAGAAGGAATTCCGGAACCCAGCGTCGGGAACCCCCGGGAATGAGCAGGTGAGCCGTCCCGGATCCTGGAACCGGAACGGAATGATCTATGAAGACCTTGAACGAGGGTGCCGAGAGCGCCCAGGACGATGCTCGCCCCACCGCGCACGACCTTGCGCATTACGCGCGTGGGTATCAGCTGAGCATCAGGCACAGCAAGATGTTCCCACTCTGGCAGGCAGCGCTGGCCCATGCTCTGCTGCTCGATCATGACGGCGACCGCGTCCATGAAGACCATGGCGGCCTCAACGGCCGGCAGATGGCGGAGGGCGCGCGGGCGATCGCGCGGAGCTACGCGCTGCTGATCGCGGAGACGCCTGCTCGCAACGAGCGGGAGCTGGCGCAGAAGATCGAGATCTACGAGACGATGAGCTTCCTGCCCGGCGAGATGGATCGCTCGCGCACGGCGTCGATGGTCGAGCTGGCAATGCATTTCGACGGGGTCGATCTCGGCATTGAACTGCGCAAGGAGACGTACAAAGCCAGCTCCGGTGGCGTGCAGTAGGATCGCCGCGATGTCCTCCTTCATCATCTACGATCTCGAGACCACCGGTCTCGAACCGGCCTGGAACGTGCCTCTCCAGGCCGCCCTGATCCACACGGACGAGGGCTTACGCCCGCTGGGCGAGCTCTCGCTGCGCTGCGCACTGCCGGCTCATATCGTGCCTTCGCCCGGCGCGCTGCTGACCACAGGGATCCGGCCGCAGCAGCTCGACCAGGCGCCGATGTCGTGCCTCGACATGCTCGGCCAGATCGCCCGCGCGATCCGGTTCTGGGCGCCTGCCACGGTCCTCGGCTACAACACCCTGCGTTATGACGAAGAAGTGCTGCGGTACAGCTTCTTCACCCATCTCCTGCCGCCGTATCTGACCCAGGGAATGGGGTTGAAGCGAGCCGACCTCCTCGTCATGCTGCGGGCGGCGATCATGCTCGAGCCCGACGCGGTCACGATCCCGGTCAGTGACGACGGCAAGCGCTCGCTCAAGCTCGGCGCGGTCTGCCGGGCCAACCACATCCCGTTGGCCGAAGACGAGGCGCATGACGCGCTGTTCGATGCGCGCGCCACGCTCGCGCTGTTCCGGCTGCTCAGGGAGCGCGCTCCACGCACTGTCGCGCTCATGCTCGCCAATACGCATAAGTCGGGGCCGATCCGGCTGCTTTCCAGCGGCGACCTGATCTGCCTCGGAGGACATTCGGCGCTGGTGCCGGCGGTCGGCATCCTACCGAACCCCGATGTTCCAACCTCGTGGGCTGCCGCCGATCTCTCGATCGACCCGGCGAGCTACTCGACGGCGCGGCGGAGGACATCGCGAAGCTGCTGACACGCTCCGGCGCGCGACCCGTACGGATGGTCAAAACGAACTCCCAGCCGATTCTGTTCGGGTGGGAGGACGCGCAGCATGCGCTCCCGGCCGATCGGCTCCCGGACGCGGTCTACCACGACCGGGCCCGCCAGATCCGCCAGCACCCGACTTTCAAGCGCCATCTCGCAGCTGCGCTGAAGGGCCGTTTTGCCGATCGCGAGCCATCACCGTTCCACGAGGCGACGCTATACAGCGGCGGCTTCTTGTCCGACGCGGATGCGCGCGTCTGTGCCCGTTGGCACGAGCTGCCCTGGGACCAGCGCGGCGCGCTGGTGAAGCACATGGGCGACATCCGCCTCCAGGCCTTCGCCAATCGGCAGATGTTTTTGGAAGCGGCTGAATGCCTCTCGCCGGAATCCTGGCGCAAGGGCCGCGACTGGCTGCGCGAGCGGCTGACGACCGAAGCGGAGGTGCCTTGGCTAACGCTGCCCAAGGCGATGTCGGAGGTCACGGAACTGCGCGCCGGGCTCGATCCGCAGGATGCCGATCGCCATGCCCAGCTCGATGCGATCGAGATCTGGCTGCGCGAGCGCAGCGACCGCCAGCAAGTGGCGGCGTGAGGAAAGAGGCCGGCGCTCCAGAACGCCGGCCGTTTGGAAGGAAAACGGGAAAGCGCTGCCACGAGGCAGTAACCCCAAAAAACCTTCTGGAAAGTCCATGCAGACCAACATCCCCGCAGCCGCCTCGCTCGATGACATCGTGTTCGAGGCCATCATCCGCCCCGTCACCGACGAGCTCGACGGGATCGCGCGCAAGCTTCCCCTCTCCGGCGAACGCGACGCCGCCTACGCAGGCTTCGTGAGCGAGCGATTCCTGATCAGTGCCGCCGCCGGCCGCGCGCTCGGCTTCGCGGAGGAGACAGAGCGTTTTCTCGCTCTGGCCGAAACCTCCGCAAAGCCTCAGGTCGTCGCCTGCCTCGACATGCTGACGGCTCTGACGGTGCTCAACTCGGCTTGCGTCATCGCCTTGGCGATCATGCCGCCTCAGAACGGAGAGGACATGCTGGCACGCGAGTTCATCGCCGAGAGCGTCGATTCCAAACTCCGTGAGTCCGGCGATCCCGCCATGGTCGAGGCGGCGGCGCTGGCCTTCGACATCGGCCCCCTCCCGATCGCCATCGGCGAGCGGCAGTGCCGGACCTTCATGCTGGCGAGCGCCGAGCCCGCCCCCGTGGAGACCATGCGGCCCGGCGTACCCGCCATGTTCTGCGTCGAGCAGGGCTTCAGCCTGGTCGCCTTCATGCAGGACCTGCCGGAGGTCGCCGCCCTTGTCGAGCGCGCCGCGCTTCAGCTCGACGATGCGGACCGCATCGCTTGCAGGATCGCCGACGGTGATCATGGCCACGAGGCGCTGGACAGGCTCGAGCGCGCTCACCAGGGAGCGATGCTGCTGACAACGGCCGATCTCGCCCGCGCCTGCATCTATGCTGACCTCGTCGAGGCGGGCGCCGCCGCCAAGGATCGGGCGCTGGCTCTCGCTCCGCGCCTGGCGAAGGCAAGGCTTCAGAGCATCGTCGCCTTCGCCGCCTTGACCGGCGGCGTCATCGGCGAGCTCGCAAATGCGGCTCGGGCCGCCGCCCTGTCCGTCCAGGGCCGCTGAGCTCCCACGGGTAAGAAGAAGCCGATTGCGAAGGGGCGTCGTCCGGGACGCCCCTTTGCGATTCCAGGAACCGGAAGGGGACGCAGTCGAGATGGCTGTAACCCCCAATGGAAACACATCATGTCCAGTAACGACGACCAGGGCCGGCTGCCGCCGCCCGAGAAACACAGCCTCGCGCTTCGCGAGGACGAGCGCTTCCGCGACCCGCTGGAAGCGCTGACCTCGAACCTCGCTGACGATCCTACGCTCGGCGAGCTCATCGCTTTCAGGCAGGGCCGGCCTAACCTCAAGGAGGCCGCACGGATGTCGCGGCAGTTCGACCACGAAGCGCATCGTGTCGCATATGCCGATGATCGCCATCCTCATGCTGCCACCATCGCCGCCAGCATGGAGCTCGCAGCTCTTCTCCTGGATAGCCTGGTCTGCGCCTGGCCGGCCGACAGCCTCGACGAGGTCGATGCTAAGCTTGCCCTCGCTGACGGGCGGGGGCCGTACGGTACCGACCAGGAGCCGGACTACATCGCATCGCTCGACTCGAAGACCGCCAGGCGGATCCGGATCATGCGGGCGGCGTTCGATGTCGGCCAGCTGAGTGTTCCGCCGGCTCCTGCCGCACCGGGACTCGCCGATAGCAACCTCTCTTCCTGGCCGCGACTGCGTTACGATCTGCGCGATCTCCTGCCGATCCGAGGCGGCGAGCCGGTTCTCGCCACCTCGCCCGATATGTGGATCGCCTTCGCTTCCAGCGGTCCCAAGTTCGGCCGGCTGCGCGAGCGGGTCGTCAGGATGTTCGAGACCGCCGAGAGGCTGTTCGACCTCGCGCGTGCGAACGAGGGTGACAAGAGCCGCGAGCTGCGGCTCGCGGCGGAGGGCGCGCGGATCCTGGCCTACATCAACGCCTGCCAGGCGCTGATCTGGCCGGCGAGGTCGAAGGCCGATCTGGAGGAGAAGCGCGCGGTCGCGCGGATCATCAACGATCGCGCCTGCCGCCCGGACCCGCTCCACATGCAGGCCATCGTCCGGCACATGGTCGACGAGGCGATCTGGGTCCATCGCCGGCTCGGTCTTCACGACGGGGCGCTGGTCGAGGTCGACTGGATCGAGATCGTCTGAGCCGATCATCCGATGGCGACGACAGGAAGGCGGCGCCACCCGGCGTCGCCTTTTCGTGTTGGGATTGCCGCGGGCGGGAGACCGGAGCGGTCGACCCCGCGGAAGGCAGCATGCGCCGCGGCACGCGGACCACGATCATGAATGCGCCTGAGAACCGGATGCCGGACGATACCGGCCACGACGACATCGAAGCGCGGATCCTGCTGGAACAACTGGCCATGCAGGGATCGGAGCGCATGCCCCTCGAGTCGGACAGTGTCGCGCTCCCCAAAAGCGAAAGCTTGGAACCGGACGCTCAGCGCCCTCCCGAGCCGGATTGCGGCGGGCGTAGCAGCTCCGCGAACATCTTCCATCATGCCGACGTCGGCCGCCAGCTCCGGCTTCTCGCGATCGAAAACGGCGACACTACCCATCTTTCGAATGAAGAGGCGGCTCGCTTCAGCAAGCTTTGCTGGCTGACGGAGGAGCCGTCCCGGAAGCCTCTGCTGTTCGGCACTGCTCAGATGCGCGAGGCGCTCGACGAACTCCGGAGCACATGCCCGCCCTTCGTCACGGTCACTGACCTTGTCGATCGGACTGTCGCGCTTTCACTATTGGCCGAAGCGCCGCTGTCGATCCCGCCGCTCTTGCTTGTGGGGCCGCCGGGGACCGGCAAGACGCACTATTCGAAGGCTCTGGCCAAGGTCCTCGGTGTCCCGATTCATGCCTGGTCCTGCGCGACGAACTCCGACGCGATGCAACTGATCACCGGCCACCCAACGACATGGCGTGGCGCCCGCATGGGCCTTCTGACTGAAGCCCTCGTGACCTCGTCCTCAGCAAGCCCGGTCTTCCTTCTCGACGCGATCGACAAATTCCTGACGCATCGCGACGAGCAGCCTTTCAACATCCTGCTCAACGTCCTCGAGCCGGAGAATGCCGAGGCCCTTCTCGACGAGTATCTGCGCGTTCGCTTCGATGCCTCGCACGCGATCTTTATCGGAACTGCCAACGATGTCTCAGTCCTGCCGAGTTTCATTCAGGATCGGTTCCTGATCATCCCGATCGCCGCGCCGACCGGCGATGCCCTCATCGCGGTGACGCGGCAGATCGCGACGAAGATCCTCACGCCGCTCGGGCTGCCGATGCCGAGCGATGACATCCTGGTTGTCCTTGCCCGGCGCAATCCGCGCCGGATCGGCCGCGTGCTGCGCCTCGCGCTCGGGTTCGCGGCAGCTGAGGGGCGAGAAGTCCTCGAGTCGGCGGACATCAGCGCCGCGGATGCCCTCGCGTCCCGCGAAGCCAGCCCCACGCCGATCGGGTTCATGCGCCCCAGCAGGGAGAGAGAGGTAGGCGGAAAGTGAGGTGAGATCGGGAATGCCCCCCGGGAAGCCCAGCACGAAAGAATTTGACCATGACGACCAAGACCAAGCCCACCAACCAGAAGCCTCTCTCCAAACGGAAGATGGGCAGCCCCCTTCTGCCCGCAGGGTCGGCAGGCGCCGTGACGCGCTGGTATCCGACCCGTTGGCCGCGGATCGGTGGCGTCCATATCGTCCCGCTGGCGGACGACGCCTTCACGAAGCCCGCCTTCGTCGAAGCCTACGAACCCGGGCGGCTGGTGTTCGTCTACTGTGCCGGCTGCGGGGAAGATCACCGGAACCCGGAGCAGGCCACGGGTCTGCTCGGCCTGTCGCGCCGCCTCTGTGCTGCGCTCCACAAGGTCTCGGTGACGGCGCAGGTCAAGCTCCGCGATCGTCTGCGCGAGCTCAACGCCGATCGGTATGGCGCGCTGACGACGAGTGCCGACGGGTTCTGCTGCTCCGACCTCGGTTACGACAACTGGATGCTGCAGCATATCCTCGCGCACGGCGCGCCCCTGGCGGGATCGCCGGTCGCCATGGGCAATCGCTGCCTCACGGTTCGCCTGCCTGCGAGCCTCTCGGTTCGTGAGTTCGACAAGCAGCTGCACGCCCGCATGACCAATGCCGCCCTCAATCCCTGGCTAAAGTCCGTGGCGGGCCGAGCCCACTGCCAACTGCTGGGCATCGCTCCGAGGGAGCTTGCCCGGGGGACGGCCTATGGCTTCGGCGAACTCAAGCGTTCCAGTGACGGCGAAGAGTTCTACTTCTTCCGCCCCAAGAGCCGCGACGCCGATCGGCTTCTGCGCCTGGCCGAAGCCATCATCCACGATCACGTCGTCCTGCCACAGACGACGCCGACGCTCGCCTGGAAGTCGAGGGCGCAAGGCTTCGGCACGATGACCTTCCGCATCTGATAGTTCTGCGCGGATCTGGGGCGCACGGACTGCGTTCCCAGATTCCGGGCTAGCGTCAGATCGAGCCGTCGGGAAGCCTGTCTCGCGGATGCACATCGGCATGTTCGAGACAGGAGTCACACGATGCAGACGAAGACAGATGAGAAGCGCGTCACCACGATCGAGCTCTGTGCCGCGTTCGGCCCGATGGCTCGCCAGCTGCCCCTGATGTACGACTATACGCAGGTCAAGCCGTTCGCGGGACCTGCGACGATCATCAAGGTGAGCGACGGCCGCCAGACGCTCAACCGTCTCCTTCGGCGCAACTGCGCCGAACACGTCGTCGTCATCGACGCCCGTCACCTCCTTCCCTATGCCGCCGTTGGGCCGATGGAAGTGGCGAGCGCGATCCACGGCAAGTGCCGCGCCGTCCTCGTCTTCGGGATGGTCTACGACGTTGAACAGCTCTCGAAGGAGAAATCCCTCCCGGTGTTCGCGATGGATAACGGACCGCGCGTGCTGCAAGCGGAGGGCGGCGACGCGTGGTCGGCCGTCCTCGACTGTGAAGCCGGACTCATCACCAACGAATACTACCTGGTGGGCGATGCCGACGGCATCGTCGCCGTCCTCAAGGACCAGATGCAGGAGCAGTTTCCGGTCGGATAGCGACACGGGGGCGGTGCAGGAATTATCGCTCGGAATGGATTGACGTAAAGTTGGAGGCTCACCCAGAATCAATGACAGTTGATTCGGGTCGATATCGCGAGCGATATCCAAATGTGAGTGTATCAAATGCGTATCCGAGCGAGTATCAAGAAGGAATGCCTGCCTGAATTCAGGCCCCTGATCCCGCTGTTGGATGAGACCAAGCGTCTTGACCGCGGTACGGGACCGCTCGTCAACACCAGTTGGCTTTGTCGCCGTATTCAGAGCGCTCTGAATAGCGGCGAAGACTGCGATCAGATCGGTCGGGCCATGGTCCCGGCCCGTCAGCTGGTCGCGAGCATGGACCGCGCCGAGGTCGACAGGTATCGGCCCTACGCCGCGCAGCTTTCCCTATACGACTGCGGCGAGCCGCTGATCGTCGTGTACGAGGGTCGGGACAAGCCGGACGGCTTCGACCCCAAGACCTGCGAGATCCTCAACGGCAAGGCACGCGCCGTCCGTGTCCAACGCCAGAACATCTCCCTGCCCGTCATCTTCATCTCGAGAACGCGGGCGCGTTTCTGGGGCATGCCGTCCTGGGCGCGACAGCTCGGCAACGGTGGTCCGTCTCCGGCGATCGGTCTTAGGACGCGCAGGCACCGACTGCGTTCCGGGATGGCGACGTTACCTCAGCCTCCCATTGCGACGATCGATAAGAAGGTGACGCAGCCGGGCATGGCAATCGTCAGCAAGAGAGTCGAAAAGGCGAGATCCGCCGTAGGCGGCCGCATGACGCACCCGAGCGCCCATGCACTCGTGTTGTCGAGCGACGGCGGGGTGCGAGCCTATGCGCATAGGATGCTTGCGTCGCGAGCCTTACAGCCTCGGGGACTCGTCGATGCATTTCCGGAGCCGGCAAAGCCGGGGCCCTCGACGCCGCGGCATCAGGAAAGCTGCCTGCTGATTCTGTTCGCCAAGCTGCTGAAAGCGCTCTGCGACGACCAGCGCGACAACGCCCGTCAATGGTACGACGACTCCAGACTTCTGCGCCGTTGGGGCGGTACCGAAGACCTACGCTTGCTGATGCGAGAATTCCTAGGGTTGCCTGGCGACGAAGTATCGCTCGCATGTCCAGAGCAAAAGGCGCTCGTCGACGACGCGTTGCACGAATATGCGCGCGCGGCGCGAAGCGCCCTTGCGAAAGCGGGACCGTCATGGAACGCGCCCTTGTCTGAACGGCTACTTCTCTTCGGCGCGACACGTAATCCAAAATCCGTCAAAGAATCCGAGAAGAAGGACGTGCTGCGCCGTCACTATCTCGAATTGCTGGAATGGACCCTGCGCGCGCTGTTCCGGGCGAGGCACTGGCGCATCGGCTGCAAGTCGATCGAACGCCTCGACACGCATGACGAATTCCACAAGCCGGACAAGCATGATCCAACGTTGGAGACCCGGACCGTCCAGCGCGTCAGGCACGAGGCCGTCGGCTCGCCGCGGTTCCAGGCGCTGACCGATCTCGCCGTCGAGCCGCTGCTGATCCTCTCGATGCACGCGCGTTTCAATCCGTTTCTCGTCTGGCACGACATGCGCTGGGCTGTGCCCCTCGGGCACTGGTCGATGGCGATCGCCGATCTCGATGCGGGACGCCCGACGCATGTCGCCGTCTGGATGGCGGAGCTCTATGAGGAGCAGCGGCGACGCAACTTCGAGCACATCAACCACTTCACCGGTCCGGCGACCATGATCCTCCATTGGCTGCACTGGGTCTGCGGTGATGTGGCCGACTTTTCCCGCAAGATCCATGAGGTCTGCGACGAGGTGATCGATGGCTTTCCCCATCGCAGCGGGCGACTGATCAAGGTCGTCGTCGATGACCAAGGCAAGAAGACTTTGGACTCCGAGTTTCTGAGGTATCAGGAGGATTGGGCGCTCCAGGCGACCTTGTTTGCCTGAGGGTCGCTGTCTGCGTTCCCAGATTCACTTCTACCGACCGTAGCCGATATGGTGAACTTGAAGGGCCTCCCCGTTGGAGGCCGTCATGGCGAAGAGGCCGAGATCTGATCGAGACGATGCCGCCCCCGGCCAACTGGCCGGGGTTGACGCCGCGCAGATAGAGACCGCCGCCGGCCCGGCACAAACGCCTTCGGCAGAGGCAGAAGAGGTCATCCTTCGCCTTGCCCGCCTGGTCGGTCGGCAAATCGCCCGCGAGAGGTTTGAGCGCGAGGGACAAGGCTGTCAGGGGTCCATCGGAAGAAGGAAGCTCCTTGAATGATCTACAGACGATGTCGATCTTGTCGAAACAGCGGCACAGCTTCATGCTGAGCCCAAATCCCCCTTTGAAGGAGTCCTGACGATGCGCGTCGCGCTCTACGCCCGTTACTCCTCCGATAACCAGCGCGCGGCGTCGATCGAGGACCAGTTCCGGATCTGCCGGGAGCGTGTGGGGCGCGAGGGGTGGGAAGTCACTAGCACCTACAAGGATGCGGGGATTTCCGGCGCCAGCATGATCCTGCGGCCGGGCATCCAGACGCTGCTGCAGGACGCGACCGCCGGTCGCTTCGACCTCGTCCTGGCGGAAGCGCTGGATCGGATCTCGCGTGACCAGGCCGACGTGGCGACGCTGTTCAAGCGCCTGAAGTTCGCGGGCGTACCGATCGTTACATTGTCCGAGGGCGAGATCAGCGAGCTGCATGTCGGCCTGACGGGCACGATGAACGCGCTCACCCTCAAGGCGATCGCTGAGAAGACGCGACGGGGGATGAGCGGGCGCGTGGAGGCCGGGAAGTCCGGCGGCGGGCTCTGCTACGGTTACAAGGTGGTGAAGCAGTTCGACGCGCGCGGCGAGCCGATCCGGGGCGACCGCACCATCGACGCCCGCGAGGCCGGGATCGTACAGATGATCTTTCGGATGTTCGCCGCCGGCGTCGCGCCCCGCACGATTGCCCGCACGCTAAACACCGAAGGCGTTCCCGGCCCCGGCGGCAAGCCGTGGGGCGACACGACCATCCGCGGCCATGTGAAGCGCGGCACTGGCATCGTCAACAACGAGCTCTATATCGGCCGGCTCATCTGGAACCGCCTGCGCTACATCAAGGATCCCTCGACCGGCAAACGTGTCTCCCGGCTCAATCCGGAGACGGACTGGATCGTCAAAGACGTCCCCGAGCTTCGCATCCTCGACGACGAACTCTGGCAGGCTGCCCGCGCGCGCCAGAACGAGATCGCGGATAAATTCGCGAAGGTCACGGAAGGCGTCCGCGAACATCACCGGCAGAACCGCCTCAACGGCGCCAGGCGACCGAAGTCGCTCTTGTCGGGCCTGATCGCCTGCGGCTGCTGCGGCGGCCCCTACGCCCTGCGCGGCGCCGACCGTTTCGCCTGCTCCAACCATGTCGGGAAGGCCACCTGCGACAACAGCCGCACGATCCCCCGCCCCGACCTCGAGGCGCGCGTGCTTGCCGGCCTGAAGGACCGGATGATGTCGCCGGAGGTGGTCGAAGAGGCGATGCGCGTCTATGCGCAGGAGACCAACCGGCTGAACCGGGAGCGGCGCTCCAATGGCGACGCCTGGCGCTCCGAACTCGCCAAGGTCGAGAAGCAGATCGCGGGAATCGTCGAGGCGATCGCCGACGGCATGTACCATCCGTCGATGAAGCAGAAGATGACCGTGCTGGAAGCCCGCAAGGCGGAACTGACCGCCCTCCTCGCGGATGCCCCGGTCGACGCGCCCGACCTTCTTCCGAGTGCGGCCACGATCTACGCGAGCAAGATCGCGAAGTTGACCGAAGCCCTGAACCAGCCGGAGGAGCGGCCCGAGGCCGCCGAAGCGCTGCGCATGCTGATCGAGAAGATCGTGCTGACGCCTGGGCCGACACGTGGCGAGATCTTCGCGACGTTGCACGGCGAGCTCGGCACGATCCTGGAGTGGACGGAAAGGCAAGCCGTTGGGAAGGCTACAAAAACAAACACTCCCGGAGCTGTGCTCACGGGAGTGTCTGTCTCAGTGGTTGCGGGGGCCAGATTTGAACTGACGACCTTCAGGTTATGAGCCTGACGAGCTACCGGGCTGCTCCACCCCGCGTCGAGATTTGGCCTTTGATCTTGTCCTGAAGGGG